>NZ_JAMCOS010000001.1:953703-1261604 GCF_028069655.1 Acidovorax sp. NCPPB 4044
TTCCGCTATAGTACGAATAGCCCCTCATATCTGAAAAATCAAAAGATACAGCATAACCCTTTAAATGCGCCGCAATAGATCTCAAATTCTCTAACACCTCCAGCGCTCCATCAAAATGGGTTAATGCCCTCTGAAGCTCCAAAAAAACAACCTCACCCCCATAAAATCGTAATATTGCCAGCAATGCGTCTTTTACATAAAAAGACAATCCAGTCGATGCCTCAGCTAGTTCAGACGCATCTTTCTTTGCCAACGCTCCGTAAATTTTTCGAATAACTGCCACATCTGTAGACACAGAATTAACAATTGATTGAACAATGCGCACATCTGTCAAATCAACATTAATATCTTTTACGCCTGCAGATTTCAGGCAATTCAAAGCCAACATTAGAGCTTCCAGATCTGCTTCAATTCCAGAATGCCCATATATTTCTGCTCCAAATTGCAATGGCTCCCTATTAGCGCGAGGGCGATCCGGGCGCGTATGAACAACAGGACCACAATAGCAAAGCCGAGTCACTCCCAATCGATTCAATAAGTGAGCGTCTATGCGTGCCACCTGCTGAGTTATGTCTGCTCGAAGCCCCAAGGATTTACCAGAAAGCTGATCAATCAATTTAAAGGTTTGAAGATCGAGCGCTTCTCCAGTGCCGGACAAAAGAGACTCTAGATGCTCTATCAACGGAGGCATGACCAACTCGTAACCGTACCTCTCAGCTGTGTCGATAAATTCCCTACGCAACTGTTCTATGTGCCGGGCCTCAGAAGGCAGGACATCAGCAATGTGATCCGGAAGAACCCAGGCAGACATAAGAAAGGAACCCGTGCTAAAAGTGCAATTCTACCGGCCTCGACACTCTAGATCGCGCTTGACTTGGGGCTGCTTTGGGTCCCAGAAGGCTGTGTTACGGGCGTGATGATTGTCCGCCGCCACGTGCACTCACACGACGGCGGGAAACATAAGCACCACAAAGACCGAATGATGCGGTCCGGCACCTGCCCTGGACAGTCGCCCACAGTCCCACAAAGACTGGGCTGCTGCGGGTTGCATTGACGCCGACCTAAGCTTCTCGAGCTTGCTCGAACTTTACGGGGCTGACGTAGCCCAGTGTCGAATGCCTGCGCGTGAATCGACCCGGATTCACTAGACACTTCCAAGCCGTTGGGAATGGCGTTTCTCGAACTCTATCGGAGACAGGTTGCCGGCTGTTGAATGGCGGCGCCTGGGGTTGTAGAACATCTCGATGTAGTTGAAGACATCGGCCCGGGCGTCTTGCCGGGTGGGGTAGATCTGGCGGCGAATCCTCTCGCGCTTGAGCAGTTGGAAGAAGCTTTCGACCACAGCGTTGTCGTGGCAGTTGCCCCGCCGGCTCATGCTGCTGGCCAGGTTGTGATCGCGCAGAAAGCCTTGCCATTCATGGCCTGTGAACTGACAGCCCTGGTCGGAATGCACAAGTACCGTCTCCTTGGGCTGCCGGCGCCACAGGGCCATCAGCAAAGCATTGAGGACCAGTGCGGTATCGATGCGGCTGCCCATAGACCAGCCGATCACCTGCCTCGAGAACAGGTCCAGCACCACCGCCAGATACAGCCAGCCCTCATGGGTGCGGATGTAAGTGATGTCGGTGGCCCAGGACCGGTTGGGCTTTTCGGGCATGAACTGCCGATTCAAATGATTGGGCGCGACCACCGCAGGCATACCCCCGCAGCCACCCGCGCGCCGGCGATAACCGCTTTGAGAGCGGATGCCGGCCTGGCGTAGCAGTCGGGCGACTCGATGCTTGCCGCAGCGCTCGCCCAGATCCCGCATGTCCTGGGTGAGCTTACGGTATCCGTACACGCAGCCGCTTTCCAACCAGGCCTGCTTGAGCAAACCCAGCAGGCGCTGGTCATCGCGCACCTTCTCGCTGGTGGGCTGCTGCTTCCACGTGTAATAACCGCTGGGATGAACCTGCATCACCGCACACAGCCTGCGAACACCGTAGTCGCCTTCGTCCCGTTCAATGAACGCGTACCTCACCCGGACTGCTTGGCAAAGTACGCGGCCGTGCGTTCAACCGGTCAGGTCAACACATGAGCTGCCAGTGTATCGGCGGGCGTTTCAAAGCCGAGCGTCAGCCGTGGTCTGGCGTTGAGCTGAGCGGCCACCGCATCGAGCTGACGTTGGTCGAAGACCGAGAGGTCCGTACCCTTCGGGAAGTATTGGCGCAGCAGGCCGTTGGTGTTCTCGTTGGTGCCTCGCTGCCATGGGCTCCTTGGATCGCAGAAGTACACCTGCACGTCGGTAGCGAGCGTGAACCGCTTGTGCTGCGCCAGTTCCGAGCCGCGGTCCCAGGTCAGGGTATTCATGAGGCCGGCAGGCAGCTTCTGGACTTCACGCATGAGTGCGTCGACCACGCTGGTGGTGTCCTTGCCCTTCACTTGTACCAGCACAACGTAGCGCGACTGCCGCTCGACCAACGTGGCGATGTGGCTGTTCTTGGCGCCCGAGATCAGGTCCCCCTCCCAATGCCCGGGAAGGGACCTGTCCTGCGCTTGAGCCGGACGCTCGCGGATCGACACCGCATCGATGATCTGACCGCGCGGCTGGCCTTTGGTGGTCGAGACCTTGGCGCGCCGCATCAGCCTGCGACTGCGCAGGTGCGCCATGAGCTCCTTCTTCAGGACGCCGCGTGCCTGGATGAAGAGGCTGCGGTAGATGGTTTCATGCGACAGCTCCATGTTGGAATCTCCATTGGAGTGCTTGCGAAGCCAGCCGGCGATCTGCTGCGGAGACCAGTTCTCCTGTAGCTTCGCAGCGACCTGATCGCGCAACCGAAGGTTGTTCGCCAGGCGGCAGGGCTTGGGACGCGTGGACTGCTGCCACGCTCTCCGATCTGCATCGATTGCACGATAGCTCTCTGCTCCGCCGTTGCGCGCGATCTCCTTGCTGACCGTCGACGGGGAGCGGCCCAAGCCGGTAGCGATCTGCCGTAACGAAACCCCGGCCATCAAACCACGGGAGATCTCCTCGCGCTCATCGATGCGTAGCTGATGCGCAGACCGACGACGTTGTCTGGGACTGATGCCACCATCCGTCGCAAGGAATCCGTAGATTGAGCCCGGCGCCTTCCCCAGGGCGGCGCCGATGGCAGTCAGCGTCTGCCCAGCCTTCCAGCGAGCCCACAACTCCTGGCGCTCTTGTGCCGTCAATCCTCGCTTGCGCACTTCCATACCGAACTTCCAACAACGTTTTTAGGCGATGTTGCCTTGACCGGTTGAATGCACGGCGGCCTTTTTTCAGGATGTCGCGCTCCATCTTGAGCTTGGCAACTTCCCTGCGTAGCTGGGCTATCTCGTGGTCCTGGGCCGTCTGCTTGCCCTGACCTGGAAACGCATCCTGCGGCGCTACGCGTTGCTCTCGTACCCACTTGCGCAGCACGTTCTCGTGCAGGTCCAAATCTTTGGCCGCCTGCGCTACGGTCACCCCGCGCTCAGTGACCAATTTGACCGCTTCGAGCTTGAACGCTCGGCTGAACGTCCTTCTGACTCTCTCCATGACCTCTCCCGGTTTCATCTTCAACCTTAACAAGGTGTCATCGAAACCCGCAGCAGCCCACAGTTCGGACGTGGAGCCCAGGCGCGGCCAGCGCGGCGATAGCCTTCTGCATGGGCAGCCCGAATCGGGCGCATAGAAGCCGCAGCGCGGCCAGGATCATGCGCAGGTTGTGCCCAGCGCCGCACATCACCGCGTGCAGCGCATCGCCCAGCACCCCCTTGAGCGGGTTGCGAGCGAGGCGCCCGTCCATCTTCATGTGTCCGATGGCCGATTCGATGGCGCTTCTTCGCTTGATCATGGCTTTGAGCGCCCTGGAGATGCCTCGTTTCTGACCTGAGCGCAGGATGCGCACGCCCTCTATCTCCACGCCCCGGTAGCCCTTGTCCACGATGGCCGTGGTGGGCGACTTGTCGGTGCTGGTGAGGATGCCCACCTGTTCCAGTGTCTCGGCCAGGGTGTGCCCGTCATAGGGATTGCCCGGCATGGAGCGCATGCCTACCACCAGGCCTTCCTTGAGCGTGGTGGCGATGCTGACCTTCACACCGAACTCGTACGGTGTCCTGGCTTTGCCTTTGCTGATGCACTCCACCTCGGGTGCATGCAGGGCGTACAGCTTGTTCTTATCCTTCGTGCGCTGCGCCAGGATGCGACCAGTGCGCTGCAGCAGGTCCTGGACCTTGGCCTGGGCCGCCTCGGGCAGCTCGTGCAACTGGCGGAAGACTTCACGATGGATCCGCCCGACCCGAGTGCGCAACCTGCGCACAGCCTTGCGCATCCGCTTGAACTGCTTGGCGTGCGCGTAGCGCCCGATCTGCGCGGCCAGGCGCGGTGCCACCCGGTTGTAGTTCTGGCGCAGCCGCAGTCCGTTGTCCTCGGCCACCTTGACCAGATGCTGGCGGCTCTTGTCCAGCAAGCGGCTGTCGGTGGGATGGGCGATGGCCTTGGGCATGACGGTGGTGTCCACGATGACCTGCTGCACGCTGGCCTTCTCGATCACACCGCCCCGCCGGGCCGCATCGATGCTGGCGGCCAGCAGTGTCTCCACGCCTTCTTCTCCGATGCGCTTTCTCCAGCGCGTCAGGCTGGACGGATCGATGGGCGCCTCGGTCTGCAGGTAGGTCTCACCGCAGAAGAACTGCCAGTACGGGTTCTCCACCCAGGCGTTCACCACGGCTTCGTCGGAGGCATCGAAGGTTTGCTGCAGGTACAGCAGCCCAGCGATCAGGCGCGGTGGCAAAGCGGGCCGGCCACGCCCGGAGGTGAAGGGCACCGCGAACGTGCGTTCGATCTCCGTCCAATCGATCAGCACGGCCAGCTTGACCAGCGGGTGACGCATGTTGATCTGCTCGTCCAGTCGTGAACGGAACAACTCACCGGACTCAGGCTGTGCAGGCTTCGGACCCATCCAACTCTCCAGAGGAATTTGCAAGAAAACAGGGGCGGGCAAAACCATACCTTGCAAATCCTGCTACCTGCAAGCCGAAGAACTTCGAGACAGATCAACGGCTTACGGGTTGTTCAAGGCGGACTAATGATGTTGCCCTCGTATTCCTGTCTCCGTCCTATTCGCAATAAAGCGCCTGGTCCTTCAATGGTTCCAGTCTTGCCTGTGCGGCCTGCTGCCGCCTGAACTCCCGAGGCGAGCGCATTCTCAGCGACGAGTGCGGATGCTCCTCGTTGAAGCGCTCGAAGGCCGCCGGCAACTGTTCGAAAACCGTCCGGGCATCACGCAGGTCTATGCGGAGCACGTAGTCACGCTTGAAGGTGTTGACGAAGCCTCGGCCATGCCGTTGCTCTGTGGGCTACACACGGGTGTGTTGATGGGCTTCAAACCCAGCGCGCAGGCCAGCGCCCTCGTTCGGTGGCGATATAGGCACCACCGTTGTCGCTGAGCAACTCCAGTTCCTGGCCTGCCGGCACCGCTTCTACTGTGCCGAAGCGGCGTTCGACGGCTTCGATGAGCATCTCGCGCACGGGCTCGCCCGGCAGTCCCTTGCCCTCCCAGGCCCGCCAGGCCATGACCTCCCGGTCGCAGCAGTCTTCGGTGAAGGTGGATGTCACAGTCGGGCCGGAGTCGCACTCGAGCTTGCGCCACTGGAACAGTAGTCCCGCCGAGACGCCTTCCTGGCGGGCCACCAGCGACACGCTCATGCCCGGCTCGTAGGTGCGCCATACCAGGGCCGCTTTCTTAGCCAAGGACCTCTACTGACTCCGTATGCCTAGTCATATGCACAGTCCTGTTCCTATCTCCAAAAATAAGAAAGATAAGCGACAGGACGGGGCCGGAGGAATCAGGGGGGCTATCCCATTTGCAGGTCGATACCGTTGTCCTGCGCAGCCTTAACCCATGTAGCCCTGCTCAGCAGCCCAAGTCAGTTGCACTGCGCGGCCTGTGGACTGCTGCACGTCTTCGCGCAGGCGCTGCACCTGCACACGCTCTTATTCGTCCGCCGGAGTAACGTGCACCGCCAACAGGTGACCCAGCGTGTCCATGGTCATGTGCACCTTACTGCCGCGCTTGCGTTTGTAGCCGTCGTGGCCTGCACGTGGATCACTCTTTCAGCTCGATTGCAGTGTGCGGCCGTCCATAACGACAGCGCTGGGCTGGCCTTGACGTTCTTGTTCCACACGGATGATGGAGCGCAGGTCCTACGCTATCGCCTCGAAGCAGCCCGTGTCCAGCCAGCGCAGGGCTTTGAAGACTTCGCGTAGATCGTGCTCGCGCTGGGGCTCGTGCTGGTCCATCAAGGTGAGGTAAGGCGCAGCGAAGCTCCATTCTTCATCGCTGACATCTGTTGGATAAGGCTTGCGCGGGATCTGCAAACCCTATCCGTGGCTCCGTGATCCCGGAGCAAAGTTCATAACACGCATCTGACCATGCTCTTGGCAAAGTCGTGTTGGCCACGCTGAAACACTTTCCTGGCGAACGTCCAGCGAACACGCTCAAGAGGGACTCATAGATGCCAGTGCCCGCGATGCTAGTCCATCACTGTCACCTCTACTGACTCTGCATGCTTGGTCGTATGCACCGTCTTGTTTATATCTCTGATGCTGAGCAATAAGGCGAGCCCGGGTGAGGGGACATCCCCTGCTCGCGCATCTAAAAAAGAACTGGAATTTTCCTGACAGACATCGGATCGTATGTATACTAGCGGGCTTCGCTACGAGGAATTGCTGGTTGTGCTGCAGGAGACGAAGGCGCGGCGGTTCTGGGTGGTGGGGGTGGTTAAGAAAGATTGCTGAGAGTTGCGCTGGTGGTAAAAACTGGTGTATGATTCAAGGCTTCGCTGGTTGAGGCGGTTGCGACGAATGTTGCGATAGTCGAGAAAAGCGAATAACCACAAGGTTTGACAGGTTTTTAAAAAGCCTGCTAGAATTCAAGGCTCTGCTGATCGCTGCAGGGTAAGAAGAAAAGAGAAATCTGATCTTCCAGATCTTTAAAAATATACAGCCGATAAGCGTGGGCGTTTGATGGAGAGTGCCAAGTTCTTCGGAACTAGTGCTTTGCACTACAAGCGCTCATGAGAATAGAAGTGAAGTTCACTTCAATTCCGTTTTTATGAGTTAGTCGAAAGACTTTAAATTTCAAGATCGAACTGTAGAGTTTGATCCTGGCTCAGATTGAACGCTGGCGGCATGCCTTACACATGCAAGTCGAACGGTAACAGGTCTTCGGATGCTGACGAGTGGCGAACGGGTGAGTAATACATCGGAACGTGCCCGATCGTGGGGGATAACGAGGCGAAAGCTTTGCTAATACCGCATAAGATCTATGGATGAAAGCAGGGGACCGCAAGGCCTTGCGCGAACGGAGCGGCCGATGGCAGATTAGGTAGTTGGTGGGGTAAAGGCTTACCAAGCCTACGATCTGTAGCTGGTCTGAGAGGACGACCAGCCACACTGGGACTGAGACACGGCCCAGACTCCTACGGGAGGCAGCAGTGGGGAATTTTGGACAATGGGCGCAAGCCTGATCCAGCCATGCCGCGTGCAGGATGAAGGCCTTCGGGTTGTAAACTGCTTTTGTACGGAACGAAAAGCCTCGAAATAATACTTTGAGGTCATGACGGTACCGTAAGAATAAGCACCGGCTAACTACGTGCCAGCAGCCGCGGTAATACGTAGGGTGCAAGCGTTAATCGGAATTACTGGGCGTAAAGCGTGCGCAGGCGGTGATGTAAGACAGATGTGAAATCCCCGGGCTCAACCTGGGAACTGCATTTGTGACTGCATCGCTGGAGTGCGGCAGAGGGGGATGGAATTCCGCGTGTAGCAGTGAAATGCGTAGATATGCGGAGGAACACCGATGGCGAAGGCAATCCCCTGGGCCTGCACTGACGCTCATGCACGAAAGCGTGGGGAGCAAACAGGATTAGATACCCTGGTAGTCCACGCCCTAAACGATGTCAACTGGTTGTTGGGTCTTCACTGACTCAGTAACGAAGCTAACGCGTGAAGTTGACCGCCTGGGGAGTACGGCCGCAAGGTTGAAACTCAAAGGAATTGACGGGGACCCGCACAAGCGGTGGATGATGTGGTTTAATTCGATGCAACGCGAAAAACCTTACCCACCTTTGACATGTACGGAAGTTGCCAGAGATGGCTTCGTGCTCGAAAGAGAGCCGTAACACAGGTGCTGCATGGCTGTCGTCAGCTCGTGTCGTGAGATGTTGGGTTAAGTCCCGCAACGAGCGCAACCCTTGCCATTAGTTGCTACGAAAGGGCACTCTAATGGGACTGCCGGTGACAAACCGGAGGAAGGTGGGGATGACGTCAAGTCCTCATGGCCCTTATAGGTGGGGCTACACACGTCATACAATGGCTGGTACAGAGGGTTGCCAACCCGCGAGGGGGAGCTAATCCCATAAAGCCAGTCGTAGTCCGGATCGCAGTCTGCAACTCGACTGCGTGAAGTCGGAATCGCTAGTAATCGCGGATCAGAATGTCGCGGTGAATACGTTCCCGGGTCTTGTACACACCGCCCGTCACACCATGGGAGCGGGTTCTGCCAGAAGTAGGTAGCCTAACCGTAAGGAGGGCGCTTACCACGGCAGGGTTCGTGACTGGGGTGAAGTCGTAACAAGGTAGCCGTATCGGAAGGTGCGGCTGGATCACCTCCTTTCTGGAAAACAGCATTCAATATTGAACGCCCACACTTATCGGTTGTTGGAAGAAGTCGGTGCAACCGACATGGGTCTGTAGCTCAGCTGGTTAGAGCACCGTCTTGATAAGGCGGGGGTCGTTGGTTCGAGCCCAACTAGACCCACCAAATACTTCCAAACATCAGATGCGGGGAATGAAGGGGGATTAGCTCAGCTGGGAGAGCACCTGCTTTGCAAGCAGGGGGTCGTCGGTTCGATCCCGTCATCCTCCACCAAACAATTGAAAATAAAAATCAACACCAAAGAGGCTTTGTAAAAGGCTTTTTTGTTGTTGACCGGTATTGACCGGATCAATCGGCTGTTCTTTAAAAATTCATAGAGTCGAATCAGCGTTGTCGGCGGAAAGCAGGAAACTGCACCGTGCCGTCGGCAACTAATTTGATTGCGTCAAAACGAATTAAAGCTTTGCTTTATTTCAAGTAATGACGAATTGTTCTCGAGGTAGTGATACCAAAGAAAAATTCACATTACGGCATAACGCGCGAGGTGAAAGACCTCGCAAGTCCTTGAAATAAACGGAGATACTTCGCAAGAGGTGTCAAAGTTATAGGGTCAAGTGACTAAGAGCATGTGGTGGATGCCTTGGCGATGATAGGCGACGAAAGACGTGATAGCCTGCGATAAGCTTCGGGGAGCTGGCAAACAAGCTTTGATCCGGAGATTTCTGAATGGGGAAACCCACCCTTAGGGGTATCGCATACTGAATACATAGGTATGCGAGGCGAACCGGGTGAACTGAAACATCTCAGTAGCTCGAGGAAAAGACATCAACCGAGATTCCGAAAGTAGTGGCGAGCGAAATCGGAGGAGCCTTCTAGTGATAGCAAGACTGTTAGCAAAACGGAATGGAAAGTCCGGCCATAGTGGGTGATAGTCCCGTATGCGAAAACAGACGTGTGGTACTAAGCTAGAGAAAAGTAGGGCGGGGCACGAGAAACCTTGTCTGAATATGGGGGGACCATCCTCCAAGGCTAAATACTCATCATCGACCGATAGTGAACAAGTACCGTGAGGGAAAGGCGAAAAGAACCCCGGGAGGGGAGTGAAATAGATCCTGAAACCGCATGCTTACAAAAAGTAGGAGCCCGAAAGGGTGACTGCGT
The DNA here is from genome assembly GCF_028069655.1 of Acidovorax sp. NCPPB 4044. Lineage (NCBI taxonomy): Bacteria > Pseudomonadati > Pseudomonadota > Betaproteobacteria > Burkholderiales > Comamonadaceae > Acidovorax > Acidovorax sp. NCPPB 4044. The sequence goes on from NZ_JAMCOS010000001.1 coordinate 963,507, forward strand.
ACCTTTTGTATAATGGGTCAGCGACTTACATTCAGTGGCAAGGTTAACCGAATAGGGAAGCCGTAGAGAAATCGAGTCCGAATAGGGCGTTCAGTCGCTGGGTGTAGACCCGAAACCAAGTGATCTATCCATGGCCAGGATGAAGGTGCCGTAACAGGTACTGGAGGTCCGAACCGACTAGTGTTGCAAAACTAGCGGATGAGCTGTGGATAGGGGTGAAAGGCTAAACAAACTTGGAAATAGCTGGTTCTCTCCGAAAACTATTTAGGTAGTGCCTCAAGTATTACCGTCGGGGGTAGAGCACTGTTTTGGCTAGGGGGTCATGGCGACTTACCAAACCAAGGCAAACTCCGAATACCGACGAGTACAGCTTGGGAGACAGAGCACCGGGTGCTAACGTCCGGACTCAAGAGGGAAACAACCCAGACCGCCAGCTAAGGTCCCTAAAATTGGCTAAGTGGGAAACGAAGTGGGAAGGCTAAAACAGTCAGGATGTTGGCTTAGAAGCAGCCATCATTTAAAGAAAGCGTAATAGCTCACTGATCGAGTCGTCCTGCGCGGAAGATGTAACGGGGCTAAGCCAGTTACCGAAGCTGCGGATGCACAGTTTACTGTGCGTGGTAGGAGAGCGTTCTGTAAGCCTGTGAAGGTGTCTGGTGACGGATGCTGGAGGTATCAGAAGTGCGAATGCTGACATGAGTAGCGTTAAAGGGGGTGAAAAGCCCCCTCGCCGTAAGCGCAAGGTTTTCTACGCAACGTTCATCGGCGTAGAGTGAGTCGGCCCCTAAGGCGAGGCAGAGATGCGTAGCTGATGGGAAACAGGTCAATATTCCTGTACCGATGTGTAGTGCGATGTGGGGACGGAGAAGGTTAGCTCAGCCAACTGTTGGATATGTTGGTTCAAGCCTGTAGTCGTGCCTGGTAGGCAAATCCGCCGGGCTTAGATGAGGGGTGATAACGAGTCTGCTTGCAGACGAAGTGAGTGATACCCTGCTTCCAGGAAAAGCCACTAAGCTTCAGCTACACACGACCGTACCGCAAACCGACACTGGTGCGCGAGATGAGTATTCTAAGGCGCTTGAGAGAACTCAGGAGAAGGAACTCGGCAAATTGATACCGTAACTTCGGGAGAAGGTATGCCGCAAGTAGGTGAACTTGTACAAAGGGAGCCCAAAGCGGTTGCAAAAAATCGGTGGCTGCGACTGTTTAATAAAAACACAGCACTCTGCAAACACGAAAGTGGACGTATAGGGTGTGACGCCTGCCCGGTGCTGGAAGATTAAATGATGGGGTGCAAGCTCTTGATTGAAGTCCCAGTAAACGGCGGCCGTAACTATAACGGTCCTAAGGTAGCGAAATTCCTTGTCGGGTAAGTTCCGACCTGCACGAATGGCGTAACGATGGCCACACTGTCTCCTCCTGAGACTCAGCGAAGTTGAAATGTTTGTGATGATGCAATCTCCCCGCGGAAAGACGGAAAGACCCCATGAACCTTTACTGTAGCTTTGTATTGGACTTTGAACGGATCTGTGTAGGATAGGTGGGAGGCTTTGAAGTGAGGACGCTAGTTCTCATGGAGCCAACGTTGAAATACCACCCTGGTGCGTTTGAGGTTCTAACCTAGGTCCCTTATCGGGATCGGGGACAGTGCATGGTAGGCAGTTTGACTGGGGCGGTCTCCTCCCAAAGCGTAACGGAGGAGTTCGAAGGTACGCTAGGTACGGTCGGACATCGTGCTAATAGTGCAATGGCATAAGCGTGCTTAACTGCGAGACTGACAAGTCGAGCAGATGCGAAAGCAGGACATAGTGATCCGGTGGTTCTGTATGGAAGGGCCATCGCTCAACGGATAAAAGGTACTCTGGGGATAACAGGCTGATACCGCCCAAGAGTTCATATCGACGGCGGTGTTTGGCACCTCGATGTCGGCTCATCTCATCCTGGGGCTGTAGCCGGTCCCAAGGGTATGGCTGTTCGCCATTTAAAGAGGTACGTGAGCTGGGTTTAAAACGTCGTGAGACAGTTTGGTCCCTATCTTCCGTGGGCGCTGCAGATTTGAGGAAGCCTGCTCCTAGTACGAGAGGACCGGAGTGGACACACCTCTGGTGTATCGGTTGTCACGCCAGTGGCATTGCCGAGTAGCTAAGTGTGGAAGAGATAACCGCTGAAAGCATCTAAGCGGGAAACTCGTTTCAAGATGAGATCTGCCGGGGCCTTGAGCCCCCTAAAGAGTCGTTCAAGACCAGGACGTTGATAGGCTGGGTGTGGAAGCGCAGTAATGCGTTAAGCTAACCAGTACTAATTGCTCGTGCGGCTTGACCCTATAACTTTGACATACCGTCAAGTTGTTATGCCAAGACGTAGTCAAATTACCGCTGATAAAACTCTATGAATTCGCCATCTTGATCATGTATCAAGGTAGCAACCCTTTATGCCTGATGACCATAGCAAGTTGGTCCCACTCCTTCCCATCCCGAACAGGACAGTGAAACGACTTTGCGCCGATGATAGTGCGGATACCCGTGTGAAAGTAGGTCATCGTCAGGCTCCTACAGCCCAAATCGCCCTCAGATCCCTTCGGTCTGAGGGCGTTTTGCTTTGGAAGCCAGAATTCAAGATTCGGATATCGCTTCAACGTTTTGCGCAATTTAGCGCTACAGAGAAATAAAACTACCATATCCATTTTGAAAGCCAAATAAGGTTGACAATTAAATTGGATGTATGCTTTGTAGGTGTTGGTTTTATAAAATCTAGGCTGCTTGAATATGCAATTGCAGGAGTTGTTGTATTCACAAGGGTTTGGCACTCGTAGAATTTGTGCCGGTCTCGTTCAACAAGGTTTGGTGCAACTGCGCGAAGCTGCGCAAAGCCAGATGACTACTTGTTTGGATGCAACGCAAATTGTCGTTGCAGAGCAAGCATGTTTTTCTGTCAAAGGGGTTGTTTGGCCTTTTCATGCGAAGGCTTACATCATGTTAAATAAACCCCCCGCAACAGAGTGCTCGCAAAAGCCATCTACTTATCCTAGCGTTTACACGCTACTCCCATCTCCATTAAGGCAAAGACCGAGCAAAGGAGCCTTGGCTGGTGTCCAAGCCGTAGGTCGACTCGATCAGGATACAACGGGATTGCTTTTATTTAGCGATGATGGGCAGTTCATTCATCGTATGAGCTCGCCTAAAAAGCATTTGGCGAAAGTTTATAGGGTTGCAGCCAAGCATCAAATTACAAGCGATCAGATAGAGCGGTTATTGGCGGGCGTTATTCTTGATGATGATCCAAAGCCAGTTCGCGCGAGTCAGTGTGTTCAGATAGATGATCGAAATTTTGACCTCACACTAACAGAAGGTAAGTATCATCAGGTCAAACGCATGGTGGCTGCGGTGAGCAATCGAGTCGAGAATTTGCGACGGATACGGATTGGTGGACTTGACCTGCCAGAAGATCTTTCGCCTGGGCAGTGGCGTTGGCTCAGTGAGAGTGATCTGGCCTTGCTCGTTTGAAATATAGGGAACCTTTTCCTGCGTTCTGTACCAATGGTGCAATCAAGTTTGCCTATCACTGGGCGTAATGCGACGTAATTGAGCTTGTATTTGGCCGTGAAGCAAAAACGCTTACTCTAAAAGGTCTTTTGTGAATTTTTTGCTATTTCGGCGTTGGTGCAACGCTTTTGCATTGATCTTGCTGCTCGGCGGCGTTCATGCAGCCGAATTACCTCCTCCCATTTTTGTACTCAACTCTCTTGAAGCGGACATCAGCGTAATAGATCCGTCGACATGGAGCGAGACTGCGCGTATCCCTACGGGCAAGGAGCCTCACCATATGTATCTCACACCAGATGAGAAATCTCTGGTGGTGGCCAACGCTCTGGGGGATTCTCTGACTTTCGTTGATCCTCGCACTGCACAGGTTCAGCGGACTGTTCGCGGTATTGTGGATCCTTACCACCTCCGGTTTTCTCCTGACATGAAATGGCTGGTGACGGCAGCCAATCGTTTGAATCACGTTGATTTTTATCGCTGGGATGGCAAAGACTTGACACTTGTCCAACGGGTGGCAACCGGAAAGACGCCTAGCCATCTTTGGATAGATAGCCAAAGTCGCACTGTTTATTCGACGATGCAGGATAGTGACGAGTTGGTGGCCATTGATATGGCAACCCAGAAAATTAAATGGCGTATTAAAACAGGGCCAATGCCAGCCGATGTTTATGGTGGGCCTGACGATCGGCATCTATTCGTTGGCTTGACCGGTGGAGACAGTGTGGAGGTATTCGATGTCTCCGGACCCCAGCCGCGCAGCATCCAGCGCATTAAAACTGGAGATGGCGCGCATGCATTTCGTGCCACGGGAGATCGGCGTCATCTTTTTGTGAGCAATCGCGTCGCAAACACAATTAGCAAGATTGACATGGTGACACACCAAGTCGTCGATAGCTATGCTGCGCCAGGCGGTCCTGACTGCATGGATGTCTCTCCCGATGGGCGTTGGATCTATGTAAGTGCTCGCTGGGCCCGCAAGATGCTTGTAATTGACACCCAAGAGCGGAAAGTGGTGCGTAAGGTAAACGTGGGCAAGTCACCTCATGGTGTCTGGACTTTACGTCACGCTGGCCGGTAACAAGGTTGAACGTTATGCCTCGGTTTAACACCACGATACTGAAGACCGCGCTATTGGTCGTGGGAGGGGCAGTTGCTATTCAAGCAGGTGCGGAGGCGACAACGGCCTGCATAAAGCCGGTGTACCTTACTTTCGACACAGGGCACATGGGTGTAGCTGACTTGGTTGCCGATGTGCTTTCTCGCCAGCATGTCAAGGTAACCTTCTTTGCCGCAAACGAACGTACTCAAGTAGGAGATGGTAGCTTGGGCGAGCATTGGGCGCCTTGGTGGCGTGCCAGGGCGCTAGAAGGCCATGAGTTTGCTTCCCACACGATGGACCACGCTTATTGGCGCGGAGATGCGGGAACGCTTTCTGCACCGGCTTTTCGTATTCAGCCTTCTGCAGGGCCGCGGGCGGGGGAGGAGTTTTCGATGACTTCCCGTGAATACTGTGAGGAAATCACGCAGGCAGCACGTCGATTGCAGCAGGTGACTGGCAAGCCACCATTGCCGCTTTTTCGTGCACCAGGCGGGAAGACTTCGGCTCGTCTGCTGTCCTCTGCGCAGCATTGCGGCTATGCCCATGTAGGCTGGTCACCAGCGGGTTTCTTGGGTGATGAGTTGTCCAGCGAGCGAGCCAGTAACTCTGTGCTACTGAAACGGGCTTTGCAGAATATTCGGTCAGGTGATGTTTTGCTGGCGCATTTGGGGATTTGGTCCCGTAAAGACCCGTGGGCGCCGGCGGTGTTGGAGCCATTGATAGTCGGGTTGAAAGAAAAAGGCTTTTGTTTCAAGACTTTGCGCGAGCATCCTGATTATCAAAACTGGTTGCGCAATCCCAAGCCTTGACGATTGGTGGCGAACTGTCTGAAAAGAGTGTTTGGGAATCATCGATATGGATGCCTTGTCTAGCTACTTCGCGGTTATGCAGCAATGGCTTTTTGAAGCCGTTGTGCAGCCAGCCATGTTTTCGCTAGGCCTCGCCAATTTATTGGAGGACGGTTACGACGCTACTGGATGGCTCTTGGTGGGGGGGCTACAGTTGTTGATCATGCTTTTCGTCATTGCTCCCCTTCAATGGTGGCGGCCGGTCGAACATGTCACCGACCGGCATGCTGTCCGCGTGGACATGGTCTACACGATGATCCACCGCTTGGGACTGTTTCGATTGGCGTTGTTTTTTTCGTTGACGCCACTGCTAGATTCTCTCTGGAGCGCTTCGCGCATGAGCGGCGTAAGCACTTTCCATCTGGATGATCTTTGGCCAGGCTTCACCGATCTGCCCCTAGTCAGCCTCGCCATTTATTTGGTCGTGTTTGACTGCTTGGAGTACTGGATTCACCGCGGGCAGCACCATTTCGAATGGTGGTGGAAACTGCACTCGCTGCACCATTCACAGCGACAGATGACGATGTGGAGCGATAACCGCAATCATCTGCTGGATGACGTCCTGCATGACGTGATCGTAGTAACCGTGGCTCAATTTATCGGTGTAGCGCCGGGTCAATTTGTCGCAATTGTGGCGGTCACTCAACTAAGCGAAAACTTCCATCACGCCAATGTGCGCGTTTGGTTCGGGCGCATCGGAGAGCGGTTGTGGGTGAGCCCGCGATTCCATCGGCTGCACCATGCAATCGGGATTGGCCATGAATCCGTGGTGCCCCAAGCTGCACAGGAATCTTCGCAACAACAGACAGCGAAGCCCATCTTGGGTGGGCACAATTTCGGCGTGCTTCTGCCGTGGTGGGACATTCTTTTTCGCACTGCCAATTTCGAGCTCCGTTACGACCCCACCGGTGTGCGTGACCAAGTGGAGGCAGGCCCGGACGGTCGTGTCAGAGACTATGGACGGGGATTCTGGTCACAGCAGTGGCGGGGATTGCAGAGGCTCTGGGGCAGGGCCTGACCTGCATAGCGACCCAGCTTGGGACTATGCTCGGCACCATGGGATTGCTGATCGATTCTTTTTGGCGTGCTGCCGCCTATTGCATTCGTCCATACGTTATTGCGTTGTCGCTTCTCCCTCTTTTGCTGATTGCACTGATGGCTTGGGGCGCGGGACATTTTTGGTGGGCTGCGGCTGTATCGGGTGTACAAAATGCCCTTCAGGCATCCGATTGGCTTGGGCTGCTGTGGAGCGGACTGCGAGCCATCGGCATGGACGATGCACCCGCAGCTGTCGCTCCCTTGCTGGTGGTCATTGGCGCGACGCCCATCATCGTGCTGATCGCTGTGATGGCCGTCGCCATGCTGATGACCCCGGCTTTGGTGCGGATGGTGGCAAGACGTCGCTTCCCTGTACTTGCTCAGAAAAAGGGTGGATCGTTCTTCGCAAGCCTGGCATGGTCTCTTGGATCCATGTTCGCCGCCTTCGTGGCGTTGCTATTGTCCGTGCCACTGTGGTTGGTGCCGCCGCTGATTCTGGTGCTGCCGCCGCTGATATGGGGATGGCTGACGTACCGTGTGATGGCGTTTGATGCGTTGGCTGACCATGCCAGCAAGGAAGAGCGCATTGCCATTTTTCAGCGCCACCGCATGCGCCTGCTGGGCATGGGAATACTGTGCGGCTATCTGGGGGCGGCGCCGGGAATCGTTTGGGCATCGGGCGTGTTGTTCGCCGCGGCGTTCGTCTTTCTGGTACCGGCAGCGATCTGGATATACACCCTGGTCTTCGCTTTCTCTTCCCTCTGGTTCACGCACTATGCACTGGCTGCGTTGGAGCAGCTTCGAAATGAGCGCGGTGAGCGAGGGGAAGGGGGCGACTTCGCAGCCGCGCCTGCCATCCCAGCGTCACCGCTTCAGCCCGCTTCCCTACCTCCTACCGCAACATGATTCCTTCTTTCGGCTTGATCATCGTCGGCGACGAAATACTGTCGGGCAAGCGTGCCGACAAGCATATGGCCAAGGCCATAGAACTGCTTTCCGCTCGAGGTCTGCAATTGGCCTATGCCGATTACGTGGGAGACGATCCATCGCGCATCACAGCCACTTTGGAGCGTGCATTTGCGTCGGCCGATGTGGTGTTCTCCTGCGGCGGCATCGGGGCCACGCCGGATGACCATACCCGGCAGTGCGCGGCAAGCGCTCTTGGCTTGCCCCTCGCACTGCATCCTGAGGCGGAGGCGCTGATCCGCGAGCGCATGCAGGACACTGCGCGTGAACAAGGCCTTGTGTATGAACCGGATCGGCCTGACAACATCCACCGCCTGAACATGGGAGTGTTTCCGCAGGGCGCGCGCATCATTCCGAATCCCTACAACAAGATTCCAGGTTTTTCCTGCGATGGGGCCGGTGGCTCGACCGTGCATTTTCTGCCGGGATTTCCAGTCATGGCCTGGCCCATGATCGAATGGGTACTCGACCAGCAATACAGCCAGTGGTTCGATCGCAACCCGCAGATCGAGCACTCCATTGTTGTGTACGGGGCCATGGAGGCGAGCCTTACGCCATTGATGGAAACCGTCGAACGTAATCATCCAGCGGTTAGGGTGTTCAGCCTTCCCAGCGTGGACCACCCTGTACATGGGCGCCACATCGAGTTGGGAGTCAAAGGGCCAGAGGAAATGGTTCCGCCCGCCTGGAGCGCGTTGTATTCCGCTCTGCACGAATATGGTGCGAAATTAGGCCCTGAAATGGTGCGTTCTTCTTAAATTCGCTTCTCGGCTTCAAATGCGCACCAGTTTGGTTGGCTTTTGGTGCGATGCTAGCGGGCTGGTATGTCCATGCTCCGCCTTAGTGCATGGATGCCTGCCGTTGGCACGCAACCTGCTTTTATTCCCGTGTTTTCAACAAGCGCTTAAATCCTGGAGATCCTGATGGCCAAGACCGTTGCAGACGTGATGAAGATCGTGAAGGAAAACGAAGTCAAGTTCGTGGACTTCCGCTTCACCGATACCCGTGGCAAGGAACAGCACGTGACCGTGCCAGTGTCCCACTTCGACGAAGACAAGTTCACGTCGGGCCACGCCTTCGACGGATCGTCGGTGGCAGGCTGGAAGGGTATCGAGGCTTCGGACATGCAGCTCATGCCCGATCCGAACACGGCCAATATCGATCCGTTCTTTGAAGAGACCACGCTGTTCCTCCAGTGCGACGTGATCGAGCCGGGCGATGGCAAGGCCTACGACCGTGACCCGCGTTCCATCGCCAAGCGTGCTGAAGCCTACCTGAAGGCTTCCGGCCTGGGCGACACGGCTTTCTTCGGCCCGGAGCCTGAATTCTTCATCTTCGACGGCGTGCGCTGGTCCAATGAGCCTGGCAAGGTCATGTTCGAGATCGAGGAGTACGAAGCACCCTGGAACTCGGGCGCCAAGCTCGAAGGTGGCAACCGTGGCCACCGTCCCACGGTCAAGGGCGGCTACTTCCCCGTACCCCCGGTCGACAGCACGCAGGACATGCGTGCCGAGATGTCCCTGATCCTCGAATCCCTGGGCATTCCGGTTGAAGTGTTCCACCACGAAGTGGCTGGCGCTGGCCAGAATGAAATCGGCACCAAGTTCAGCACGCTGGTCGAGCGCGCCGACTGGACACAGGTCCTGAAGTATGTGGTCTGGAACGTGGCCAACGCTTATGGCAAGACCGCCACCTTCATGCCCAAGCCCTACGCTGGCGACAACGGCTCCGGCATGCACGTGCACCAGTCCATCTGGAAGGACGGCAAGAACCTGTTCGCCGGCGACGGCTATGCGGGTCTGAGCGATTTCGCCCTGTACTACATCGGCGGCATCATCAAGCACGCACGTGCACTGAACGCCATCACCAACCCCGGCACGAACAGCTACAAGCGCCTGGTGCCCGGCTTCGAAGCCCCCGTGAAGCTGGCCTACTCGGCCCGCAACCGTTCTGCATCGATCCGCATTCCCTACGTGGCGAATCCGAAGGGCCGCCGTATCGAGGCACGCTTCCCCGATCCATCGGCCAACCCGTATCTGTGCTTCTCGGCGCTGATGATGGCCGGCCTGGACGGTGTGGAAAACAAGATCCATCCTGGCGAGGCCGCCACGAAGGACCTCTACCACCTGCCGCCCGAAGAGGACAAGTTGGTGCCCACGGTGTGCCACAGCCTGGACCAGGCGCTGGAGTACCTGGACAAGGACCGCGGCTTCCTGACCAAGGGCGGCGTGTTTTCCGATTCGATGCTCGATGCTTACATCGAACTCAAGATGCAGGAAGTCACCCGTTTCCGGATGGCCCCGCACCCCGTCGAGTACGACATGTACTACTCGCTGTAAAACAGCGCAAGCCCGTGGCCGTTGCCATCGGGCTGTCCCCTCGGAAGGCGGCTTTGGCCGCCTTTCCTTTTGGCGCTGCCCCGTTGCACCGCCGAAGACCCTGCGCTGCCACAGGTCCGTGGCAGCGGCAGGGTGGATTGGGGGATACTTCCAGGGCATCTTCCGCGTGCCGCTGGCATGCATTGCGAGGACTCTGAATGATGAAATCTCTCTCCGTGCTCCTGGCGCTCGCCGCCATGGCACCAGCGGCCTGGTCCCAGGATCGCATCTATCGTTGCGGTAACGAATACACCAACAACACTGCCCAGGCCCGTGAAAAGGGTTGCAAGCTCGTCGAGGGCGGCAATGTCACAGTGGTGCAGGGCACCCGTGCTTCGGCGGGAAACAGTGCTTCTTCGGGTAGCGGCGGTGGTGGTACCTCGGCGCCTTCGGCATCCCCGTCGAACGCGCCGCGTGTGGACGCCAACGACCAGCGCGCCCGCGATGCCGATGCCCGCTCCATCCTGGAAGCGGAATTGCGCAAGGCCGAAGCCCGCCTCGCCGACTTGAGCAAGGAATACAACAACGGAGAGCCTCAGCGGACGGCGCTGGAGCTTCGCAACCCGCAGGTGTACATCGAACGCACGGCCGAGCTCAAGGCGGCCGTGTCGCGCGCAGAGAGCGATGTCGCCGGCATCAAGCGCGAACTCGCCCGGTTGCCTGCCGCGGCCGGCCGTTGAGCGTGGCGCCGGGTTCTTCACTGCGGGTCACGGAGCGTTACCTCGCGCTGGATCTGGTTTCGACGCTCGTGGCCGTGCTGCACCAGGACGGCTCTGTAATGTTTGCGAATGCGGCCCTTGAAAACATGCTGGGCCTGTCGCGCCGCACGCTCGAATCCACCGACTTCTCCACCTTCTTCACCGACCCCGCGCTGCTGCAGACCGCATTGGCGGGCGCCCGCGGGCAGGACTTCGCCGCGTTGCGGTTCGAGGCCGGGCTCCGGCGGGGCGCATTGCAGGAGCAGGTTCCTGTCCATGTGAATGTGGCGGTGGCGGAGCACACGGGCGAGATCCTGGTCGAGATGTGGCCGCTGGAGGCTCAGGCGCGGCAGGATCGGGAAGAGCGGCTGCGCGAGCAGGCCTTGGCCAACAAGGAGCTGATCCGCAACCTCGCGCATGAGATCAAAAACCCGCTGGGCGGAATCCGCGGTGCTGCGCAGTTGCTGGAAATGGAGCTCGACAATCCCGAGCTCACCGAATACACGCAGGTCATCATCCACGAGGCTGATCGCCTGCAAAGCCTCGTGGACCGCCTGCTGGCGCCGCACCGGCACCCGCATCTGGTCGGCGACGTTAACATCCACGAGGTGTGCGAGCGCGTGCGGTCGCTGATCCTTGTCGAGTATCCCCAGGGCCTGCGCGTGCAGCGCGATTACGACATCTCCATCCCCGAGTTCCGCGGGGACCGGGCGCAGCTCATCCAGGCGCTGCTGAACATTGTGCAGAACGCGGCGCAGGTGCTGACGGAGCGCATCGCGGCGGGCGATGCTTTGATCACGCTCCGCACGCGCGTGGCGCGCCAGGTCACCTTCGGGCGGCAGAGGTACCGGTTGGCACTGGAATTGCATGTCATCGACAACGGACCGGGCGTCCCCGAAGCGATCAAGGAGCGGATTTTCTATCCGCTGGTCACGGGGCGTGATGGAGGGTCGGGGCTGGGGTTGACGCTCGCACAGACCTTTGTGCAGCGCCACCACGGTTTGGTCGAATGCGACAGCGTGCCGGGTCGCACCGACTTCCGCATCCTCATTCCCTTGCCTTGAGGTCCCGAGACATTCCCTTCCCGAGAACAAGGTAGAACCATCACATGAAGCCGATCTGGATAGTAGACGACGACCCCTCGATCCGCTTCGTCCTGGAAAAGGCGCTGGCCCGCGAGAACCTGCCGACACGCAGCTTCACCCACCCGCGTGAAGTGCTCGATGCGCTGGCCGAAGTCGCAGCCGGCGATCCGGCCCGCCAGGGCCCCCAGGTGCTGGTGAGCGACATCCGCATGCCGGGGGGCTCGGGCCTGCAACTGCTGGAGCAGGTGCGCCAGCAGCAGCCCGGGTTGCCGGTCATCATCATGACGGCGTATTCCGACCTCGACAGCGCCGTTTCGGCCTTCCAGCGGGGCGCGTTCGAATACCTGCCCAAGCCGTTCGATCTGCCCAAGGCCGTCGAGCTCATCCGCCGGGCGGTCGAGGAGAGCCAGCGCGAAGAGGTCACCGAAGAGCGCCAGACGGCCACGCCCGAGATGCTGGGCCAGGCACCGGCGATGCAGGATGTGTTCCGTGCGATCGGGCGGTTGAGCCAAAGCCAGGTGACGGTGCTGATCACCGGCGAGTCTGGCTCGGGCAAGGAATTGGTCGCCCGCGCGCTGCACAAGCACTCGCCGGTGGCCGAGGGGCCCTTCGTCGCCATCAACACCGCGGCCATTCCCAAGGATCTGCTGGAAAGCGAGTTGTTCGGCCACGAGCGCGGTGCGTTCACCGGTGCCCAGACACAACGGCGCGGCCGTTTCGAGCAGGCCGAGGGCGGCACGCTGTTCCTGGACGAAATCGGCGACATGCCGTTCGACCTGCAGACCCGCCTGCTGCGCGTCCTCTCCGATGGCCAGTTCTACCGGGTCGGCGGCCACGCGGCCGTGAAAGCCCATGTGCGGGTGATTGCCGCCACGCACCAGAACCTGGAGCAGCGCGTCAAGGACGGCGCCTTCCGCGAGGATCTGTTCCACCGCCTCAACGTGATCCGCCTGCGCCTGCCCGCGCTGCGCGAGCGGCACGAGGATGTACCCATGCTCACGCGGCACTTCCTTCAGCAGAGTGCGCGGCAGCTCGGCGTCGAACCCAAGCGCATTTCCGATGCGGCCCTGGCACGGCTCGGGCAGTTCTCGTTTCCCGGCAACGTGCGGCAGCTCGAGAACATCTGCCATTGGCTCACGGTGATGGCGCCGGCCCAGGTCATCTCCCAGCAGGACCTGCCACCCGAGGTGCTGGAAGGCCCCGTGGACGTGCTGCAGCCCCACGCGTCTGCGGCCGTGGCGGATGCGCGCAGCGATGCCTCGGGCGCGCTGGCCGCGGCGCCGGACACCATCGCCACCGCGCCCTCGGCGCCTCGCCCGGAGCGCATGGCCGGCCTCGGCGGCTGGCCTGCCGGGCTCGTGAGCACGGGTTCCCCGGCATCGTCGCTCGGGGCATCCGCTGTGACGGGTTCGGTGACAGGCGCTGGCAGTTCCACCCCTGCCGAATTCGTGGGGTGGGAGCACGCGCTCGAAACCGAGGCCCAGCGCCTGCTGGCCTCCGGGCAGACCGAGGTGTGGGACGCCCTCACGCGCAGGTTCGAGTCGCGGCTGATCCGCACGGCACTCACGGCTACGCACGGCCGGCGCATGGAGGCCGCGCAGCGGCTGGGCATCGGCCGCAACACGATCACCCGCAAGATCCAGGAACTGGGGCTGGATGCGGCCGAGGACGTGGGCGGCTAAGGGAGCGCAGCCGCCCCCGCGGTTGCATAGTTTGCTATTGAATGGATAGCAAAAGGATGAGCTGTGGTGCGGCCAAAGCTCATCCATGGGACTGGAGCACGTCCTACAGTCCTGCAGTGCGAAGGCCGACCCTCCGGAAAAACGGTGGCTTCCAGAATGAAGTCATTGTTCAACCAACCGGAGCGAATTCATGTCGGATTTCAACGATGCAAACCGCGACCCCTTGACCAATGAGCCCGGCGCGCATCCCGTGGGCACCGGGGTGGGTGCTGCAGGTGGCGCCATGGCCGGAGCGGCAGCGGGTTCCTTCGGCGGGCCGATCGGCGCAGCCGTGGGTGGCGTGGCGGGCGCTGTCGTCGGTGGGCTGGCAGGCAAGGCCGCAGCCGAGTCGGTCAACCCGACGGTCGAAGACGCCTACTGGCGCGAAAGCTACCAGCGCGAGCCCTACTACCACAGCGGCCGCACCTATGACGAATACCGTCCTGCCTACGAACTGGGCTGGAGCTCGGTGGGCCGCTACGAAGGTGATTTTGATACCGTCGAACCCCATCTGGCACGCGACTGGGGCCAGGCCCGCGGCACGAGCGGCATGGAGTGGGACGAGGCCCGTCCTGCGACCCGTGCCGCCTGGGACCGCGCCGGAAACACCGGTGCTGGCGCAGCGGTGGGCAGCATGACGCAGTCCACCACCGGCGACACGGCACTGGTCGACAACGATGACGTGGTCGATGTGCTGGACGACCTGCTGGAATCCTGCCGCGATGGCGAGTACGGTTTCCGTGCGTCCGCCGAGCATGCCGAGTCTCCAGAACTGAAGGGCATCCTGCTGCGCCATGCCAGCGAATGCGCCTCTGCCGCGGCGGAACTGGAACGAGAGATCCGCAACCACGGCGGCGAGCCGTCCAGCGGCGGCTCGATGACCGGCGCGCTGCACCGCGGCTGGGTGTCGGTGAAAACCGCCCTCAGCACCAGCGACGACAAGGCCGTGCTGGAAGAGTGCGAACGCGGCGAGGACGCCGCCCTGGCCCGCTACCGCAAGGCCCTGAAGGCTTCGCTGCCCACCAACGTCCGTGCGATCGTCGAGCGCCAAGCCGAGGGTGCCCAGCGCAACCATGACGAAGTCCGCGACCTGCGCGACCGTTACAAGGCTGCGCGCTGAGCGAGGATGTCGAGCCCCCAGGGCCACCGGGGTTTCCCGGTTGCGAGGCGGTGTAAGCGGCCGCCTCGCCCACGCCGTGGCACCGCCACGGCGTTTTTGTTGGTTCACAGACTGCTCTAGGTTCCGTTAAGGCGCCGGCGGCGTGTGTGGCCTCTTCAGTCCAGCGTGACCACTACCGGTGCATGATCGCTGGGCTGCGGATTCTTGCGCGGCAGGCGGTCCACCATGCAGGCGGTGACGCGGCCCTTGAGGGCCTCGCTCACGAGGATGTGATCGATGCGCAGTCCCCGGTTCTTCTGGAAGCCCAGCATGCGGTAGTCCCACCACGAGAAGCTCATCTCGGGGTGTTCGAAAAGGCGGAAAGCGTCAGTGAGCCCGAGCTTCAGCAGATCCTGGAAATGCGCGCGTTCTTCGGCGGTGTGGTGGATGGTGTCTTTCAGGCCGACGGGATCGAACGAATCGCGGTCCTCGGGCGCCACGTTGAAGTCTCCCAGCAGCACCAGCCGGGGATGCGCCAGGAGTTCTTCGCGCAGCCAGCGGTGCAGCGCCGCCAGCCAGAGCATCTTGTAGGCGAACTTTTCCGAGCCTGGCGCCTGCCCGTTCACGAAATAGCAGTTGACGACACGCAACGGGCCGTCCGGCGTGTCCAGCGTCGCTGCGATCACGCGGGCCTGCGCGTCTTCATGGCCCGGGATATTGCGCACCACGTCGCGCAGCGGCGTGCGGCTCAACAGGGCGACGCCGTTGTACGTTTTCTGGCCGAAGCTGACGGCGTGGTAGCCCGCGGCCTCGAAGGCGTCGTGCGGAAACTTCTCGTCCACCAGCTTGAGCTCCTGCAGGCCGATGGCATCCACCGGGTTGTCGGCCAGCCATGCCAGCACCTGCGGCAGGCGCACGGAGAGGGAGTTGATGTTCCAGGTGGCTAGCTTCATGGCAAGGCTCTCGCAGAAGAAATGGAAGGTTTCGGCAGGGGCTGCCGGCGTGGTGGCAGGCAGGTTGGCGCTAGCGGCGCCGGTAGCTCACGAAGGCGAAGGGCAGGCCGCCGTGGGCCGACTGCCGCGTCTCGGTGCGCGCCGTTTCCTGCCATTCGGGCCCCAGCGTGGGGGCACGGGCGTCGCCGTCGAAATCCTGCTGGATCTCCGTCACCTCGACGGCATCGGCCAGGGGCAGGGCCTGCGCGTAGATCTGTGCACCGCCGATGATCCAGACGGCGTCGCTGTGCGCGCGGGCCAGGGCGATGGCTTCTTCCAGCCCGGTGGCACGCAGGGCGCCGAAGGCTTGCCAGTCTGCCTGGCGCGTGACCACGACGTTGGTGCGGCCGGGCAGGGGGCGGAAACGCTCGGGCAGCGACTCCCAGGTCTTGCGGCCCATCACCACGGCGCCGCCGTGCGTGCGCTGTTTGAAATGGGCCAGATCCTCGGGCAGGTGCCAGGGCATGGCGTTGTCCCGGCCGATCACGCCGTTGGCGGCGCGCGCGTAGATGAGTTGCAGTGGCATCGTCGTGCTTCCTGGCGCCGGCGCAAGTGCGCCGGAAGTGGATGGGATCAGAGGTGGAAGAACGCCAGCGCGCCCACCACCAGCCCGATGCCGGCCACGCCGAACATGCCCCATTCGAGCCACTTGCGGCGCGTGAGCAGCGCGATGGCGGCCAGGGCGATGGCCACCTGCAGGGCCGTGGTGGCCTGGGCCCAGCGGTGGTGCTGGTGCATCTGCGCCTCGCTTTGCCGGTCGAGGTCCAGCGATTGGGCTTCCAGCGCCTCCGCGGCCTTCTTGATGTCGTTCTTCTCGAGTTCGTAGCGCTCCAGGCGGGATTGCAGCTCGGGCCTGCGGGCCTCGGGGGCCAGGTCGCGTGCGAGTTCGGTCAGCGACTGCTTGGTGCTCTTGGACTGGTAGTAGGCCCACTGGTTGGCCGCCTCCGTCTTGCGGATGGCCGCATCGTTCTTGATGAGGCCCGCGTTGGCCTGCGTGGCGCCGCCCATGTACGAGAAGATCGCGCCCACCGTGGCGATGATCGCGGTGGCCATGGCGATCTGGCTGGTCATGGCGCCGTGGCCGGCGTCGGAGGGGGCGTGCTGGGTGGCGTGCTCGACGGCGTGGTCGTGCGGCCCATGGACATGGAAGCCGTGGGAGGACATGGTGTTGTTATCGAAATGGAAAGCGGGAAAGCGAAAACAGGGGGTGGCGGCGCGGCGTGCCGCTCACACGGCCACGGGGGCCTTGATGGCCGGGTGGTGCTCGTAGCCCACCACCTCGAAATCGTCGTATTCGTAGTCGAAGAGGCTGGCGGGCCGGCGGCGCAGGTGCAGCACGGGGTAGGGATGCGGCGCGCGCGTGAGCTGCAGCGCCACCTGCTCCGCGTGGTTGTCGTAGATGTGGCAGTCGCCGCCGGTCCAGATGAAGTCGCCCACGTCGAGGTCGCACTGCTGCGCCACCATGTGCGTGAGCAGCGCGTAGCTGGCGATGTTGAAGGGCACGCCCAGAAAGATATCGGCGCTGCGCTGATAGAGCTGGCACGAGAGCTTGCCGCGGCCCCCGGGCTCCTGCGCGGGCGCGACGTAGAACTGGAAGAGCGCGTGGCAGGGCATGAGCGCCATCTGGTCGAGTTCGGCCACGTTCCAGGCGCTCACGAGGATGCGCCGCGAATCCGGGTTGCGGCGCAGGGTCTCGACCACCTGCGCGATCTGATCGATGTGACCGCCGTCCGCGGTGGGCCAGCTGCGCCACTGCACGCCGTACACGGGGCCCAGGTCGCCGTCCTCGCGCGCCCATTCGTCCCAGATGGTGCAGCCGCGCTCCTGGAGCCAGCGCACGTTGCGGTCGCCGCGCAGGAACCACAGCAGTTCCAGGATGATGGATTTGAGGTGCACCTTCTTGGTGGTCACCAGCGGGAAGCCTTCGTTCAGGTCGAAGCGCATCTGGTGCCCGAAGACGCTGCGGGTGCCGGTGCCGGTGCGGTCGCCCTTGGCCACGCCGTGCGTGGCCACGTGGCGCATGAAGTCTTCGTACTGGTGGCGGATGGGGCGGTCGGTCATGGCGTTCCGGAGGGGCGGCCGGGCGGCTGCCGGAGGGCAGCGCCGGGCGAAAGGGCAGCCCGCGATTCTAGGCCGGGCGTGCAGCATCTGCGCGCCGGCGTTGGAGGGCCCTGGCCACCGCAGGGTCCATGGCGCAGGGTTTAACGCAAAAGATGCTCCATGCCGCCGGATTCATTGAATAGTTTGCTATCTTTAATATAGCAAATGTCGCTCTGCCACCGGGGCATCGTGGGCGCCCGGCGGTCCGCTTCAGGGGCGCCGTGCCAGAACGCGGCCCGGATTGAGCAGCCCGCGCGGGTCCAGCGCCTGCTTGATCGCCCGCATCATCGTCAGCGCGACGGGCGACTGGTAAGCCTCCAGCGTGTCCACCTTCAGTTCGCCGATGCCGTGCTCCGCCGAGAACGAGCCGCCGAACCGGGCGACGGCTTCGTACACGAGGTGGTTCACGCGCTTTTCCTCATCGCGCAGGAAGGCCTTGGCATCGCCCTCGGCGGGGGCCTGGACGTTGTAGTGCAGGTTGCCGTCGCCCAGGTGCCCGAAGTTGACCAGCCGCACCCCCGGCACCTCGCGCGCCAGCAGCGCGTCGGCGTATTCGACGAAGGCCGGGATGCGCGAGATCGGCACGGAAATATCGTGCTTGATGTTGAGCCCTTCCTCGGCCTGCGCGAGCGGGATGTTCTCGCGGATGTGCCAGAGCTGCTGCGCCTGGGACAGGTTCTCGGCCACCACGGCATCGCTCACGCAGCCGTCTTCGAACGCGGTCTCCAGCAGCGCTTCGAAGCGCGCGCGCGCATGCGCCTCGGATTCGCTGTCGGCGTTTTCGAGCAGCACCCCGTAGGGCACGTCCTCCTGGTCGATGAAGGGCACGCGCAACTGCGGCATGTGCCGCGCGACGAGGCCGAGCGCGAAGCGGCCCATTACCTCGAAGCCCGTGAGGCTGGCACCCAGGTGCTGGTGCGCCATCCCCAGCAGGCGCACCGCGGCTTCCATCGAGGGCACGGCGGCCCAGGCCGTGAGGCTCGCGGCAGGGCGGGGGTAGAGCTTCAGCGTAGCGGCGGTGATGATGCCCAGCGTGCCCTCGCTGCCGATGAACAGGTCGCGCAGGTCGTAGCCGGTGTTGTCCTTGCGCAGGCCCTTCAGGCCCTCCCAGACCTCGCCGTGGGGCGTCACCACCTCCAGGCCCAGGCAGAGATCGCGCGTGTTGCCGTAGCGCACGACCTGCGTTCCGCCGGCATTGGTGGCCAGGTTGCCGCCGATGGTGCAGCTGCCCTCGGCCGCGAGGCTCAGGGGGAACAGCAGCCCGGCCTTCTCGGCCACGTCCTGCAGGTTCTGCAGCACGCAGCCGGCCTCGACGGTCATGGTGAGGTTGTCGGCATCCACCGCGCGCACGGCCGCCATGCGCGTGAGGCTCAGCACCACCTGCGTGCCGGAGGCATCGGGAATCGAGCCCACGGCCAGCCCGGTGTTGCCGCCCTGCGGCACGATGGGCGCGCCCGCATCGGCACAGGCCCGCACCACCGCCGCCACCTCGGCCGTGGAGCCGGGCCGCACCACGGCGCGCGCCTTGCCGCGCGAGCGGCGGCGCCAGTCCTGCTCCCAGGCGGTGAGGTCGCCTTCGGTGAGCACGTGGGCATCGCCAACGATCTGGCGCAGGGTATCGATCAGGAAGGTGGACATGGCGGTCGGTCTCGCGGAAACGGGGACGGTAGGGTGAACGGAGGCGGGGGGCGAAGGGACGGCGGGGGGCGAAGGGACGGCGGGGGGCGAAGGGACGGCGGGGAGGGCAGTGCGCACGGTCAGCGGCGCGGGGAGGGTGTGGGGGCGGCGGGCTCCGGAGTATTGCCTGCGGCCGTCGCCACTGCGGCGGCGCTGCGGGCGCGCGCCTGCCGCTGCCGCAGCCGCACGTGCAGCGCGCAGGCGGTGAACAGGCCCAGGCAGAGCGCGACCTCGGCCAGCGCCAGCCAGCGGCCCGGCGGCGCATCGCTCCAGGCGCGCACCACGCCCTCGGTGAAGTACAGCCACACCACCAGGCTGACCCAGCGGTAGGTGTACATGCGGTGCTTGAGCAATCCGGCGAGCGGCAGCGCGAGCGGCAGGGCCTTGAGGGCCAGCCACGATCCACCGGGCCGCAGCGGCGCGAGCCACAGTTCCCACGCGAGGCACAGCACGATGAGGCCCATCAGGCTCCCCACGGCAAGCCATCGGGTGGCGGCGATCGAAGGCTCGGGCGGGGTCACGGCAGGGGTCGGAGTCATCGGGGTGGCATCATATCGGCCATGCCTTCCGCCCACCTCGCACAGCGCTTCGAAGCCCTGCTCTCGGACCTGTCGCACTTTCCCTGGCGCACCACCGCGCAGACGCTGCGCGAACGCTTCCGGGAAGACCGCCTGGGCCTCACGGCCAGCAGCCTCACCTTCACCACGCTGCTCGCGCTGGTGCCGTTCTTCACCGTGGCGCTGGCGATCTTCACGGCCTTCCCGATCTTCGGCACGCTGCAGACGGGGCTGCAGCGGTGGCTGGTCGACAGCCTCGTGCCCGACAGCATCTCGCGCCAGGTGCTGGGCTACCTGACGCAGTTCGCCGCCAAGGCGAGCGGCCTGGGGGTGGCGGGCTTCTCGATCCTGCTCGCCACGGCGCTGGCGCTCATCCTCACCATCGACCGCACGCTCAACAACATCTGGCGCGTGCCACGGCTGCGCCCGCTGGGCCAGCGCGTGCTGATCTACTGGGCCGTCATCACGCTAGGGCCGCTGGTGCTGGCGGCCAGCCTCGCGCTCACCACCTCCGTGGCGTCCAGCGCCTCGCGCGGGCTGGACGCCGCGCTGCCCGACAGCGCGCGGCTGCTTTTCGATTCGATCGAATTCATGCTGCTGGCGGGCGGCACCGCGGCGCTGTACCGCTACGTGCCCAACACCCAGGTTCGCTGGCGGCACGCGTGGTCGGGCGGGGTTTTCGTCTCCGTGGGCATCGAGGTCGCCAAGAAGGTGCTGGGGCTCTACCTTGCGTCCGTGCCCACCTATTCGGTGCTGTACGGCGCCTTCGCCACGCTGCCGATCCTGCTGGTCTGGATCTACGTGGCCTGGGTCATCGTGCTGCTGGGAGCGGTGGTGGCCGCCTACCTGCCCAGTCTGCTGACCGGCGTGGCGCGCAGCGCCGGCCAGCAGGGCTGGAGCTTCCAGTTGGCCATCGAGGTGCTGCAGCAATTGCATGAAGCCCGCGGCACCCGCCGGCGCGGTCTCCCCACGGGCGAACTGGCCCAGGCCCTGCGCGTGGACGCGCTGCAGCTCGAACCCGTGCTGGAGGTGCTGGTGGGGCTGGACTGGGTCGTGCAGGTCAACGAGGCCGCCCATGGCGCCGAGGAGGCCGAAGAGCCGCGTTACCTGCTGGTGGCCGAAGCCTCCACCACGGCGCTGGAGCCGCTCGTGCAGCGCCTGCTCATCGAGCGCGGAGAGAGCCTGGAGCGCTTCTGGGGCAACACCGGCCTGGCGGTGCTCAAGCTGGCGGATGTCCTTCCCTGGCCGGGCCGGGCTGTGGGAGCGGGCGCTGCTGCGGTTTGATTTGCTATATTTTTAATAGCAAACTATCACCAAATTACAGCGGCATGGAGCGGGTTTGACCCAAAACCTGCTGGCCCGCCGCAGTGCCTGAAAGCACCGCTCCCTCCAGCGTGGCGGGGTAGGGGCCTTCCACATAGTCGCCGCAGGCCTGCAGCCCCGGGGCGATCGCTCGCATGGGGCGCTGCAGGGCCGGCAGGCACGCGAAGGTGGCGCGCTTCTCCACCACGGTCTGCACGACCTGCAGGCCCGGAAGCTCGAGCTGGCGCGCCGCCTGTTCGACGACGGCCTGTTCCAGGGCGGCGCGTTCTCCCTCGAAAGCGCTCACCACGAAGGCGAAGAGCCCTGGGCTGCCGCCCAACCGGCCCCGGTCGAAAACGAACTGCGCCGGGGCGCCTGGGCCGTTGCGCAGGGCCACCATCGGGCTGGACCAGGGCGCAGGGCTTGCCTGGCCGGCCGGCAGCCGGGCATAGACCGTGGCGATGGCGGTGAACGGCAATGCGCCGGCCGTGGCGGCCCAGGCGCGCAGCGGTGCGGACTCCGCAAGGGGCAGTGCCTGCGCGGCGCCCTCCACGAGCCGCGACGCTTCCGTGCTGGACGCCGCCAGCAACACGGCATCGAAAGCTTCGCCATCCACGTTCCAGGGGCTGCCAGGGCCGGGCTGGTGGCGCTCCAGGCGCTGTATGCGCCGGCCGGCCTGCACGGGGTGCCCGCGGCTGCGCAACCAATCGGCGGCGGCCTCCGGCCAGAGCGCACCCAGGTCGCGCCGCGGCAGCAGCAGGTGGGAGCCTCCACGGCCGCTGAAAAGGCTGTCGCGCAGCACCCGCAGGAACACGGTACCGCTCGCCACATCGCAAGGCGTGTTCAGCGCGGACACGCACAGCGGATCGATGAATTCGCGCAGCAGCCGGGCGGGAAGCCCTTCGCAGAGCTGCGCCACGGTGGCATGGGGCGCGCAACGAAAGCCGGAGAGCCGCCAGCGGGCCGCGCGGCCCAGCAGGGCAGCGCGCTCGGACACGCTCCAGCCGCGCGCGCTGGAAATCCCCCAGAGCGCGTCCCACGGGGGCGGCGCATCGGGAAAACGCAGGCCTGAACCATCGGGAAACACGAGGGCCAGCGGCATGCGCAGCAGGGCTTCGTCCGGATCCACCCCCACGAGGCGCATGAGCCGCAGGCATTGCGTATAGGCGCCGATGAGAATGTGCTGGCCGTTGTCGAGCCGGTGCGGAGACTGCACTGCCGGCGCTGGTGGGGGCTCTGCGCCCGGAGGCATGGCCCGGGCCCGCCCGCCCAGCATCCGGGCAGATTCATAGACCGAGACGGCATGGCCCGCCTGTGCGGCTGCGATGGCCGCAGCCAGGCCGGCCCAGCCGGCGCCGATGACGGCTACGCGTGGCATCGCGCGTTAGCCCTTCCGGAGGCTGGAGAAAGGCGCGGCAGCGACACCAAGGGCTGCCGTGTGGCGCGGCATCACATGCGCCCCAGCGCCTGCATCTTCCACGCCAGCCACAGCTTGCGCAGCGGCGTGAGCGCGATGCGCTGGTGCAATACCTGGAACTGGTCGCGCTCGATTTCGCGCAACAGCGTGCGGTAGATGCTGGCCATCATCAGCCCGGGCTTCTGCGCCCGCCGTTGCTCCGGTGGCAGCAATGCCAGCGCCTTGTCGTAGAGGCCATGCGCGCGTTCGGCCTGGAAGCGCATGAGTGCGGTGAAGCGGTCGGAATACTGGCGCTTGAGGATCTCGTGCGCCTTGACGTCGAACTGCTGGAGCTCGGCCACCGGCAGGTAGATGCGGCCCATCATGGCGTCTTCGCCCACGTCGCGAATGATGTTCGTCAGCTGGAACGCGAGGCCGAGCGTGTGGGCGTACTCCACCGTGCGCTTGTCGGCCGACCCGAATATGCGCGCCGCCACCTCGCCCACGATGCCGGCCACCTGGTGGCAATACCGCGTGAGCCCCGGAAAATCAAGGTACCGGGTCTGCTCCAGATCCATCTGGCAGCCATCGATCACTGCCTGCAGGTGCCGCTCCTCGATGTCGTACAGCCCCGTGTGCGGCATGAGCGCCTGCATCACCGGGTGCGTGGGGGCCTGGCCGGCGAAGGACTTGGCCACTTCGGCCTGCCACCAGGCCAGCTTGGTGCGTGCGACGCCGGCATCAGACACTTCGTCCACGACATCGTCCACCTCGCGGCAGAACGCGTAGAACGCCGTGATGGCCGCCCGCCTCGGTGGCGGAAGAAAGAGAAATGCGTAGTAGAAACTGCTGCCGGAAGCTGCGGCTTTTTGTTGGACGTACTGTTCCGGTGTCATGGAGGGCGATTGTCCCATGCGGCGCTGCGGTCCTGCGGCCGAGAGGAGGGCGGTTGGAGCCCGGAGATGAGCGCGTGCGGCCCGGGAAAATCTGGCGGCACCGGCTGCGACCCGGTCTTTGCCGCCGGCAAAAGAAAAAGGCCCTTTCGGGCCTTTTCGAATTGAGCATCGCTTTTGCGTGCCCCAATAATTGGAGCGGGAAAAGAGTCTCGAACTCTCGACCTCAACCTTGGCAAGGTTGCGCTCTACCAACTGAGCTATTCCCGCATTGCTTGGTGATCATTGCTAACCAACAAGCCTCAAATTCTAGCACCATTTTCCGGTGCTTTTGCCAATTTCTGGCTGCCCATCGACAGAGCAGGCCATTTCAGTACCTGGAGGCGCGGGCCGGAGTCGAACCGACCTACACGGATTTGCAATCCGGTGCATAACCGCTTTGCTACCGCGCCGAAGATGCTTTCCTTGGCAAAAAGGGGAAGCTTTGGCTTCCCCTTTTTTGGAGTCTGGAGCGGGAAAAGAGTCTCGAACTCTCGACCTCAACCTTGGCAAGGTTGCGCTCTACCAACTGAGCTATTCCCGCATTTACCGAAGCCTTGCATTCTACAACGTTTGGCATCGATGGGATGAATTGTAGCGCACTTTTTCGGTGGTTCAGAAAAAGTTTGCCTCAATGCTTCACCGATGCCCCCGCCGCAGCCGATGCCTCCCGGTTCTCGCGCGCCGTGATGGCCGCTGCGATCTCTTCTTCGGTCAGCGCGATGGGCTTGCGCTCCAGCGCCACCTCCAGCACCTTGTCGATCCATTTCACCGGGACGATCTCCAGCCCGCTCTTCACGTTGTCGGGGATCTCCTGCAGATCCTTGACGTTTTCTTCCGGGATGAGCACGGTCTTGATACCGCCACGCAATGCGGCCAGCAGCTTTTCCTTCAGGCCGCCAATGGCGGTGACTTCCCCGCGCAGGGTGATTTCCCCGGTCATGGCCACGTCGCCGCGCACCGGAATGCCCGTCAATGCGGAGACGAATGCAGTCGTCATTGCGGCGCCCGCGCTCGGCCCATCCTTCGGTGTCGCACCGTCGGGAACATGGATGTGGATGTCTCGTTTCTCGAACGCCTCATCCTTGATGCCGAGAAGGTGTGCACGGCTGCGCACGACCGTGCGCGCGGCTTCCACCGATTCCTTCATGACATCCCCCAGTGACCCGGTACGGGTGATCACGCCCTTGCCCGGCATCGTGGCCGCTTCGATGGTCAGCAGGTCGCCGCCGACCTCCGTCCAGGCCAGACCCACGACCTGGCCCACCTGGTTCTGCTGCTCGGCGCGGCCATACGTGTGTTTGCGGACGCCCAGATAGTCCGGCAGGTTGTCGGCGGTCACCACGACCTGGGGCTGCAACTGCTTGAGTTGCAGGCCCTTAACCACCTTGCGGCAGATCTTGGAAAGCTCTCGCTCCAGCGACCGAACGCCTGCTTCCCGCGTGTAGTAGCGCACGACATCGCGCACGGCACTTTCCGTGACCTGCAACTCCTCGTCCTTGACGCCGTTGTTGCCCATCTGCTTAGGCAGCAAATATTTGATGGCGATGTTCGTTTTTTCGTCTTCCGTGTAACCGGACAGGCGAATCACTTCCATCCGGTCCAGCAGGGCCGGCGGAATGTTCATCGAATTGGAGGTGGCCACGAACATCACGTCGCTGAGGTCGAAATCCACCTCGACATAATGATCGCCGAATTTATGGTTCTGCTCGGGATCCAGCACTTCCAGCAAAGCACTGGAAGGATCGCCGCGGAAATCCGTGCCGAGCTTGTCGATCTCGTCCAGCAGGAACAGCGGATTGCGGGTGCCGACTTTATTGAGGCTCTGCAGCACTTTGCCTGGCATGGCGCCGATGTAGGTGCGGCGGTGGCCGCGGATCTCTGCTTCGTCGCGCATGCCGCCGAGCGCCATCCGCACGTACTTGCGGCCCGTCGCCTTCGCGATCGATTGCCCCAAGGAGGTCTTGCCCACGCCTGGTGGGCCCACCAGGCAGAGGATGGGAGCCTTCACCTTGTCCACGCGTTGCTGCACCGCGAGGTATTCAAGAATGCGGTCCTTGACCTTGTCCAGGCCGTAGTGGTCCTCGTTCAGCACCCCTTCGGCATTGGCCAGGTCGTGCTTGATCTTCGTCCGCTTGCTCCACGGCAGGCCTGTGAGCACTTCGATGTAATTGCGGACCACCGTAGCTTCCGCCGACATGGGCGACATCAGCTTGAGTTTCTTCAGCTCGGCGTCGGCTTTCTTGCGGGCCTCGGCGGGCATTTTGGCGGCCTTGATCTTCTTCTCGATCTCCTCGATATCCGCGCCTTCTTCGCCTTCGCCCAGTTCCTTCTGGATCGCCTTTACCTGTTCGTTCAGATAGAAGTCGCGCTGGTTCTTTTCCATCTGCCGCTTGACCCTGCCGCGGATCTTCTTGTCGACATTCAGAATGTCCACCTCGCGGTCGAGCTGTTCGAACAGGTTTTCAAGCCGTCCCTTCACATCGGCCAGATCCAGTACGGCCTGCTTGTTTTCGAGCTTGAGCGGCAAATGCGCCGCAATGGTGTCGGCCAACCGGCCTGGGTCGTCGATGCTGGCGATGGACGTCAGGATTTCCGGTGGGATTTTTTTGTTCAGTTTGACGTACTGGTCGAACTGCTGCATCACTGCCCGGCGCAATGCCTCGATTTCACTCGGCTTGTGCTCTTCGTCGGTGGTCTCCACCGGTGTCACCGTGGCGGTGAAGTGCGTCTCATGGTCTTCGATCGAGGTCACGCCGGCACGTTGCTGCCCCTCTACCAGCACCTTGACGGTGCCGTCCGGGAGCTTGAGCATCTGCAGGATCGTGGAAACGCAGCCCACATCGAACATGTCGGAAACCAGCGGCTCGTCCTTCGCCGCCGTCTTCTGCGCCACCAGCATGATCCGGCGGTCGGCATCCATGGCCAATTCCAATGCCTTGATGCTCTTGGGGCGGCCCACGAAGAGCGGTATCACCATGTGTGGAAACACCACCACATCGCGCAAGGGAAGCAAGGGCAGGTCGATTGGAGTGGCAGGCAGGGGGGTATGTCCGGACATGGGAATCCTCATAAAGCTGAGTGGAATATGGCCCACTCGCCGATATTTTCAACCCGCGGCGCACCATTTTCGGCGCCGCGGTTGCCTCGGCCAGCGCTGCAGGCTGGCGGCCACACGATCTACCCCTTCGATACGGGGTGAGGGACGGGCTGGATTCAGGCCTTCTTCGCCGCTTCGCGATAGACGAGCAGAGGGGCCTTGTTCTCTTCGATGGTGGACTCATCCACCACGACCTTCTCCACGTTGGTGGCGTTGGGAAGATCGAACATGGTGCCGATCAGGGACTGCTCCAGGATCGACCGAAGTCCGCGGGCGCCGGTCTTGCGGGCCAGGGCCTTGCGGGCGATCGCCTTGAGAGCCGCCGGGCGGATTTCCAGTTCCACGCCTTCCATCGCCAGCAGCTTGCTGTACTGCTTGACGAGCGCATTCTTGGGCTCGGTGAGGATCTGGACCAGCGCGTCTTCGCTGAGTTCGGCGAGAGCGGTGACCACGGGCATGCGGCCGACCAGTTCGGGGATGAGGCCGAACTTGATGAGGTCTTCGGGTTCGATCTCGGTGAAAACCTCGGTCAGCGAGCGCTGCTTCTTGCTCTTCACCGCGGCACCGAAGCCAATGCCAGATGCTTCCGTGCGGTTCTCGATCACCTTTTCGAGACCGGCAAACGCGCCTCCGCAGATGAACAGGATGTTGGTCGTGTCGATCTGCAGAAAATCCTGATTGGGGTGCTTGCGGCCGCCCTGGGGAGGGACGCTCGCCATCGTTCCCTCGATCAGCTTCAGCAGGGCCTGTTGCACACCTTCGCCCGACACGTCGCGTGTAATGGATGGGTTGTCGGACTTCCTGGAGATCTTGTCGATCTCGTCGATGTACACGATGCCCCGCTGCGCGCGCTCGACTTCGTAGTTGCAGCTCTGCAGCAGCTTCTGAACGATGTTCTCGACGTCTTCCCCCACGTATCCGGCTTCCGTCAGGGTCGTGGCGTCCGCCATCACGAAGGGCACATCCAGCATGCGCGCCAAGGTTTGCGCCAGCAAGGTCTTGCCCGACCCCGTGGGGCCGATCAGCAGGATGTTGCTCTTCGCCAGTTCCACCTCGTCCTTGCCGGCCTTGTCCTTGTGGCGCAACCGCTTGTAGTGGTTGTAGACCGCGACGGCGAGCGTGCGCTTGGCGAATTCCTGCCCGATGACGTAGTTGTCGAGGTTCGATTTGATTTCCGACGGCGTAGGCAGATCGCCACGGGCGTCCCGCGCCCCTTCGGCCGCTGGAAGCTCGTCACGAATGATCTCATTGCACAGGTCGATGCACTCGTCGCAAATAAAAACCGACGGGCCAGCGATCAACTTTTTCACTTCGTGCTGGCTTTTGCCGCAGAAGGAGCAATAAAGGGTTTTTTCGCTGGAAGAGCCTTTTTTCTCGGCCATGTGGGCATTGCCTCGTGTTGCAGAAACGATTGGCGGGATGATAACGAAATAGAAAGCGGCGTCTTCCCGAGGGGAAAACGCCGCCCGATAGCCCGTTTCGCGTCAGGGCCGCTTGGCGACCACCTGATCGACGAGGCCGTAATCCTTGGCTTCGTCGGCCGTCAGGAAGTAGTCGCGTTCCGTGTCCGCTTTCACTTTGTCCAGGGGCTGCCCCGTGCGGTCGGCCAGGATGCGGTTCATCTGGTCCTTGGTACGCAGGATGTCGCGCGCATGGATCTCGATATCCGTGGCCTGGCCCCGGGCTCCACCAAGCACCTGGTGGATCATGATCTTCGAGTTGGGCAGCGAGAATCGCTTGCCCTTGGCGCCAGCCGCAAGCAGGAAGGCGCCCATGCTGGCTGCGAAGCCAAGGCACATCGTGGAAACGTCCGGCTTGATGAACTGCATCGTGTCGTAGATGGCCATGCCGGCCGTGACGCTGCCGCCCGGGGAGTTGATATAGAAGGAGATGTCCTTGTCGGGGTTCTCGCTCTCGAGGAACAGCAACTGCGCCACCACCAGGTTGGCGGTCTGGTCATTGACCTCGCCGATCAGGAAGACGATCCGCTCCTTGAGCAGGCGTGAATAGATGTCGTAGGACCGCTCGCCGCGTCCCGACTGTTCGATGACCATGGGAATCATGCCCAGGGCCTGTGTTTCCAGTGCGCTCATGTGATCTCCAGTCATGCAGATACTGTACCGAGAAATGAATTGGGGCCTGTGCTCGCCAGCACAAGCCCCATATTGCCGGGATGGTCCGGCCGGCGGGCGGCGGCGCGTCCTGCACCGCCGTGGCGTCAGCCCTGGCCCATCAGGTCGTCGAAGGAGATGGCCTTGTCGGTCACCTTGGCCTTGCCCAGCACGAAATCGGTCACGTTGTTCTCGATGACGACGGCCTCGACTTCAGCCAGGCGTTGGCGATCGCCGAAATACCAGCGCACCACGTCTTCAGGCTTTTCATAGCTGGCGGCCAGTTCGTCGACATGCGCCTTGAGTTGCTCGGGCTTGGCGTGGAGTTCGTTGGCGCGCACCAGTTCGGCCACCACGAGACCCAGCCGCACGCGGCGCTCGGCTTGCGGGCGGAACACGTCCTCGGGAATCTCGGCCTTGTCGGCATCCTTGACGCCGCGCTGCTTCAGGTCGGCGCGGGCGCCTTCCAGGAGGCGTGCGATTTCGGATTGCACGCTGGCGTTGGGCAGGTCCAGCTCGGCCTTGGAGACCAGCGCTTCCATCACGGCCTGCTTGTTGCGTGCGAGCAGGCGGAACTTGACTTCACGCTCAAGGTTCTTCTTGATGTCGGCGCGCAGGCCTTCCACGGTGCCGTCGGCGATGCCGAGCGACTTCGCCAGTTGTTCATTCACTTCGGGCAAGTGGGCGGCTTCGATCTTCTTCACGGTGACGAGGAAGTCGGCCGTCTTGCCTGCGACATCCTTGCCGTGATAGTCCTCGGGGAACGCCAGAGGGAAGGTCTTGCTTTCGCCGGCCTTCATGCCGCGGACGGCGTCCTCGAATTCCTTGAGCATCTGGCCTTCGCCCACCAGGAACTGGAAGTCTTCGGCCTTGCCACCGGAGAAGGTCTCTCCGTCGATCTTGCCCTCGAAGTCCACGGTGACGCGATCGCCGTCTTCAGCCGCCGTGCCCTGTGCTCGTTGTGCGAAGGTGCGGCGCTGCTTGCGCAGGATGTCGATGGTCTTGTCGATGGCGGCGTCCGTCACTTCGGCGGACAGCTTGTCGATCTCGGCCGTGGCCAGATCGCCGATCTTCACTTCAGGGAAGACTTCGAAGATGGCGTCGAAGGTGATCTGCCCTTCGGGAGCGCCGTCCTTTTCGGTGATGCGGGGCTGTCCGGCCACGCGCAGGTTGGCTTCGTTGGCCGCCTGGGCGAAGGCTTCGCCCACCTTGTCGTTCAGCACTTCGTACTGAACCGAGTAGCCATAGCGCTGTGCGACGACATTCATCGGCACTTTGCCGGGACGGAAACCGTCCATCTTCACCGTGCGGGCCAGGCGCTTGAGGCGCGAGTCCACTTCCGTCTGGATGGTGGTCAGGGGCAGGCTCAGCGTGATCTTGCGCTCGAGCTTTTCAAGGGTTTCAACAGTAACGGCCATGGCTCTTCCTCTATGAAATGGGACCGTGACAGCCGTCCCGTGCTGTGTGCTGGGACCGCCTCACCGTGTTGTTCGTGGTGCGCGGGGGGGGACTCGAACCCCCACGCCATTGCTGGCGTCAGGACCTAAACCTGGTGCGTCTACCAATTTCGCCACCCGCGCTTCTTTTCAACTCGCTGTTTCCAGCTGGCTACCGATAAAAAGCGGCGGACCCAGAGGACCGCCGCTTCGTGAAATTGGTCAACCTTCGATTTTACCCTGTCCCCGGACGCGTTCCGGATCAGGCGGCCTGCGGGTGCTCCCGTTCGGGACGCCGGACCCGGAACCAGGCCGCGTACATGGCGGGCAGCGCCAGCAGCGTGAGCACGGTCGCCACGATGAGTCCGCCCATGATGGCCACGGCCATCGGGCCCCAGAAAACGCTGCGCGACAGCGGAATCATGGCCAGCACGGCGGCCGCAGCGGTGAGCACGATCGGGCGCAGACGGCGTACCGCCGACTCCACGATCGCATCCCAGGCCGGTATGCCGCGGGAGCGGTCGCTCTCGATCTGGTCGATGAGGATCACGGAGTTGCGCTGGATCATTCCCATGAGCGCGATCACCCCGAGGAGTGCCACGAAGCCGAACGGCCGGCCCAGCAGCAGCAGCGCTCCCGCCACGCCCGCGATGCCGAGCGGACCCGTCAGGAAGACCAGTACGGCCCGGCTGAAACTGTGCAACTGGAGCATCAGCAGCGTGAACGTGATGAACAGCATGATCGGCACGCCGGCCGCAATCGAGGCCGAGCCCTTCGAGCTTTCCTCGACGGCACCTGCCACATCGATCCGGTAGCCCGTGTCCCCTGCCGCATGCCACTTCGCCTCCAGTTGCCGGAGGCCGGGCAGCAGGGCTTCCGTGACCGTGGCGCCCTGCAGGCCTTCGATGACGTCGCCCTGCACGGTGATGGCGTACTCGCGGTTGTGCCGCCACATGACGCCCGGCTCCCAGGCGAACACGGGCCTGGCGATCTGCGTTAGCGGGATCGCCTGGCCGGAGGCCGTGGGCAGGTAGGCATTGGCGATGTCCGTGATCGCCCGGCGCTCGTCGGCCGGCTGCCGGAAGACGATGTCGATGAGCCGGTCGCCTTCCCGGTACTGGCCCACGGTCGTTCCGGTGAAAACCGTGCGGGCGGCCTGGGCGATGGACTGGCTGGTCACCCCCAGGGCGCGCGCCTTGTCCTGGTCGATTTCGAGGCGCATGGTCTTCACGGACTCGTTCCAGTTGTCGTTGACCCCCTGCATCTGCGGATGCTCTCGCAGGACGGTCCGGACTTCGTCGG
This sequence comes from Acidovorax sp. NCPPB 4044, assembly GCF_028069655.1. Classification (NCBI taxonomy): domain Bacteria; kingdom Pseudomonadati; phylum Pseudomonadota; class Betaproteobacteria; order Burkholderiales; family Comamonadaceae; genus Acidovorax; species Acidovorax sp. NCPPB 4044. Next base: position 994,886 of record NZ_JAMCOS010000001.1, read on the forward strand.
CATGCACGCGCAGCCGGTTCGGGTCGCTGCCGACGATGCGGAACTGCACGGGGTAGGCCACCGGAGGCCCGTTGGGCAGCAACTTGACGCGGGCCCGGATCTCGGGGAATTCCTGTGCCAGCATCGCTGGCAGGGCGTGGCGCAGCGATTCCCGGCGGGCCAGGTCGTCCGGCAGCAGGATGATCTGCGACACGTTGGTCTGCGGAAACACCTGGTCCAGCGGCAGGTAGAACCGGGGCACGCCCGAGCCGACCCACGTGCTCACCGATGCGACCCCGGGCTCCGCCAGGAGCCGTTTTTCGACGCGGCGCAGCACCTCTTCATTTGCGGCGAACGAAGTGCCCTCCGGGAACCACGCATCGACCAGGATCTCCGGCCGGCTCGAGTCAGGAAAGAACTGCTGCTGCACGCGTCCCATGCCCACGATCCCCAGCACGAACAGCAGCAGCGTGATTCCGATGGTGAGCCAACGGTGTTCCACGCACGCGTCCACCGTGCGGCGGAAGGCGTTGTAGAAGGGGCTGTCGAACACTTCGTGGGGACCGTTAACGCCGGCTTCTCCGGGGCTGGCGTGCGTTTCCGCCTGCGGATGCACGGGCACCTTGAGCAGCAGCGTGCCCAGGTAGGGCACGAAGTACACCGAGACGAACCACGACAGCACGAGTGCGATGACGGTAACCGCGAAGATCGCGAACGTGTACTCGCCCGTGACCGATTTGGCCAGTCCGATCGGCAGGAAGCCGGCGGCGGTGATGAGCGTGCCGGTGAGCATCGGCATGGCCGTGATCTCGTAGGCGAAGGTGGCTGCGCGCACCTTGTCGTAGCCTTCCTCCATCTTCCGAACCATCATCTCGACCGCGATGATCGCGTCGTCCACCAGCAGCCCGAGCGCGATGATCAGCGATCCGAGGGAGATCTTGTGCAGGCCGATGTTCCAGTACGACATCGCCAGGAAGGTCACGGCCAGCACCAGGGGAATCGTGATGCCCACCACCAGGCCCGGGCGGACGTCGAGCGTCCAGCGCCGCCACAGCGGGTGGCTGCCGGGGCGCTTGTGCAGGCCCAGGCTCAGGAAGCTCACGGCCAGCACGATCACCACCGCCTCGATCAGCACCTTGACGAATTCGCTGACCGACGAGGCCACGGCGCGGGGCTGGTCCTGCACGTTCACCAGCCGCACGCCGGCGGGCAGCGTCTGCTCGATGCGGCGTGTCGCTTCGTGCAGGGCGGCCCCGAGCCGGACGATGTCGCCGCCCTTGGCCATCGACACGCCCAGCGCGACGACCTCCTGGCCCTGGTGCCGCACCTTGATGCTCGGCGGCTCCACGTAGCCGCGCCGCACTTCTGCGATATCGCCCAGGCGCAGCTGCGCACCCGATGCGCCGCGGATCGGCATGGCGCGCAGTTCGTCCACCGCACGGAACTGGCCCGCCACGCGCACCTGCACCTGGTCCTGCGGCGTCTGCACGGTGCCGGCACTCTCGACGGCATTCTGCTGCCCGAGCTGGTTCAGCACCTGGTTCATGTCCAGGCCCAGTTGCGCGAGCCGCTTCTGAGAGATCTCGATGTAGATCTTCTCGTCCTGGATGCCGAACTGCTCGACCTTGGCCACGTCCTTCACGCGCAGCAGTTGCTGGCGCACGTCGTCGGCGAACGTCTTCAGTTCCGCGGGAGTGAAGCCCTCCGCTTCGAGCGCGTAGATCACGCCATAGACATCGCCGAATTCATCGTTGAAGAAAGGGCCCTGGATGCCCTGGGGCAGGGTGCCGCGCATGTCGCCGATCTTCTTGCGCACCGTGTACCAGACGCCCGCGACATCGCCGGGCGGCGACGAGTCCTTGATCTCGAAGATGATCTGCGACTCCCCGGGCTTGGAATAGCTGCGCATGCGGTCGGCATAGGGCACCTCCTGCAGCGTGCGTTCGAGCTTGTCGGTGACCTGCTCGGCCACCTGCTGCGCGGTGGCGCCCGGCCAATAGGTGCGCACCACCATCGCGCGGAACGTGAAGGGCGGATCTTCGTCCTGCCCCAACTGGAAGTAGGCGGCAATGCCCAGCACCATGAGCACCACCATCAGGTAGCGCGTCAGGGCAGGGTGGTCCAGCGCCCACTTCGAAAGGTTGAAACCCTCGGAGGGTTGCGGCTTCTTGTCGTGCTCCATGGTTCGGCCTTCAGCGGGTCGGTGCCGAAACGGTGGACGTCGGCCCGGATACCACGGGTTTTGCTATGTTATTTGTAGCAATATTTCCAGTGTTTGCGGCGGCATCGGGCTGTTTTGGCTGATAGACCTGCACCTTCTGCCCCGGGGACAGCACATGCACGCCCGCGGCAACCACCTGCATGCCGGGCGAAAGCCCCGCCCCCACGACGGCTTCGTTGCCGTCGGCGCGCGCGACCTGGATGGCTTGCGATCGCACCGTGCCGCTCGCGGCGTCGTATACCCAGACGGCGGTCTGCTGGTCTTCCTGGCGCAATGCGCTGGTCGGCAGCTTGATGGCCTGCGGGGCTTCGCTGCCGGCCGATGCGGGAATGACGTAAGCCGTCGATCCGAGGGGCGGTGGGGTCTCCGAATCGATGGCGACCTTGACCAGGAAGGTCCGGGTCACCGGATCGGCGCTGGCCGCCACTTCGCGCACCCGTCCGGGCAAGGCCTCGCCACCCGACCAGGTGCGCACGGACACGGATTGTCCTGCGCGCATCCGGGAAACCTTGTCCTCAGGCACGGAAAACACCACGTCGCGCGGCCCGTCCTGCGCAATGCGGACCACGGGCGCGCCGGCGGCAACCACTTGGCCCGGCTCCGCATCGATGCCCGTCACCACGCCTGCCGTATCGGCCACCAGCCGCGTATAGGTGGCCTGGTTGCCTTGGGATGCGAGTTGCGCACGGGCCTGGTCCAGGGAGGCGTCGGCCGCCTTCAGGGTTGCCGAGCGGCGGTCCAGTTCCGCGCCGCTGATGAAGTTCTGCGCCTTCAGTGCAGAAAAGCGCTGGTAGTCCGCGGCTGCCAGATCCCGCTGCGTCTGGGCGGATGCCACCTGCGCGCGTGCCGCATCCGCGGACAACTGGTAGTCGCGCGGATCGATCTGGGCAAGCACTTGCCCTGCTTGGACCCGTTGCCCCAGTTCCGCCTGCCGCTGAACGATCTTGCCCGCCACCCGGAACCCGACGCGCGACTCGATGCGGGCCCGGACGTCGCCCGCATACTCGAATTGGGTGCTCAAAGGCGATGCGCCCACGGTCAGCAGCTTGACCGCGCGGATGGGCTCCTGCGGTGGCTCGGCCCGGGAGCAGGCAGCCAACACAGCCACGGCCCCGGCGGCGGCGGCCCAGCGCCACCCCGGCAGCAGATTCCATGAAAAAGCCCCGGTGAGGGGCTGGGGCGTGCGGGAAGGCGTAACGGTCCGGGGCGGCGCGAGGGGCGGCATGGTGGTGTCCCGATAAAAGGGAGTGGATTGCTAATGACTGATTGGTTAGTAATCTAGGTGAAAGGCTCGGCGACTGTCAAGCGACAATCGCGCCGTGCCCAAGCTTCCTGCCCCCCCGTCGCGCCGCGAGGTTGCCCCCGACCTGCCTGAACAGACCGACGCATCCACACAGATGCATCAGCCTTGGGACATCACGCCCCCAGCGGTTGCTTCCCCGGTGGAGCATTACGAAAATTTCCCGGTTGCCTCATGGCTTTGCCCTCCTGCACTGCGCGCGCCGATCACGGCCATCTACGCGTTTGCCAGGACGGCCGACGACCTGGCCGACGAAGGCGATGCCACCGCCGATGAACGCCTGGCGGCCTTGGCTGAATACACACGTGAGTTGCACCGCATCGCCGCCGGACAGCCGCCGCAGGGGCCGTGGAAGAAGGTGTTCGGGCCGCTGCAGACCGCCATGCGCACCCATTCGCTTCCTGTGGAGCCGCTGGCGGATCTGCTGAGCGCTTTCGTCCAGGATGTCGTCAGGACGTCTGCTGGAATGGCCTATGCCGACCGGGATGCGTTGCTGGACTACTGCCGCCGATCCGCCAATCCGGTGGGGCGGCTGCTCCTGCACCTTTATGGAATCGGTGACGCCCTCGCGCTGCGCCGCAGCGATGCGATCTGCACCGCGCTGCAGCTCATCAATTTCTGGCAAGACCTGAGCGTGGATCTACCTCGGGGGCGGCACTACCTGACGGATGCCGATCTGGCCCGCTTCCACATCGATCGTGTGTCACTCCAGCGGCAACCGCTGACGCCCGAGGCACGGAACTTGGTGGCCGACAACGCCGGCTGGGCGCGGGCGCTCATGAATGAAGGGGCACCGCTCGTGCGCCAGTTGCCCGGCCGGGCAGGGTGGGAGCTGCGCCTGGTCGTCCAGGGAGGGCTGCGCATTCTCGACAAGGTGGATGCCTTGCGCGGAGAAAGCCTGCTGCGCCGCCCCGTTCTCGGGGCGTTGGACTGGATGCGGATGGCGGCCCGCGCTGTGGCGATGTAGTTCGGCGAAGCGGTGTGTGCACTCCCGGGCAGGGCCGGAGTCGTCCCGACGCCTTCGCTGCGCTGATCTGTTCAGTGCATGGTGCCCGCATTTGAACCACGGCAGACGTTCCAGCAAGACCTGCGCGTCTCCTCCTCCGCGCCGCTCGTTGCTGACACGGCTTCCGAGAAAAGGCCATTGCAAAGGCATCGTCCGAAGGCCATCCATAGCAGATGGCCGCGCGTGACGGCGCCCCCGGCGCAGAACCTCTGAAGGAAAAGAGAAGTGAAGGCACTCCCTTGGGCCTTCGAGGTCTCTGCGCAGGCAGAAGAACCGCTTACCGGGGCGAGGCGGACACCGTGTAGAGACCCGCAGAAGAGCGGGGCGGGTGCACGACGATGTTGTTGTATCCCCGGTAAGTCCCGTTCTTCAATTCATCCGTCACCCAGACGATCAGGTCCTGTTTCTTGCCCTTGCCCTGGTCGATGATGCCAACCACCTCCAGTCGGAAAAACTGGTCCGGGGTTTCCACCTGAACAGCGTTGCCCTTGGATTGGGCAGTGCCTGGAAGCAGTCTCTTCAACGTATGTTGCTTGTCATCGGCACGGTTGCGCAAAGACGAGGGGAAGGACCGGAGGTCCAGCTTGTCGTACAGGGTCTTGGCCAACCGGCCGGCGGTCGATGCCTTGCCGGCCACGAAGGGTTTGTCGGCAACCAGGCGGATGCTGTCGCAAAGCAGGTATTCGCTTCGGATTTCAAAATTGCGCGTCGACTCGACAAGCTGGCTTTTGGCCAGGAGATCCGAGTATTCGGCGCAATTCTTGGCGGACGAACCATTCTCGAATGCCAGCGGAGACCGTTCTGCGGTTTGAGCGGCTTTTGGGTTTTGCAGTGCCGACAGCAATTCCGGATTGGTGATCTGCACGGCACCGGCCTCTTTGTCGGCGGCCTGCAGGGAGCCGGACACCATCACGGCGATGGCAAGAGCGATCCAGCGTTTCATTTGATTTTCTCCAACAGGGCGGCTTCCTTGCCGCGGCGGGTGGGGTACACATCCCCGAAGTTCTTGAGCAGCTTGGTGGCTTCGGTCCAGTCCTGTTCGGTGACAGCCTTCCAGAATTTGGGTGTAGCGGAATTCAGGTTGACCCCGTACTGGAAAGACACCGACGCGATGACAGTCTGCGCTTCAGCGGGCAAGTCGATGAAGCTCTTCTTGGGCGATGCCGTGTCGTATTTCAGCTTGACGCTGGCAATGTGGCTGGCCTTGGTGGCTTTGTCGATGGATTCCGCCTCGGCTGCGCTGATCGTCAAGGGGGTTTTTTCGATCAACTTCTTGGCATCGGCACCCTTGGTGGTCAGATAAGGCTTGAGCTTCTCGATCAGGTGGCTGCCCAGCCCCAGATTCTTCAGATCGCTTTCCGACCGTTGGCCCAGGTCGAACCCTGTCGCGATCGTCACGCCGCTTTTGCTGACATTCGCGGCGGGCACATAGCCGGTGGTCTGTGAGCCACCCTCCAGGGCACTCAAAAATGAATAGTCGATTTGTTCTGGCATTTTCTGGATAAAAGGTGGTCGGTGGTTGCCGTGTTCGCTGAGGAAATGCCCTGTGCGGGCGGCGTGCGCGCCGGGAGCGCGTGCCTGCACATGCTGGTGGCACTGGGCGACGCCGTGATTGGGGGGCGAACCGGCGAGTTGCGATCATCGGGGCGATTTTTCGCTTGAAGGCATAAATGCCCGGTGGATTATCAGGCAGTGATTCCGCGGATATCAAGCCGCCAAGGTCCCGATATTGATCGTGCAATCATCCAGGCAGTCACTTCCTCGGATGCCGGTAGTTCCACCATTTGGATAATGTGAAATCCTCAGATTCACGGCAATAAAAAAGCCGGAGCCTTGTACGGAACTCCGGCTTTTGCGAGAAACAGGAAGCTCAGGCTTCTTTGTTTTCCTTGATGTTGAAGCCCATTTGGCTCTCGGCGCCCTTGCCGCCCTGGTTCGTCTGCTCCCAGTACTGCGTCTTGATTTTGGCTGCCTGGAAGGCGTAATCCACGAGGACGGCATCGCTGCCATCGGTGCCGCTGACGGTCACGCTGGTCACCAGCACATCGGTCAGCGTGATCTTGCCGAACTCGATCTGCGTGCCGCCGGCCTTGCACAGCGAAATTTCCACTTGGCCCAGATGCTTGCCGGTGGCGCAATGCTTCAGGACTGCCGGATAGGCCTTGTCCACTTTGGCGACGACGTTCAGGTCATGGAAGGTCACCTTGCCGGCGCCGGCGCCGCTGCCGGTGGCCATGGAGTTCGGCTGGGTTGCGCCCCAGGTGAAGGAGCGGATGTCAGTCCAGCTCTTGTGGTTGGAGTCTTGCGACTCACCACTGGCGCCTTCGACCTTCATGAACATATCGACTGACATGGAGTGTTTCCTTTTAATTGACTGCGCATTGGCGCATGAAAAAATGAAAATGGACCCATTTGCTTCCGATGCGGCATCAGTGGTCCGTGACGAACGGGGCGTTCGTGAAGATTGCCGGTTGCCATAATCACCTTCAGCGTTTCCCCCCTCCCGAGAGTTACGCGAATGTGCCGGCCGGCGGCTTTTCCGAATGCCTAGTTGCGCCGGCGATCATAGAGGCCGGCTAAGTCGTTTGGAAATACTCCAAGTTTCAACATTGTCTTGTCGGGAGAAACAAAGGAAACAATTTGTCTTTTTTCTCGACGATGTGATGGTTATCTAGGGCCTGTCACATGTTCCCGTTACACTTGCGCGTTTCCGTGGGGGCTGGCTGGCCCGCACGGCCGGAAACGATAAAACGGCGGATGGCAGGTATCTTGCGCATCTCTACACAGTAAAAACAGCCGCCCGGGAGTGATGCCTTGACTTTGGTGCTCAATGCGCAAGAGGAGCCGAGGATCCTTGGGGAGGTAGCGGACACGGCCGATGTTTTTCGTGCCTGCCGCGGTGCTTAGAAGCGTGACTCATGCACAAGGAATTCAGTGGTTCTGCGAACTGTCTAGGCCCTGGCGCACACGTCGGCGAGTACCGACTGAGTGACGTTGTCGGCGAAGGTGGATTCGGCATCGTCTACAAGGCACGTGACCTGAGCCTGGACCGCGTCGTCGCCATCAAGGAATACATGCCCGCAACGCTTGCGGGACGCAAGGAGGGCAACGAGGTCCACGTGCGCTCGCAGCACCGTGGGGCTTTCGATGCGGGTCTGCGCAGCTTCATCAACGAAGCGCGCCTGCTGGCCAAGTTCTCTCATCCGGCATTGGTCCACGTCTATCGCTTCTTCGAAGCCAATGGGACTGCATACATGGTCATGCAGTACTACGAGGGCCAGACATTCCGGGCGTTTCTGGGCCAGCAGCACACGATGGACGAGCAGTGGCTTTCTGCCATCCTGGTTCCCATCCTGGATGTGCTGGAGATGCTGCACGCGGCCGATTGCTATCACCGCGACATTGCGCCGGACAACATTTTTCTCCAGGAGTCCGGCATGCCGGTGCTGCTGGATTTCGGAGCCGCGCGCCGCATCATTGGGGACATGACCCAGGCACTGACCATGGTGCTCAAGCCCGGCTTCGCCCCGATCGAGCAGTATGTAGACGATGGTGCCATGCCCCAGGGCGCATGGACCGACATCTACCAGCTCGGCGCAGTGCTGTACCAGGCGATCACGGGCCGTCCTCCGGCGACGTCGGTGGCGCGGATGATCAATGACCCGTTGACCACACTGACCCCCGAAAGCTGCCCTGGTTTCAGTGCGCAATTCCTGTACGGAGTGCAGCGCGCCCTGTCGGTGAAGCCCCAGGATCGGCCTCAGAGCATCGCCGAATTGCGGCACTTGCTGGGCCTCAAGACCGTGACCATTTCCTGGCCGCATGCATCGGCGGCTACAGCGGGAGCCGAGGTGGCGGTGCGGGCTGCAGAGGCCGGTGTGGACACTGGATTCGCGGCCGCCGCAGTCACCAAACGGCCCGTCGAAGCGGTGGCGTCCATCATTCCGTCCCACCTGCCCCAGCCTTCTTCCGCCGGCGGCGGTGCCTTCAGCGGAGCCGTGGCCGATGGTGGGGATGGCGACCCCGGAACGGCGCCAACGCAGCCCATGCCTTTGTCGGAGATTCCGCCGCCCAGTGCGAACACACGCGCAGCGCCGGTGTCCTCTGTTCACCAGGAACAGGCCCGCGCAGCGAGCGCTACTCCTCCATCATCGGCGCCTTCCAAACCCAAAGTGCCTTCCTCGGTCAACGAGACTGCATCGCGGCCGGCCTGGCTTGTTCCAGTATTGGCGCTGGTCGTTGTGTTGCTCATCGGTGGTGTGTGGTGGACGGTTCAGGCCTCCAGCGAGGCCGCAGCACGCGAAAAAATGGAAGTGCAGGAGGCGAGCCAGTGGGAGTTGGCTTCACGGCTCAATACAGTGGACTCCGTACAGGCCTATTTGAGTGCTTTCCCGAACGGTGCCCACCGTATGCAGGCCGAAGAAGCGCTCACGCGGCTGACCGCTCGCTCGCTGCAGTCATCGTCGGTTCCCGCAGAAAGTGCTTCGGCTCCCGTAGCCATGCCTTCACCGACGGTATCCACACCCGTGGCTGCGGCAGAGCCGCCCGCGGCGCGTGCCAGTGCTGCGATTGCCGCAGTCTCTGTCCCCGTTCCGGCACAGCCTGCTGCGCCGCTGCCTGCCGCCTCGGTGCCTCCCGCTGAAGATCCTTCACGGACACAACGTGCCGCCGGTCGGGGGAGTGAGGCAGAAAGCACGGGCCGGGTGATCCTGAGAATCATGCCGTGGGGCAATGTCACGGTCGACAGAATCCCGGCAGGCACCACCCCACCCCTGACGCAGTTGACTCTGGCGGAGGGTTTTCACCGGATCGAGATTTCCAACCCGGCGTCGGAGACGATCGTCCGGATGGTTCAGGTGCGAAGGGGTGAATCCGTGGTGGTGACCCACAAGTTCGAGTGATAGGTGCCAGTTGCGCTTCTGCGGAGTGCAACGGCCGTATGTGGAATAGATCTGTGGTCTGCAGCGCGCCCGCCTCGGTGGCGGCACGGGCAGCCACCATTTTTTGGACGAGGAGAGCATGGCAACAAAATTGAAGCTCGTTTGGGGAGCGTGTCTGCTGGGTGCGCTGCTTAGTGGTTGCCAGACGACACCGCCGGGCACAGCGGGTGCCGCAGGCCAGGCATCTTTGGAGGCGGCTGCGGGCACGGAGTCGAAAGAGGCTGCAAAACCCAAAGATCCGGCCACCTTGAAGGAGGAAGCGCTGGCTCAGGCGTTGGACATCTATGCCGATGGCAGGTACGACGAAGCCATTACCGCGCTGACGCCGCTCAGCACCGCGCCGGAGTTGGCACCGGCTTCGCAGGTCAAAGCCTTCAAATTCATCGCATTCAGCCACTGTGCGCAGGGGCGGCTTCGTCAATGCCGCCAGAATTTCGAGACTGCGTTGCAGCAGGATCCTAACTTTCAGTTGAGCGATGTGGAAAAGGGGCACCCGGTCTGGGGCAAGGAATTCAACGCAGCGCGTGCTGCCGTCGCAGCGCGCAACAAGCGTACCGGGAAGAAGGCGCCATGAACTGCATGGGCGACACCCGAAATGGATAAGGTCGAACTCAGGGTAATCCGGGATGCGGATGGCAGCGTAGGCCGCCTGTGGACGGCGGTTTTCGGCGTCGCCGGGGGAACCATCGGCCGAGGTGGGCAGAACAAGCTCGTATTGCCCGATGGTGATGCCGGGGTAGCCAGGGTGCATGCGATGGTGCGCATGGAATCCGAAGCCGCCTACATCGCCAATCTCTGCGAGCGGCGTTCCATCTTTGTCGCGGGGGCAGAGGTGCGCTCCGGCGAAGAGGTCCGTCTCTCTCTGGACGATGAAGTCCGGATTGGCCCCTACACGCTTCGTTCGGTCGTCCCCGGCGCGCCACTGGAGGTTGTCCCCCCATCAGAACAGGCGGTACCAACTCCAGTCGCTGTGGATGCTGCGGCACCCCCGCCTGATATGGCGCTGCATCAGGCATCTTGGCCAGTGCAAGAGTCGACCTCGGATGCTTTGGCGGACCCTCTGGCTGTCGGGCTGCCTTCGGATGATTCCGCTGACAACCCATTCGCGATGCTGGGGCGTGTTTCATCGCCAGGCGAGTCAGCTGTCGCACCGTCTGTCCCTGTGGAGCCCGTGGCTGAGTTGCCCGCACAGAATTTTCCTGTTCAGTCAACTTCAGCGCTTCCGCCGGCGGAAGGTCCCACCCCAAACAAGAGCGTCCCGGCTTCGGCTCCAGCCGCTGCCACCAGCAAGCAAGCCAGCCATCGGGCACTCGTCATCCCAGAGGATTTTGATCTTTTTGCGGCGGATGCCCGCCGCAATGACGAGAAGAAAGACGTGTGGACCGGCGGGGCGCAGTCCAAGAGCCTCTCAGAGATCGCCAACCTCCGCCATGACGAACTGCTGCAGTCGCTTCCCAAGGATGGGGAAAAGTTTGCACACGGCATGGACAACCCAGCGCACGCGGGGTTGCCAAAAGGCCTGGATCCTCGCAATGAGCTGGACCCGATGCGGCTGTTCGGCGGCACTACTTCAGGAGGCAGTCCTTCATTGATGGAGGATGCGCGCGCTTCGGTGGCTCTGGGTTCGGACCTGTCTCAGGCGTTCAGCATGCCACGGGGCGTGCAGGAGCAAGAGGTTGAAAAGCCCGAGGTACCAGAAGGCTCTGCTGCGGTAGCCGGTGGGCTGTTGCCTGCAGGGATTCCTGCGTTGCCTGGCAGTAGTCCCACGTTCGAGAAGTCCCCGCTGCCCACCGTGCCCACCAGCGCTCCTGGTGCCCGTGCTCCCGCCCCAGCGCCCGCCGCGGCACCACTGGAAGGTTTGCAGCGCGTGGAGGGGCTCGATCTGGGCGCCTTCGGGTCCTTGTCCGCGTCTTCCAGTCCTTTGGATTGGCCGCAGGAAGATGCTGGCGCAGACCGGCCCACGATTTCCGGCCCGGACTCGTCGAAGAGCGCGCCCGTGCCTCAAGACATCTTCTCTGGCATGAAGCTCCAGAGCGAGCCTGTGGTCGTTTCGACGCAGCGTTCTTCGGCTGCAACCAAAGGCGCCGTAGTTTCGCAAGCGGTCGTTTCTCCAACTGCGCAGGGAGTGACCTCCCCGGCGGCCATTGGGCAGCCATCGAGCGTCAAAACACCCGAGCCCACGGTTTCGCCGCTTGCCCCAGTGCTCCCTGATCTCGAGTCCGCCTCTCCGGCGGAATTGCAGTTGCTGATCACCGCGTTTCTGGAAGGGGCGGGCGTGCTGCCCAAGAAGGTCGAGGCGCGCAAGCTCAGCCCGGAATTCATGCGCTCTTTCGGAGAAGCATTCCGCGTCGCCGTGCAGGGGACCATCGATCTGTTGGCTGCGCGCTCGGAGATCAAGCGGGAATTCAGGGCCGGCGTGACGATCATCTCGTCCGGCGCCAACAATCCGCTGAAGTTTCTTCCCACGCCGGAGGGAGTGATCATGCAGATGATCGGGCAGAACTTCCCGGGCTTCATGAAGCCGATTCCCGCAATGGAAGAGGCGTACGACGACCTGCGCGTCCACCAACTCGCCCTGATGGCCGGTCTGCGCGCCGCCTACGCCGAGGCGCTTGCACGCTTCGACCCGGTGGAACTGGAGCAGCGTACGGATGTGACGGGGGGTGTTTTGGGAATGCTGTCGTCAGCAGGCCGCAAAGCCGCTTTGTGGGACGAATACAAGAAGAGCTTTGCCGAGATCCGCCGGGGGGCCGAGGACGACTTGGCAGCCTTTTCGGGACAGGCTTTTCTCGAGGCCTATGAAAGCGCCGAAGCCGCAGCGAAGGCCAAAAAGTGATTTTCCATATAGCGGGCGAGGAGTTCCGATTCCGGGTCATGGCGGCCTCGATGTCGGAAAAAGGGGGCAGAGAAGTCAACGAGGACTTTCTGGGTCTGGTGGACGTCGGTCATCGCGGTTTGTGCTGCGTATTGGCCGACGGTGCCGGAGGCCATGGACATGGCGGGTTGGCAGCACGCATGACCGTGAATGCCGTTCTGGAGGGTTTCAGCCACAACCCGCTGTTCGCCCCGGCAGGGCTGGCTTCGCTCATTTCGCTGGCTGAGCATGCCGTTGCGGGGGCTCAGCCCTTATCGGTCTCCCGCAAGCACATGAGTGCTACGGTGGTATTGCTTTGCATCGACCGCAAAACGGGGCGGGCGCTCTGGGCCCATTGGGGCGATTCTCGCCTTTACTGGTTCCGCGACCAGAAGGTGCGGCAGATCACTGAAGACCACAGCGTAGTTCAGCAGTTGCTGCACGCGGGTGTTTATCGGAACGAAGATCCTCGGCGGCTTCCCAACCGGAGCGTCTTGGCAGGGGCCATCGGCGCTGAATCGCAGATTCCGCCGACCGTATTGCCTCGGCCGATCGAAGTGGCGGCCGGCGATGCCTTTCTGCTGTGTTCGGACGGCCTGTGGGAGGGGCTGCATGAAGAGCAGATGGAAAGTGCCTTGCGGCACAGCCAGTCTCCCCAGGAATGGCTGGAACAGATGGAGGCCGCTGTGCGTGCCCAGGCCAGGTCGTACCAGGACAACTTCAGCGCGCTCGCCGTGTGGATCGCGGCCAGCGAAGACGGGGCGTGAACTGCGGCTGACAATGTGTTTTTTCGGATCTAAGGGAGTCGAATATGCAGGGTGATGTGTCGACACGTGGTGGATTGGGGAGGTTGGCTACGGTGGGGGCTGCGATGGGGGTTCTGCTGTCTGGCTGCGGCGTGATCAGCAATTTGAACCGTCCACAGGAAACCCCCACGGCAGTTCCCCCTGCGGTATTCGAAATCGTCGCCGACAGTGGCATCAATCCCGATATCCACGGAAAACCGAAGCCGATCCTGGTGCGGCTGTACGAACTGCGTGCGACCGCCGCGTTTGACCGGGCGAGCTACCTGGACCTCCAGGACAAGGATGAAACGCAGTTGGGTGCGGATTTCGTACGGCGCGAAGAAATTCTTCTGCAGCCCGGCGAACGGCGCACGATCGAACGCAAGGGAAGTTCTGACGTTCGCACATTCGCCGTGTTTGCGGGTTACCGTGATCTGGAGCGCAGCACGTGGCGTGCGACCATCGGTGCCCCGAATTCCGTTGAAATGCGCCGTCGGTGGTGGGGCCTCGGCGAAACGGAGCGGCTGAAGCCTGTCCAGTACCGGATCACGGTGGGCAAGGACGCGGTCAAGATCCAATCTCCATAAGAACGAAAGCCAGAAGTCACATCATGGTTTGGCAGCGCAAGGTCGTATGGGCGGAGGGCATGTTCCTTCGTCCGCAGCATTTCCAGCAACAGGACCGCTTTACCGATTTCCTGGTCCAGTCCCGAACCCTACCCGCACAGTTTTTCTTCTGGGGGTTTTCCAAGCTGGTGCTCGACACAGAGTTGCTGGCTTTGGGCAAGGTGGGGCTTTTATCTGCAGAGGGGGTGCTGCCGGACGGGACACCATTCAGTTTCCCGCACCATGACGAGATGCCGGCAGCGCTGGCCATTGGCAAGGACGTGAAAGACACGGTAATCCACCTTGCATTGCCCATGCGTCGCAGAGCAGGCGCTGAGGTGACGTTGGGCGGAGCAGGCGCGTCTTCAGTCCGCTTCGCCGCAGAAGTGGTGGAGGTGTCCGACGTCAATGATGTCGGCGCACAGCCCGCAGAAGTCCAGGTCGGGCAGATCCAGCTGTCTCTCCGACCGGCGCAGGACGTGACCGACGGCTGGGTCAGCCTGCCCGTCGTACAGGTGGTGGAGCGCCGGGCAGATGGCTCGTTGCTGCTCGATCCGTCCTTTATCCCGACGGTAGTGAACAACTCCGAAATCTCCGGATTGGCCGTGTTTTGCAGGGAATTGTTCGGCTTGCTGCGTCAGCGGGGCGCTGCGCTGGAAGAGCGTCTCAGCCAGCCTGGCCGAGGCGGCGTAGGCGAGGTGGGCGACTTTTTGATGCTGCAGTTCCTGAACCGTTGGGAGCCGGCAGTCGAGCACTGGGTGCGCGTGCGTGCGATACATCCCGAGCGGTTGTTCGACGACATGCTGAAGATGGCCGGTGAGCTGGCCACCTTCACCCGCGAACAGCGGCGACCTGCGGCAATGCCCAGTTATGACCACGATGATCTGCGTAGCAGCTTTCTTCCATTGATGCTTGAGTTGCGCCGCGGTCTTTCCTCGGTGCTCGAACAGAACGCGATCCAGATCGAGCTGCAGGAGCGGCAGTACGGCGTGCACGTGGCGCTGATTCCCAGCACAGAACTGCTTACCAGTTGCGAGTTCGTGTTGGCAGTGCATGCACAGACCGCTGTGGAATTCCTGCGTGCGCACTTTCCCACGCAGATCAAGATGGGGCCGGTGGAGCGTATCCGCGATCTGGTGAATCTTCATTTGCCGGGGGTGCCCCTGCGCTCGTTGCCTGTCGCCCCGCGTGAGATTCCCTACCATGCCGGCTACTCCTATTTTGAGCTGGACACAGGCCATGACCTATGGCGCCAGTTGCAGAATTCGGGGGGGCTTGCACTGCATGTCTCAGGGGGATTCCCTGAACTGCAGCTCGAGATGTGGGCCATCCGGCGCTGAGAGCGAAGACTTCCATGCAAAACTCCGTCAACGTCTTCGCTGCTGAAAATTACGGGCAGCGGCCCGGTCCGGCGCCATCTGCGGCACCTTCGGGCAGTTCCGGCCCGGGTCCTTCCGAAGGACTGCACAAGGCTTCCGGGCTTCCGGATGTCGTGAGCGGTGGCAATCCTCTCGTGGCAGCGGCCAATACCCTGCTGAACCTGATCCCGCAGATCCGGCGCATGGCCACCAACCCGGATCCTGCAGCGTTCCAGCACTATCTGCTGGAGTGCATCCGCCAATTCGAAAGCCGTGCGGGCAGTTCGGGGGTGCCGATGGAAACCATCATCGGGGCGCGCTACTGCATCTGTACGGCCATAGACGAAGCTGCGGCGCAGACGCCGTGGGGTGGTTCCGGCGTCTGGCCCCAGTACAGCCTTCTTGTGGCGCTCCACAATGAGACATGGGGCGGCGAAAAGTTTTTCCAGTTGCTTTCGAAACTGGTCCAGACGCCGCAGCAGCACATCGACCTCATCGAGTTGATGTACTTCTGCCTCATGCTCGGGTTTGAAGGGCGCTACCACGTCATCGACAACGGACGCAGCCAGCTGGAGAGCCTCAAGGCGCGGCTGCTGCAGGTGATCGAGAGCACCCGTGGAGACCGCAGTGGGGCGCTCTCCATCCATTGGAAAGGCGTCCAGCGAGCGGCTGTGCCGCCGTGGAGCCTTGTCCCTTTCTGGGTGGCCGCAGTACTGGCTTTGCTGATTGCATTCCTCATCTTTCTTTGGTTCAACTACCGGCTGGCTTCCCGTTCGGATGAGTTGTTTGCTGCCATCAACGGAATACGGCTTCCCAAGATGCCCACGGTGGTCGCAGTCGCCGCGCCGAAGCCGCGTCTTCGCCAATTCTTGGAGCCGGAGATCCGGGAGGGCCTGGTGGAAGTCAATGACCAGGCCGATCGGAGCATCGTGACCTTGCGTGGGGATGGTCTGTTCGACCCCGCATCCACCGAGGTCAAGCCGCGGTACGTTGCGGTGATCCAGCGCATCGCCACGGCACTCAATGAAGTTTCCGGCAAGGTGGTCGTCAACGGCTACAGCGACAACACGCCGATCCGAACGGCGCGATTCCCCTCCAACTGGCATCTTTCGCAGGAGCGGGCGCTTGCCGTGTCGGCCATGCTTCAACGCACCATCACCGAGGGGCAGCGGCTGAGGTCGGAAGGCCGGGCCGAGAGTGATCCGATAGCGCCCAATACCACTCCAGAGGGCAGGGCGCTGAACCGTCGCGTGGAGATCGTGCTGCTGGTTCCGCCCCAGTCGCGCGATGCCGAATTGCAGTTGACACCGGGGCCGGCGCCTGCGAGTTCGCCCGCCAGGAACAGCACTCCGAAGAACTAAAACATGCTGCGCAAGATCTTTTCTTTCTTCTTCAACCGGTTCACGCTGGTTCTGTGCGGGCTGATACTGCTCAGCCTGCTGATCTGGTTTGTCGGGCCACTGGTCTACATCAAGCCTTACCAACCGCTCGAAAGCGAAGCGGTGCGTGCCTGGATCATTGCCGCGATCTTCTGCATCTGGTTCCTGAAACTGTTCATCCAGTGGTGGCGAGCCAAGGAAATGAACGCGCGGCTGCTGAATCAATTGGCCCGATTCGGTGCTTCCGATACTGTGGCGGCTGAAGCAGGCCCCGGCAAGGAAGAGGTTGCCGAGTTGGAAAAACGCTTCAAGGAAGCGATCGGCGTTCTGGGCAAGACGCGTTTCGGGCAAACCGAGCAAGGCTGGTTCGGCCGCCTCACCCGAAGGTATGTCTATCAACTGCCGTGGTACCTCATCATCGGCTCTCCAGGGTCAGGCAAGACGACGGCGCTGGTGAATTCCGGCCTGGACTTTCCTCTGGCGGCCCAATTCGGCAAGGCGTCCATCCGTGGTGTTGGCGGAACACGCAATTGCGATTGGTGGTTTACAGACCAGGCGGTGCTTCTGGACACGGCAGGGCGGTACACCACGCAGGAAAGCGACGCTGCCCAGGATGGAGCAGCCTGGTCGGGATTCCTTGAACTGCTGCGGCGTTTCCGGGGTCGCCAACCCATCAACGGTGTGCTGGTCACTCTCAGTGTCCAGGAACTGCTGAGTGCCGGCGATGCAGAGCGCGAGCGCCTGGCTCGCTTGATCGGTTTGCGTCTGGCGGAGCTTTGCGAGGGCCTGTCGATCAAGTTTCCGGTGTACGTCCTCGTCACCAAGACTGACCTGCTTGCGGGGTTCAACGAGTTCTTCGGGAGCATGACCCGTGAAGAACGGGCCCAGGTCTGGGGATTCACCAACACGTACGTCGAGGGCCAGGTCCAGGAAGATCCGGGTCTGCAGTTCAAGCAGGAATTCGGAGAACTGACTGATCAGATCAACCGCCTTCTGCCGCAGCGGTTGCTGGTCGAGCCCGATCTCGCGAGGCGAGGGCTGATCTATGGTCTGCCGCAGCAATTCGTTGGCCTCCGGGACGTCGTCCAGCAGACGCTGTCGACCATTTTCGCGTCGTCCCGGTTCAAGGAAAAGCCTCTGTTTCGAGGGGTCTACTTCACCAGCGGCACCCAGGAGGGCATGCCTTTCGATCGCGTGCTCTCCGCGCTGTCCCGGCGCTTCTCGGTGTCGTCGCCTGCATCGCAGGCTGCCGAACCGCGTTCGGGAAAGAGCTACTTCATCGAGACGCTGCTCAAGGGTGTCATCTTCAATGAGGCGGGGCTTACGGGCCGCAACGCAAAGAAGGAGCGACAACTGCGGCTGCTCCAGGCAGCGGGCTTTCTCGCGCTGGTGCTCGGCTTGGTCGGCGCCACCCTCGCGTGGACGGTGAGCCACGGCAACAACCAGAAGTACCTGGACGAAGTGCAGTCCAAGGTACCTGCGCTCCGGCAGGCTGTGGAAGAGTCCCGTGATGCCGATCCCGAGAATATGGTGGCGCTCCTGCCCTTGCTGAACCATGCGGAAACCTTGGCCGTGAGTCAGCGCTACACGGACGACTCTCCGCCCCTCAACTGGCGATACGGCCTGCTCCAGGTGCCCAAGGTCCAGACGGCGGCGGACGCCACCTACATGCGGCTTCTGGAAGACGCATGGCTGCCGCGTCTGGCGCGGCATCTGCGCAATTCGCTGCAGCAAGCATCTACCGCCAACCCGGAGGCGAGCTACGAAGCGTTGAAGGTGTATTTGATGCTTTACGAGCCGGAGCGCTTCAATCCCCGCGTGGTGAAGGCCTGGATGCTGAACGAGTGGGAGTCGACGCTCCCGCCTGCACTGGTCCAGTCCGGCATGGTGGACCAGTTGGCACACCATCTCGATCGGCTCATGGAGGACCGTGCGCTCGTCTCGCCGATCCCGATGGATCAGCAACTGGTGGCGGAGGTGCGCCAGCGACTGGCGCAGCTGTCACCTGCACAGCGGGCTTACAGCCGCTTGAAGCAACTGCTCACCAGTGGGACATCGTTGCCTCCTGATTTCACCGTGGTACGTGCGAGTGGCCCAGAGGCGCCGCAAGTCTTCACGCGGCGCAGCGGAAAGCCGCTGACGCAGGGCATTTCAGGGCTCTTTACGTACGATGGCTACTACGGGGTCTTCTCGCACGAACTGCCGAAGGTGACCTCGTTGCTGGCCCAGGAGGAGACGTGGGTGCTGGGCAAGTCGGAAGGACAACGCAGCGTTGCCAACGAGGTCATGACGGGCCAGCTCGCGCTTGAAGTCAAGCGCCTCTATCTCATGGAGTACGCCAAGGTCTGGGAAGATTATCTGGCGGACGTGCGGCCGGTGCGCGTCGCCTCGCTCGACCAGGCGGGAGAGCAGGCAAGGCTCTATTCCTCCGCCAACTCCAGCCTGGAGCAGTTCATCCGCGCAGTGGCGAAAGAAACCACGTTGGCTCAGAAGCCCGGAACGGGTGGCGGCACCAGCAGTTGGCTGGGCGACAAGATCAACCGCATCAAGGAAGAGCAGGAGCAACTCAGCCGTCTTACCGGCAAACGTGTGAATGTGGGGGGCCTTGCCACCAGCACGACGCTGGAAGCGGATCTGGTGGATTTCCGGTTCAGGGAATACCGGCGGCTCGCGGCTTCCAATGGCTCAGGGCCTGCGCCCATCACTGCCAGCTTGCAGGTGCTGAATGAAGCCGCGGCCGTCATTTCCTCCGCCCGGCAGCAGATCAGTGCCGGCGGCGCCGTACCACCGTCGCTTTCGCCGGCTCTGGAGCGGGTGCGCATGGAAGCCAAGCGTGTGCCGCCTCCGCTCAACAGCATGTACGAAGAACTCGCGTCCTCTACGTCCGCGTTGGTGGGGCGTGACGTGCGGGCCACCGTGGGGGGGAACCTCAATGCCACGATCGGAACGTTTTGCCGTCGGGCGATCGGTGGGCGATACCCTTTCACCAAGGGCTCCAGCAGCGACGTGACGACGGACGATTTCGCCAGTCTCTTCGCCGCGGGCGGGATGATGGATGAATTCTTCCGCAACAACCTGCAGTCCATGGTGGACATCTCCACCACGCCCTGGCGGTTCCGGCAAGGGGTGGACGGTACGCCGGTGGGGGGCTCCGCTGCGCTGGCTTCTTTCCAGCGCGCAGCCACGATCCGCGACGTGTATTTCCGCGCCGGCGGAAAGATGCCCTCCATTCGCATGGACATCAAACCTCTGGAAATGGACGCCACGATTTCCCAGATGGTGCTCGACATCGATGGCGAAGTGCTGCGCTACCAGCATGGCCCGCAGATACCGAAATCGATGACTTGGCCAGGCACGCGAGGAACCGGTCAGGTCCGTCTTCAGATAACGACCGGAGGAACGGAAAATACGGGCTTGGTGACAGAAGGACCTTGGGCTCTGCATCGGTTTTTCGACCGTGCCCAGGTGCTGCCTGGAAACACACCAGAGCGTTTCGTCGCGGCTTTCGACATCGGGGGACGCAAGATGCGCTTCGAAGTCACGTCAGGGAGCGTGCTCAATCCTTTCCGTTTGAAAGCCATGGAGGAATTCGAGTGTCCTGGCAATCTTTGATGCCATGGTCGCGGGCTCAGCCCCGGGTTGCGTGGTTTGGAAAACTACCTGGGCAGGGGGATTTCGTTGGGCGTCGGATGCCTCGTGCCGTGAGCGGGCCGTGGGATGACTGGCTCAGCCATGGGCTGGGCCATCTCAAGACCACGGCGCATGGCAACTGGGAGCACGCCTTCACGCAGTCGCCCCTGTGGTCCTTTGTGGTGTGCGGAGGCAAAGGGATTGCGCCCTCCTGCGGAGTGCTGGCTCCGAGCATCGATCGTGTGGGGCGCTGCTACCCCTTGACGGTGGTGGCGGTGGGGGACGTGCCCCAGCAGGCTCTCGAAGCAGATGACGTGCTTGGGCGTTTCTTCGACGAGGCCTGCAAGGCCGTGATAGATGCCCGGAGACTGGCTTTGCCCGCAGACGCACTGGACAGCCGGTTGTCCAGCCTGCCGTGGCCGTTCACTGCGGCGTCTGGCGCCCAGCAGCCCGGTGCCATGGCCGGCATCCTTTCCGATCTGGGAATGGGTTCCGGGGCCGGGCGTGGCGAGGCGATGTTTGCTCGGGGGCGTGAGATTCTGCGTGCAGGCCAGGCCGCCAGTTTCTGGTGGTCTTACCAGCCTGGGGCGACTGGCCGTAGCTGCGAGCACTGGGGAGATCCCAACGAGAGCCTGTTCGTGAGGCTGTTTGGAAGCTCTGGCAATGCATAGCGAAGTTCCCGCCAAGGCGGTGGGCAATGGAACGACGAAATGATCGATATCGAAGCGCTTCTCCAACCAACGGCAGATACGCCGCCCAGCGGGCAGGATCTCACTTACGACGCTGAATTTCTGGCGCTCGAGAATGCCGCCAACGGAAAACCGGAACAGCAGTTCGGCGACACCGTGATTCCTGCGGAACCACCGGATTGGCGCGATGTGGAGCGTCGCGCCGAAGCCCTGCTGGTGCGGACCAAGGACGTTCGTATCGTGGCGTTGCTGTGCCGCGCATTGACCAATACGCAGGGCGTGCGCGGCATGTCTGCAGGCGTTCAATTGATGGCCGGGATGTTCGCGCGGTACTGGGACGATCTGCATCCCTTGCCGGAGGACGGCGATCACTTCATGCGAATGAACGCGGTGGCTTCCCTGAATGAGATCACCGGGCAACTGCGTGATCTGAGGCAACAGGACTTCGTGAAGCTGCCGGCAGGTGCAATCAGCGTGCGGGATGCCGAATCGGTGGCACGGGGTACGACCGGCGATGGCGGGATCAAGGTTTCATTGGACCAATTGCGCATCGCGCTGGCCCAGGCATGGCAGCAGGGTGATGAATCGCTCCGCGCTTGGAACGCCGCCTGCGAAGCAGTGCGCAGCCTGCAGACGACCTTGCGGGACCAACTGGGCTCTTCGCAACTGCCTGACATGGACCAATTCCAGTCGTTGCTGGTGGCGCTCAATGATCTGGTGCCCCATGCCCCCGTCGGCGTGGCAGATGCTGCTGACGCATCGGGCGAGGGTGACGAGGCTGCGCAAGGAGGAGGAGCGGAGACCGGCATGGCCGGCGTTGCCGCAGGCACGCATACCGCCAAAGCTGCAGGGCTGCGGACCCGCGCGGATGCCATGGCTCAACTGCTGGACGTCGCCGCATTCCTCGAGCGCACCGAGCCGACCAATCCTGCGCCGCTTCTGATCCGCCGTGCTGCGAAGTTGATGGGTTTGAATTTCCTCGACATCCTGCGCGAACTTTCGCCGGACAGTGTGCAGCAGGTCGAGACGATCACTGGAGGACAGCAGCCTTCATGATTTTGGAAAACGAAATGTAACAGCGGTGTTGTGTTGCTGGCGGATACTCGTCCGGTAGCCAGGGGAGGCGGTGGAGGGCCCGCGTGCGGGAGCCCAGGCGGTGGATGCCGGCCGATCTCTGTTTTTAGCCTTATGAGAGAGAAGAGTTCAACATGGTGACCTTAAGCAAGACCGGTAAAAGCGGTCAGAAGTTCATTGCCCGCAATCGTGCCCCTCGGGTGCAGATCGAATACGACGTCGAAATCTACGGCTCCGAAAAGAAGGTCCAGATTCCTTTCGTCATGGGTGTGATGGCCGATCTCTCGGGCAAACCGGTGGAGGCGCTCCCCGAAATCGCGGACCGCAAGTTCCTCGACATCGACATCGACAATTTCGATGCGCGCATGAAGTCGGTCAAGCCGCGTGTTTCCTTCAACGTACCCAATACGTTGACGGGCGATGGCCGTCTCCATATCGACCTGACGTTCGAGAGCATGGACGACTTCTCCCCCGCGGCGATCGCCCGCAAGGTGGGTGCTCTCAATTCCATGCTGGAGGCGCGTACCCAACTGCACAACCTGCTCTCGTACATGGACGGCAAGCAAGGGGCCGAGGAACTGATCACCAAGGTCCTGAAAGACCCGTCGTTGCTGAAGTCGCTCGCGGCGATGCCCAACAAGCCGGCGGACAACGCGGCCCAGCAAACCAACGACGCTCAGTGAAAGGGGCTTCCGCATGAACACGACGACCTCCCTGGACGCGGGACAGCAGAGCACTCAGGTGCTGGAAGGCAACGAATTCACAGCGTTGCTTCAGAAGGAATTCAAGCCGAAGACCGACCAGGCCCGCGAAGCGGTGGAATCTGCCGTCCAGACGCTGGCGCAGCAGGCGCTGGCGGCATCGACCACGCTGTCGGACGATGCTTATCAGACGGTCCAGGCCATCATTGCGGAGATCGACCGCAAGCTGTCCGAGCAGATCAATCTGATCATCCACCACAATGAATTCCAGCAACTCGAAGGCGCATGGCGCGGCCTCCACCACCTCGTGCACAACACTGAAGTGGACGAGATGCTCAAGATCCGCGTGATGAACATCTCCAAGAAGGAGCTGCATCGCAACATGCGCCGCTACAAGGGCGTGGGTTGGGATCAGAGCCCGATCTTCAAGAAGGTGTACGAAGAGGAATACGGACAGTTCGGCGGCGAGCCGTTCGGGTGCCTGGTCGGAGACTATTACTTCGATCACAGCCCTCCGGACGTGGAACTGCTGGGCGAGATGGCCAAAGTCTCCGCGGCTGCCCACTGCCCATTTATTGCCGGCGCTTCTCCAGCCATGATGCAGATGGATTCGTGGCAGGAGCTTGCCAACCCCCGCGACCTGACCAAGATATTCACCAACACCGAGTACGCCGCGTGGCGCAGTCTCCGCGACTCCGATGACTCCAAGTACATCGGCCTGGCGATGCCGCGTTTCCTGGCCCGCTTGCCCTACGGCGCGAAGACCAACCCGGTGGACGAGTTCGATTTCGAAGAGGAAACCGCTGGCGGCGACCACAGCAAGTACGCCTGGGCCAATTCCGCCTATGCGATGGCTGTGAACATCAACCGCTCCTTCAAGTACTACGGCTGGTGCACGTCCATCCGTGGGGTGGAGTCCGGTGGTGCGGTGGACAATCTGCCTGCCCATACGTTCCCCACGGACGATGGCGGCGTCGACATGAAGTGCCCCACCGAGATCGCCATCAGCGACCGGCGGGAGGCTGAATTGGCCAAGAACGGCTTCATGCCGCTGGTCCACCGCAAGAACTCCGACGTCGCGGCCTTCATTGGTGCCCAGTCGCTGCACAAGCCTGCCGAGTATTACGACGCGGATGCCACGGCCAATGCCAACCTGTCGGCGCGCCTGCCCTACATGTTCGCCTGCTGCCGTTTTGCGCATTACCTCAAGTGCATCGTGCGCGACAAGATCGGCTCGTTCAAGGAGCGCTCCGACATGGAGCTGTGGCTGAACGACTGGATCATGAACTACGTGGACGGTGACCCGGCCAACTCGTCGCAGGAAACCAAGGCACGCAAGCCGCTGGCTGCTGCCGAGGTGCAGGTGGCTGAAGTGGAAGGCAATCCGGGGTACTACACCTCCAAGTTCTTCCTGCGTCCTCACTACCAGCTGGAAGGCCTCACGGTGTCCCTGCGGCTGGTGTCCAAGCTGCCGTCGGTGAAGCAAGCTGGCAATTGAACCTGCGTGCGCGCGGCATTAGGCCGTGGCGCCTCGCCCGGCAGGGCGGCGTGGCAGGGCGCCGCCCTGCGCATCTGCTTCCGGCACGCGGCGCACGCCGCGGTGCGTGATCCATAACGATTTTTGCGGACCACCGCATCGACCCATGAATTTCGATTTCAAGCGCCCGCTGGACCGTCAATTGGCCGAGCTCAAGGACGCGTTGCGAGCCAACCCGCAAGACTCCGCTTTGCGCGTGTTCTATTTCCAGGTTCTGGCGGTACATGGCGAATGGCAGAAAGCGCTGGACCAGCTTCAGATCTGCGCCCAGCTGGACCGCAAGGCCGAAACCATGGCGCGTGCTTACCGCGAGGTGATTCTCTGCGAGGTGGCGCGCCGCGATGTGTTCGCCGGCGAGCGCACGCCCAATATCCTGGGCCAGCCTCCAGAATGGCTGGGCTGGTTGCTCGAAGCGCTGCAGTGCCTGGCCAAGGGCCGCACCGAGCAGGCCGCCGATCTGCGCAACGCCGCGTTCGAGCAGGCCCCTGCCTCCGCCGGCGAAATCGATGGCGAGCCTTTCGATTGGATCGCCGATTCCGATGCCCGCATCGGACCGGTATGCGAGCTGTATGCCAATGGCAGCTACTACTGGGTACCTTTTGAAAGTATTTCCCAGATCAGTTTCGAGAAGCCGCAGGATCTTCGCGATCTCGTGTGGTCGGCCTGCGAGGTCACGTTGCTGAATGGTGGTGTGATGCACGGCTTCATTCCGACCCGGTACCCTGGATCCGAGGCAGTGGACCGCGATGAGATCCGCCTCTCGCGCGCTTCCGAATGGCGCGATCTGGGCGACGACCAGGCTTTCGGGCTGGGCCAGCGCGTCTGGGTCACCGACCGCGCGGATGCGGCGCTGCTGGATGTCCGGCGCGTGAAGTTCGCCGAGTGACCGGACCGGGGAGCACATGGCGACGCAGAGCAAGGAGAGCTATGGGCACGGGAAGGACCGTCTGCAGCCTGCGCTGCTCGACCGCCTGACCGACCATGAGCCGTCGAAGCGCACGGAACGGGCGGATGCGGTCTTCGTGACGGAGCCCCGCCTGCGGCAGGCTCTGTTGCGGGATCTCAACTGGCTGCTCAATGCCTCGGACGCGTCGTCGCACATCGACTTCGAAGGCCTGCCAGCGGCGGAGCGGTCGGTGCTCAACTTCGGCATGAAGCCCTTGGCGGGCCAGCTCCTGTCCGAACTGGATTGGAAGGATGTAGAGGCCGCCATCCTCAAATCGATCCTGCTGCACGAGCCCCGCATACTGCCCCAGACGTTGACCGTGGCGCTGGCGCCCTCCAGCAAACTGTTCAGCCACCACAACACCTTGCAGTTCGAAATCCGCTGTCAGTTCTGGTCGTCCCCTTATCCCCTGGAGCTGCTGCTCAAGACGAGTCTCGATCTGGAAACGGGGCAGGTCTCCGTGTCCGACCAACGGTGATGGTCGCCGCTGTCCGACGCCTTGGGCGGACCTGTGTGATTGCCGCCCTCGCGCGGCCTGGAGCTTTTCCGATATGAATCCGCGGCTGGTCGAGTACTACAACCAGGAACTGAGCTATCTGCGCGAGTTGGGCGCGGAATTCGCCGCTGCTTTTCCGAAGATTGCCGGACGCCTTTCTCTGCGCGAACTGGAGGTGGCCGATCCGTATGTGGAGCGGTTGCTGGAGGGCTTCAGCTTCCTGACGGCCCGCATCCAGATGAAGATGGATGCGGAGTTTCCGCGGCTGTCCCAGCGCATCCTGGAAATGGTGTGTCCCCACTATCTCGCGCCCACGCCTTCGATGGTGGTCGTGCAGATGGAGCCCAGCGGCACCGAAGGCAGCCTCCTGGATGGCTACACGCTGGAAGCGGGCAGTGTGATCCGGGGCCGCAAGACGGCAGAAGACCAGACACCGTGCGATTTCCGTACCGGGCATGCCGTCACGCTGTGGCCCATCGATCTGACGCAGGCCCGTCTCGGAGGCCCGCCGCTCGATCTTCCACTTTCGCGCTTCGGCCTGCCGGAAGAGGCGGCGGGCCACCTGCGTTTCACGCTATCGACACGGGGCGCGGCCCGGTGGCAGGGCCTGCGCATGGACCGGCTCGATCTGCATATTTCTGCGGCGGACACCGTGGCGTCGCATTTGCAGGAACTCATCCATGAATCGGTGATGGGCGTGATCGTGCACGACGTGCAGGACGCCTCGCGTGTCTGGGCCCAGTTGCCTGCCGAATCGGTCCAGGCCGAAGGCTACGAGCAGTCGCAGGCTTTGCTGCCCTACACCCACCGCAGTTTCCAGGGCCACCGACTTCTGCACGAGTACTTTGCGTTTCCTGCGCGGTTCCGGTTCTTCTCGATCCGCGGGCTGCGCGAGGCGCTGGCGCGCGTCCCCGGAGGACAGGTCGGCATCACGCTGCTGCTTCGCCGTGCCCAGCCGTCGCTGGAGGCGCAGGTGGACCGCAACAAGTTCCTGCTGCATTGCGTGCCGGCGATCAACCTGTTCGAGAGGGCGGCGGACCGCATTCACGTATCCACCGGGGTCAATGAATACCACGTGGTCCCCGACCGTACCCGGCCGCGCGATTTCGAGATCTACAGCATTCTGGGTGTCACGGGGCACCGTGAGGGGCAGCTCAAGGACCAGGATTTCCTGCCGCTGTACGCATCCATCCACGGCATCCGTGCGAGCGAGCAGGCGTACTTCGCCATGCGCCGCGAGCCGCGTCTGTTCTCCGACCACGCGAAGCGCTTTGGCCCGCGCACGCAGTACCTGGGCAGCGAAGTCTTCATTTCGTTGGTCGACCAACGAGAGGCCCCGTTCTCCGACGACCTCAAGCAACTCAGCGTGCGGACGCTGTGCACGAACCGCGATCTACCCCTGCTCATGGGGGGCCGGGATGGACAGAGCGACTTCACGCTCGTCGAGTCGGCTCCCGTCGACTCGGTGCGGACGGTGGCCGGGCCAACTCGCCCCACCTCCAGCATTGCCGAGAACGAGATCACCTGGCGGCTGATCTCCCACCTGTCCATCAACTACCTCGCGATGAACGACCTCTCGGAAGAGGAAGGCGCGGCGACCCTGCGCGACCTGCTGCGGCTGTACCTCGATCTCGGAGACCGTGATCTCTCCGGGCAGATCGCGGCGATCCGCTCGGTGGGGATCGCACCGGTCACGCGGCGCCTGCCGCAGCACGGGCAGCTCGTGTATGGGCGGGGCGTGGGCGTGACCGTGGGAGTGGACGAGGGTCCGCTCGCGGGCGTGAGCCCATGGCCGTTGGTCGCCATCCTGGAGCGCTTCTTTGCCCGCCATGTCGGGATCAACAGCTACACCGAACTGTCGCTGCGTTCGCGGCAGCGCGGCGCCATTGCACGCTGGCGGGTGCGGCCCGGCCAAAGGCCCAACACGTGATCGACCGCCTGCCTGTCGAGCCCGGTGAAATGCCGCCGGCGCAGGAGCCCGGCACATCCAGGGATCTGGACGTGGCCCGCTTCTGGCAGCGGCTGCGCCAGGACCCGCACCAGTTCGACCTGTTCTTCGCCTTGCGCATCCTGCAGGCGCGTGGCCGCGGACATCCGCGTTTCGGCAAGGCTCTGCGACCCCGCGACGAGCCTCTGCGGCTGGGGCAGGATCCCTCGCTGGCTTTCGCGCCCGCCACGATCGCGGAAATCCTGCCCGCCAAGGCCGGGCAGCCCGAGCGCATGACGGTATGGAACTTCGGCCTGTACGGGCCGAATGGTCCCATGCCCACGCACCTGACCGAATACGTGCGCGAACGTCTGCGGCAGTACGACGATCCGACGCTGGCCCGCTTCTCGGACATCTTCCACCACCGGTTGCTGATGCTGTTCTTCCGGGCATGGTCCGATCCGCAGCCGACCACCTCGCTCGACCGTCCGGAGCACGATCTCTTCGGGCGGCACATGCGCAGCCTGATCGGCTACGGCGAGCGCACGCATTGCAACCGCGATGAGGTGCCGGAGCATGCCAAGCAATACCTTGCAGGACATCTCACGCGCTGGACGCGCAACCCCGAAGGGCTGACCTCCGCCCTTCGGCTGTATTTCCAGGTGCCGGTGGAGTTGATCGAGTTCACGCTGCACTATCTGGTGCTCGATCCGGACCAGCAGACGGCGCTGTCGCGCGTGCCGCGCAATGCACGGCTCGGGGTGGATACGGTGGTGGGCAGCCGCGTGCCCGACGCGCAGGGCAAGTTCCGGCTGCGCATCGGGCCGCTGCCCCTGGCGCAGTACGAGCGTTTCCTGCCCGGTGGGGCGGACTTCCAGGCCCTGGTGGACTGGGTCCGCAACTACGTCGGTATCGAGTTCGCCTGGGATTTCGAGTTGGTCCTGCGCCGGGAGGACGTGCCCGCCTGCCAGCTCGGCGGTGCCGTGCGGCTGGGCTGGACCACGTGGTCCTTCTCGGGCCCCGCGCAGCACGATCCCGATGATTTCCGTCTTGACGCCGAGCTTTGGCTGGCATCCCGCAAGACCCGTCCACGGCGCGCGGCGGCGGCCACTGTGTCGCCCGCCTGGTCCTGAGTCCGTTTTCTTTTCACCTGTCCTTTTCCCGAACCCCGCATTCATCTACGAGGTCCCATGTCTGAAATCAGCCGGCAAGCCCTTTTCGGCAAGCTCAACCCTCTGCTCTTCAAGTCGCTCGAAAGCGCGACCGTGTTCTGCAAGCTGCGCGGCAATCCCTATGTGGAACTGGTGCACTGGTTGCATCAGCTGCTGCAGGAAACCGATTCCGACATGGTCCGGCTGCTGCGCCATTTCGACGTCGATGCAGACCGGCTGGCGGCCGATGTGCTGCAAAGCCTCGACCGCCTGCCGCGGGGTGCCACGTCGATCAGCGACTTCTCGGCGCAGATCGAAACCTCCATCGAGCGCAGCTGGGTCTATGCCACGCTGATGTACGGCGAGTCGCAGATCCGAAGTGCCTACTGGCTTTCGGGCATGCTGCGCACCCGCGCGTTGGCCAACGAGCTGCGTGCGATCTCCTCCGAGTTCGGCAAGCTCGGCGAGCCGGCATTGAGCGATGCCTTCGGGCGGTTGCTGCCCGATTCGCCCGAGTCCCGGCTGCGTGCTGCGGACGGTTCTGGCCTGGGCGGGGTGCCCGGCGAAGCCAGCGGTGCCACATCCGCTGAAGCGGGGCGCGGCGAGGCCCTGCAGCGCTACACGGTGGACCTCACCGAGCGCGCGCGGCTGCAGGAGCTCGACCCGGTCACCGGCCGCGACGAAGAAGTGCGCCAGATGGTGGACATCCTCATGCGCCGCCGCCAGAACAACCCGATCCTGGTCGGCGAGGCCGGCGTGGGCAAGACGGCCGTGGTGGAAGGCCTGGCGTTGCGCATCGCCGCCGGCGACGTGCCGCCGCCCTTGAAGGACGTGCAGTTGCGCGTGGTCGACATCGGCCTGCTGCAGGCCGGCGCGAGCATGAAGGGCGAATTCGAAAACCGGCTGCGTGCGTTGCTCGACGAGGTGCAGGCCAGCACGGCGCCGATCGTGCTGTTCATCGACGAGGTGCACACCCTCATCGGCGCCGGCGGCCAGGCCGGCACGGGCGATGCAGCCAACCTGCTGAAGCCCGCGCTGGCGCGCGGCGTGCTGCGCACCATCGGCGCGACCACATGGGCCGAATACAAGAAGTACATCGAGAAGGACCCGGCGCTGACGCGGCGTTTCCAGCTGGTGCAGATCCACGAGCCTGACGAGCCCAAGGCCGTTCACATGCTGCGCGGCGTGGCGGCGAAGCTGGAGGCCCACCACAAGGTGCGCATCGGTGAGGATGCCGTCGCCGCGGCTGTGACGCTGTCGCACCGGTACATCCCTTCGCGCCAGTTGCCCGACAAGGCGGTGAGCCTGCTCGACACCGCATGCTCGCGCGTGGCGCTGGGCCTGCACGCCACGCCGGCGCGGCTCGAGGCGGTGGTCCGCCAGCTCGAGGCGCTGACGGTCGAGAAGGACATCGTGCAGCGTGAGCTGGACCTGGGCGTGGGCGACGCGACCCGCTTTGCCGATATCGGGACGTCGATCGAGCGTTTGAATGCCGAAAAGGCCGATTTGCAGGAGCGCTTCGAGCGCGAGAAGCTGCTGGTGCAGCAGATCGTGGAAGCGGAAGCCGGACTGCTGAAGCAGCGTCCGGCGGCCGGTGCCGATGCTGCCGCGGCTACCGCGGAGGTGGCCGAGACAGCGGCAGCGCCGGGAGCCGTCCCGTCCGCCCAGGCGCTGGGCGCCCTGCGTGAAGAACTGCTTCGCATGCAGGGCGAAGACCCGCTGCTGCAGCCCGTGGTGGACGCCAGCGTGGTGGCCGCGGTGGTGGCGGAGTGGACGGGCATTCCGGTCGGGCGCATGGTGCGCGACGAGGTGCAATCCGTGCTTTCGCTGGCGGACACGCTGGAAAAGCGCGTGATCGGCCAGCGCCATGGCCTGGAAGCCATCACGCGCCGCATCCAGACGGCGCGTGCGCAGCTCGACAACCCGGGCAAGCCGATCGGCGTGTTCCTGCTGGCCGGCCCGTCCGGCGTGGGCAAGACGGAAACGGCCCTGTCATTGGCCGAGGCCCTCTATGGCGGTGAGCAGAACCTCATCACCATCAACATGAGCGAATACCAGGAGGCGCACACGGTCTCCACCCTGAAGGGCGCTCCCCCGGGCTATGTCGGCTACGGCGAGGGGGGTGTCCTGACGGAGGCGGTGCGCCGCCGTCCCTACAGCGTGGTGCTGCTCGACGAGATCGAGAAGGCCCATGCCGATGTGCACGAGCTTTTCTTCCAGGTGTTCGACAAGGGCTGGATGGAGGATGGCGAAGGCCGCTACATCGACTTCAAGAACACCGTGATCATCCTGACCTCCAACGTCGGGTCGGAGCTGATCGCGGGCATGTGCCGCGATCCGGAACTGGTGCCCGGCCCCGAGGCGCTGGCCAAGGCCGTGCGACAACCCTTGCTCGACAAGTTCCCTGCGGCGCTGCTGGGCCGGCTGGTGGTCGTGCCTTACTACCCCATCTCCGATGCCATGCTCGAGCAGATCATCCGTCTGCAACTCCAGCGCATCCAGACGCGGATCGCCGAACGCCACGGTGCGGTGCTCGAGTTCGACGATGCGGCCGTGCAACTCATCCGCCAGCGCTGCACCGAGGTGGAATCCGGCGCCCGCATGGTCGATGGGATCATCACGCAGAACCTGCTGCCACGGCTGGCCATGCGCTTCCTGCAGACCTCGGTGGAATCGAAGTCGATCCGCCGCATCCAGCTCGGTGCGGCGGACAGCGATTTCGCGATCACGTACGAGGAAGCCTGAAGCCGGCCAAGCCGGGACTTGTGAGCCGTTGAATGGGGGATAACGGCTGAATTGGTACATAATCGGCTCTTTCCGCGGCACGGGCTTCGGCCTCCAAGCCCGGATCGCTGGCCGGGAACCCTCGGAAATTCCCGCTCCATTCGACAAAGGGAAGCTGCGGCTTCCCTTTTTTATTGCTCTGCAGGCATCGCCTGATGGCTTCCCGACTGTCCGGGCAGGCATTGCGCGGTCCCCTGTCCGGGGTTACGCTGCGATGCGGAACCCGGGCGGCGCAGCCGGCGCCCCGATGGTGAAATTGGTAGACACTGCGGACTTAAAATCCGCCGCTTCCTGAAAAGGGGCGTGCCGGTTCGATCCCGGCTCGGGGCACCACTACGATTCGATCATGTCAAGTTACAACGCTCCTTTTGAAATCCATGTCCACGGTCAGGTGCAGTTGCTTGCCGACACCACGTTCGAGCAACTGCAGGACGCGCTCAAGCCGCTCTGGAAGTACGCGGGTGCCCGTTCGCTGGCGGATGGCGCCGCCAGCGCCTACGAGGAGGAGCCCGGTATCCAGTTCGATACCAAGGAGCATGCGCTGAACATCTGCTGGACCGTGCACGGCGACGAGGACTTCCGCCAATCCCTCGACGAGATGTGCATGAGCCTCAACGAACTGTCCGAGCAGGGCGCCGCGATCGAGGTCACCTTCTATGACACCGAATTCGATGAAGACGAAGAGGACGACGGCACCGAGGCGCGCGACGATTTCGTGATGCTCTTCGTCGGCCCGACGCCCGCGGCGATCATGCAGGTCCAGCGCGACCTGCTGGTGCAGGACGTGGTGCACATGATGGAGCGCCACTTCGACGGGGCCGAACTCGGCGGCGTGGTATCCGAGATCGACAAGCTCTTTTCCCAGCGCTTCGACGCCCTCGTGAACTCCCTCGAAATCGGCAAGCCCCCCCGGGGTGCCGGCGGTCCCGGCGCGGGCGGGCATGGCGGCGGGGGCGGCCGGCGGCCGCGCCACCTCCACTGAACGAACGGGGCAGGGCGCTCCCTTCTCTTTCTTCTTCTCCGCTCCGGCCTCCAGCCGCGCTCTTGCCTGGGCAGGGGCCGCTGCGGCGCGCAGCCTCCGATGGCGTTACCGAATTCTCCCCAACCGCTGCCGTACCTGCAGGGCTACCCCGAGGCCCTGCTCGCGCAGGTCCGCACGCTTGCCCAGGCGTCCGAGCTGGGTGGCACCCTGCTGCGCCGCTACCCGCAGGCGCATGCCGTGCGGGACGACAAATCCCTCTACCGCTACGCGGCCGATCTGAAGGCGCGGCACCTGCGCAACGCGCCTCCGGTGAACAGGGTCGTGTTCGACAGCAAGATCCATGTCATGCGGCATGCGCTGGGCCTGCACACGGCCTCGTCGCGCGTGCAGGGCGGCCGGCTGGCTGCGCGCCACGAGATCCGCGTGGCATCGATGTTCAAGCAGGTGCCCGAAGAGTTCCTGCGCATGATCGTCGTGCATGAACTGGCCCATCTGCGGGAGAAGGACCACGACAAGGCGTTCTACCAACTCTGCCAGACCATGGAGCCGCGCTACCACCAGTACGAATTCGATACCCGCGTGTACCTCACGCACCTGGAGCACGGCGGCGCGCCCCTCTGGCGGGCGTGATTGCGGAAACTGGCCAGGTAGCGGCCGCGGGCTGGGGCCGGTTGACGGTGCGCGGCGCAGTGCGGCCTCCGCGCCCGACTGGCGCGGATCTGAACTTCAGGGAGCCGCGATGGCGGTGGCGGGCACGCCGGCCGGTGCATTCTCCGTGGCTTCCACCGTCGGCAGCGGCAACAGGGCGCAGGCCTGGGGCGGGAGGTCCAGCCAGCGCCGGGCGGCGGCCTGCAGCAGGGGCAGCTCTCCGGTGGTGAACAGGCGAACCGGATAGGCGAGCGGTGCCCCGTGGGCCGGGGCCAGCGCGCCGGCAGCCTCCAGCAGCCGGCGGGTCTGCCGTGCCACGGGTTCCCCGGTCTCGACCAGCCGCACCTCCGGGCCGATGCGGGAGCGCAGCGCGGCCTCGGCGAAGACGTAGTGGGTGCAGCCCAGCACCAGCGTGTCGATGCTGCCGGGTTCAGTGCCAAATCGGCCCAATGCCGCCGTATATCGTTCGCAGAGTGCTCTTATTTCGATAGTGGCAGGGTCGGTGTCCCGCGTGTCGGCCGTGCTGCGCTCGATGGCATAGGCCAGGCCATCGCAGGGCTGCACCACGAACTCCACCGGGCCGGCCAGCGATGCTAGCAGGCGCTGGAACTTCGCGCTGGCCAGCGTGCCGCGCGTGGCGATCACGCCCACGCGGCCGGTGCGCGTGAGCGCGACGGCCGGCTTGAGCGCTGGCTCGACGCCCACGAGCGGCAGGTCCGGGTGCTGGCTGCGGGCCTCGTGAATGGCGGCTGCCGTGGCGGTATTGCAGGCCACGACCAGTGCCTTGATGCCATGCGCCTGCCGCAGGTGCCGCGCGATGGTCCGCGTGCGGGCCGCGACATAGCCGTCGCCGCGCTCCCCGTAGGGCGCGTGCGCACTGTCGGCCAGGTACACGAAGCGTTCGTGGGGCAGCGCGGCGCGCAGTGTCCGCAGCACGCTCAGGCCCCCGACGCCGCTGTCGAAGACGCCGATGGGCGCGCCGGGGCCGGTGTCGGAGGGCTCGATCATCATGGCGGGCCGGGAAACGCTGGCCGCTTCAGGCGGCCACGAGGTCGATGGACTTGAACTCGCCGGTGGCGATGCGCTGGCTCCATTCGGCCGGGCCGGTGATGTGCTTGCTGGTGCCGCCGGAGTCCACTGCCACGGTGACGGGCATGTCCACCACGTCGAACTCGTAGATGGCTTCCATGCCGAGGTCTTCGAAGCCCACCACCCTGGCCGTCTTGATGGCCTTGGAGACGAGGTACGCCGCGCCGCCCACGGCCATGAGGTAGGCCGAGCGGTGCTTCTTGATGGCCTCGATGGCGACCGGGCCACGCTCGGATTTCCCGATCATGGCGATCAGGCCGGTTTCGGCCAGCATCATGTCGGTGAACTTGTCCATGCGCGTGGCGGTGGTGGGGCCGGCAGGGCCCACGGCTTCGTCCTTGACCGGGTCCACCGGGCCCACGTAGTAGATGACGCGGTTGGCGAAGTCGACCGGCAGCGGCTCGCCCCTGGCCAGCATGTCCTGGATGCGCTTGTGGGCGGCATCGCGGCCGGTGAGCATCTTGCCGTTCAGCAGCAGCGTGTCGCCCGGTTTCCAGGCCGCCACTTCCTCGCGCGTGAGGGTGTCGAGGTTGACGCGGCGGCTCTGGTTGTAGTCGGGCGCCCAGTCGATCCTGGGCCACAGGTCCAGCGAGGGCGCTTCGAGGTACACGGGGCCGGAGCCATCGAGCACGAAGTGCGCATGGCGCGTGGCGGCGCAGTTGGGGATCATCGCCACCGGTTTGGAGGCCGCGTGCGTGGGGTACATCTTGATCTTGATGTCGAGCACCGTGGTCAGGCCGCCCAGGCCCTGGGCGCCGATGCCCAGCGCGTTGACCTTCTCGAACAGTTCCAGGCGCAGTTCTTCCACCTGGTCGAGCTTCTCGCCGCGCGCGGCCTTGGCCTGCAACTCGTACATGTTCAGGTCGTCCATCAGGCTTTCCTTGGCCAGCAGCACGGCCTTTTCCGCCGTACCGCCGATGCCGATGCCCAGCATGCCTGGCGGGCACCAGCCGGCGCCCATGGTGGGCACGGTCTTCAGCACCCAGTCCACCAGGTTGTCGCTGGGGTTCATCATGACCATCTTGGACTTGTTCTCGCTGCCACCGCCCTTGGCCGCGACGGTGATGTCCACGGTGTTGCCGGGCACGATCTGCGTGAAGATCACGGCCGGCGTGTTGTCCTTGGTGTTCTTGCGGGCGAACTGCGGGTCGGCCACCACGCTGGCGCGCAGGGTGTTGTCCGGGTGGTGGTAGCCGCGGCGCACGCCTTCGTTGATGGCATCTTCCAGGCCCGCCGGGAAGCCTTCCCAGCGCACGTCCATGCCGATCTTCAGGAACACGTTGACGATGCCGGTGTCCTGGCAGATGGGGCGCTGGCCGGTGGCACTCATCTTGCTGTTGGTCAGGATCTGGGCCATCGCGTCCTTCGCGGCCGGGCTCTGCTCGCGTTCGTAGGCGCGGGCCAGGTGGGCAATGAAGTCGGCGGGGTGGTAGTAGCTGATGTACTGCAGGGACGCGGCAATGGATTCCACGAGGTCGTGGTACCGGATGGTGGTGGTCATGGTGGGGTGTTTTGTGGGTATGGACTGACGCCCGCGATTATCGCGCCGCGCCCCGTTCCGCCCCGGGCAAGGGGTTGGCGGCCGCGCGCCATGGGGCGAACGCCGCCGCCCGCATGCATGCTCAGGCCGCGGTGGCGGTGGATATCTCGGTGAGCGGGCCGACCACCGAGGGGCTGAAATCCGCCGCACCGTCGGGCTTGTCGCCGAGCGCCCAGGCGAGCAGGGTGGCGGCCGGCATCGGCCGCGCGAAGTAGTAGCCCTGCAACTCATCGCAGTGCATCGCGACCAGGATGTCGCGCTGCCCGATCGTCTCCACGCCCTCGGCCACCACGCGCAGGCCCAGCGCATGCGCGAGGCGTACCACCGCGTCCACCACGGCGCGCGCGTCGTCCTGCTCTTCGAGGTCGCGCACGAAGCTGCGGTCGATCTTGAGCTGGCGCGCCGGCAGCCGGCGCAGGTAGTTGAGGCTCGAATACCCGGTGCCGAAGTCGTCGATGGCGAGGTACACGCCGATGCGGGCCAGCTCCTCGAAGGTGCGTTGCGTGGCGCGCGTATCTTCCATGGCCACCGATTCGGTGATCTCGCACAGCAGGTGCGAGGCCGGTACGCCGTGGCGCTGCAGGGCCTCGCGGATGCGGTCCGCCAGCCCGCTCTCGCGCAACTGGTAGGCCGAGAGGTTGATGGCCACGCGCATGCGCATCCCGTCCCAGCTCCAGGCGGCCATCTGCCGGCAGGCCTCTTCGATCACCCAGTTGCCGAGCTGCGCGATGATGCCGAAGCGCTCGGCCACCGGGATGAAGTCCACCGGGCTCACCATGCCGCGCTCGGGATGCCGCCAGCGCAGCAGGGCTTCCACGCCGTTGATGCGGCCGCGGCGCGCGTCGATCTTGGGCTGGTAGTGCAGCGACAGCTCGCCGCGCGCGATGGCCTGGCGCAGGTCGTTCTGCAGCGCGAGCTGCTCGGTGGCGTCGGAGCCCATGTGCGATTCGAACAGCGCCCAGCCGTTGCCACCCGCGCGCTTGGCGGCGTACATGGCCGCGTCGGCGTTGGCGACGAGCTTGTCGCGTTCGCCATGGTCGGGGTAGACCACGATGCCGATCGAGCACGCGATCTGCACGGTCTTGCCGGCCACCTCGAACGGCTGGCCCAGGGCATTCAGCAGCCGCTGCGCCACGGTCAGGCAGTCGCTGGGGCCGTTCACGTCTTCGAGCAGCAGCAGGAACTCGTCGCCGCCCACCCGTGCGACGGTGTCGCTCTCCCGGGCCTGCTGGCGCAGGCGCTCTGCGGCGCTGCGCAGGATGGCATCGCCCGCCGCGTGGCCGAACGAGTCGTTGATGGGCTTGAAGCCGTCCAGGTCGACGAACATCACCGCCAGGCGCTGGCC
This sequence comes from Acidovorax sp. NCPPB 4044, assembly GCF_028069655.1. Lineage (NCBI taxonomy): Bacteria > Pseudomonadati > Pseudomonadota > Betaproteobacteria > Burkholderiales > Comamonadaceae > Acidovorax > Acidovorax sp. NCPPB 4044. The sequence goes on from NZ_JAMCOS010000001.1 coordinate 1,031,852, forward strand.
GGTGTCGCGGCGGCGCGACCGGTCCAGCCGCAGCAGGGCGTGGGAGAGCCGGTCTTCGAACAGCAGCCGGTTGGGCAGGGTGGTGAGCGGGTCGGCGAAGGCCTGCTTCTGCAGTTGGGCGTTGGCGGCCGTCAGGCGGGCATTGCTTTCCTGCAGCGACGCGTTGAGCTGCTTCGCCGTGGTCTGCAGGCGCGTGTCCAGGATGGCGGTGAAGAGCGTGCTGAGCAGCAGCATGCCCGTGGCCATCAGCACCATCGCCGTGAGGCCGTGCCCGCCCAGGCCGTTGGCGCTCAGGCAGACCGAGCCTTCCGGGAAGGAGGCGGCGGCCATGCCCGTGTAGTGCATGCCGCAGATGGCCACGGCCATCACCACCGCCGCAGCGGCCTGGTAGGGCAGCCGGCGCCGCCCCCGCACGCGCAGCAGCCACTGGAAGATCATCAGCGCCGTGGCCGATGCCAATACCGCCACGGCGACCGAGAGCACGACGAGCGCGGGGTTCCAGACGATGTCGATCGACATCACCATGGCCCGCATGCCGATGTAGTGCATGCCGCTGATGCCAGCGCCCATGGCCGATGCGCCCGCCAGCAGGTGCCAGACGCGGAAATGCGGCAGGCCCGCCAGCCCCAGCGCCACGGCCGAGGCCGATACCGCCGCCAGCCAGGACAGCAGCGTGAGCCCGCCGGTGAAGCCCAGCGCCACGGGCAGCTCGAACGCCTGCATGCCCAGGAAGTGCATGGCCCAGATCCCGGTGCCCATCACCAGCGACCCGGCGGTCCACCAGATGGCGCCGATGGAGCGCTGCGAGGCGTGTACGCGCCGGGCGAGGTCCAGCGTGACGTAGCTTGCCAGCAGAGCGATGGCGAAGGAGGCCGCCACCACCCACGGGTCATGGCGCGAGGGCATGAACACGGCGAGGCCGAGGCTGGTATCGGGGGACATGGTTGGAGGTGGGTACGGCCCGGTGGCCGTTTGGGATTCAGTGTATCGATTCGTTACAAACCTTGCCCATGCCAGGGACACCGCTGCGGGAGCCAGATGAGAATGGTTCCGGTTGGCGTATGCTGCGGGCCCTGGCTTTGCCGGCCTGCCTGCGTCGAACGCGCGGGCCGGCGCCGGGGTGCACCCCGCAGCGGGTGCGTTCTTTTCATTCAGCGGAATCCGACAAATGACCACCCGTACCGAGCGCGATACTTTCGGCCCCATCGAAGTCCCTGCCCACCAGCTGTGGGGCGCGCAGACGCAGCGCTCGCTGCAGAACTTCGACATCTCCGGCGAGCAGCAGCCCCGCGAGATCATCAAGGCGCTGGCACAGGTCAAGCGCGCGTCGGCCCGGGTGAACCATGCGCTGGGCCTGCAGGACGCGAAGAAGACCGAGGCCATCGTGGCCGCGGCCGACGAGGTGATCGCCGGCCGGCACCCGACCGAATTCCCGCTGGTCGTGTGGCAGACGGGTTCGGGCACCCAGTCCAACATGAACGTGAACGAGGTGCTGGCCAACCGCGCGAGCGAGATCCTCGGCGGCGAGCGCGGCGAAGGCCGCGCCGTGCACCCCAACGACGACGTGAACCGCAGTCAGTCGAGCAACGACGTGTTCCCCACGGCGATGCACGTGGCCGCGGTGGAGGCGCTCACGCACCGCCTGCTGCCGGCCATCGCCAGGCTGCGCGCCACGCTGGAAGCGAAGGCGAAGGCGTTCGACGGCATCGTGAAGATCGGCCGCACCCACCTGCAGGACGCCACGCCCCTCACGCTGGGCCAGGAGATCTCCGGCTGGGTGGCGCAGCTCGCGCACGGCGAAAAGCACGTGCGGGACGCGCTGCCGCACCTCTATGAACTGGCGCTGGGCGGCACGGCCGTGGGCACCGGGCTGAACGCACCCAAGGGCTACGCCGAGGGCGTCGCGCAGGAGCTGGCGTCTCTGACGGGCCTGCCGTTCATCACCTCGCCCAACAAGTTCGAAGCGCTGGCCTCCTGCGATGCGCTGGTGCACGCGCACGGCGCGCTCAAGACGCTGGCGGCCAGCATGATGAAGATCGCCAACGACGTGCGCTGGCTCGCGAGCGGCCCGCGCAGCGGCATCGGCGAGATCTCGATCCCCGAGAACGAGCCGGGCTCCTCGATCATGCCGGGCAAGGTGAACCCCACCCAGAGCGAGGCCGTGACGATGCTGGCCGCGCAGGTCTTCGGCAACGACGTGGCGATCAATTTCGGCGGCGCATCGGGCAACTTCGAGCTGAACGTGTTCCGCCCCCTGGTGGCCCACAATTTCCTGCAGAGCGTGCGCCTGCTGGCCGACGGCATGGTGAGCTTCAACGACCACTGCGCGGTGGGCATCGAGCCCAACCGCGAGCGCATCGGCGAACTGGTGGAGCGCTCGCTCATGCTGGTGACCGCGCTCAACACGCACATCGGCTACGACAAGGCCGCCTTCATCGCCAAGAAGGCGCACAAGGAAGGCTCGTCGCTGCGCGAGGCGGCCATCGCCTCCGGCCACGTCACCGGCGAGCAGTTCGACCAATGGGTGGTGCCAGGCAACATGGTGGGCCGCTGAAGACCGGCTCGCCCCTTGGCGCAACGGGGGCTCGGCTCCGCGCTCAGCGCGCCGGGGCTGCGGCGCGCGGGGCCGCCTTGGCGGTCTTTCTCCGGCCTGTACCGGCAACGGCACGCCGGGAGGCGCGCTGGTGCTCGCGCAGAAAGCCCAGCAGCCGCCGCTCGGCCGCGCTGAGCCCGCGGGGCGATGCGCCGCCGCCGATCCGGTCCCACACGCGCTGCATGTCGGGGCCCGCGTCGGAGGCGAGGCGGGCCCCGAGGTCCAGCACGGCGGGGTGCACATACGACTTCTTGCACACCGCTGGCGTGTTGCCGAGCTGCTTCGCCACGTCGGTGAGGATCTGCTTGGCGTTGTAGGCGGTCGCGCCCGTCTCGCCCGTGCAGGCCAGGCGCGTGAGTTCGAGCGCCTGCGCCGTGCCGTGCCAGGTGCGGAAATCCTTGGCCGTGAAATGCAGACCGTCGCCGTCGCTGTCGCTGTCGGCAGTCGGGCGGGTGATCTCGCGCAGGTAGTCGTTCACGTCGCTCGATCCGACGGCGTGTCGCGTGCCGTCCTCGTCCTCGTACTGGAAGAGTTCCTGCCCCGGCAGCTGCTGGCAGCGGCGCACTACGCGCGCCACGCGCGGGTCGTCGAGCGTGGCCTGCTGCTCCACGCCGCTCTTGCCGCGAAAGCGCAGCGTGAGCTGGCTGCCGCGCACGCCCGCATGGCGGTTGCGCAGCGTGGTGAGTCCGTAGGAGCGGTTGGCGGCCGCGTATTCCTCGTTGCCCACCCGCAGGAAGGTAGTGTCCAGCAGCCGCACGATGGTGGCCAGCACCACGGCGCGCGAGAGCGCGGGCTCGCCGCGGCGCGGCTTCAGGTCGCGCGCGACGCGGGCGCGAATGCGCGGCAGCGCGCGGCCGAAGGCCTGCATGCGCTCGAACTTGGCCTCGTCGCGCTGCTGGCGCCATTCGGGGTGGTAGCGGTACTGGCGCCGGCCGCGTGCGTCCAGGCCCGTGGCCTGCAGGTGTCCGTCGGGCAGCGGGCAGATCCACACCTGCGTGTAGGCCGGCGGGATCGCCAGCTTGCGGATGCGCGCGATCTCTTCCTCGTCGGTCACCCACTGCCCGTCGGGCCGGCGGAATCGGTAGTGCTGGCCCCGCAGTTCGCGCGTCAGGCCGGGCAAGGCGTCGGGGCTCACGTAGCGCAGGCCGCCCGGGAGGCGGGCAGGGGGCGCGGCGGCGGGGCGGGGAGCGGGCGGTGGGGATCCGCCGCTGCGGTCAGGGGCCGCGCGGCGGGGCGCGGCGGTGCCGCTGGCGCGGGGCGGGCGTGCGGGGCGGGAAGGTGCGGCGGCGGCAATGGCGGGCATGGGCGGTGGCGTGCGGGCGGCAGTCGATCGGTGTCTGCATGCATCAAACCCCGCCCGGCGCTGCGGCGGTGTAGGAACAGGCGGGGCCTGCGGGTCGGAAAGCGGCGCCCGGGCGGGCGCGTACCTGCCAGTTGGGGTTAAAAAAGCCTTCATGCCGCCGGATCCATTCAATAGTTTGCTATTGAAAATATAGCAAACGTTTGGTCGGCCGGGCCGCGGTGCCTGTTCAGGCCGCCGGCGGGTCGTAGGAGAAGCCCACGCCGTAGACGGAACGGATCCATTCGTGCTCGCTGCCGTCGGCAGAGCGCAGTTTGCGGCGCAGGTTCTTGATGTGGCTGTCGATCGCGCGCTCGTTCACGTCCAGCGTGTCGTCGTAGGCCATGTCGAGCAGTTGGGCGCGCGAGAAGATGCGGCCGCTGTGGCGCACCAGCGCCTGCAGCAGGCGGAACTCGCGCGGCGTCAGGGCCACGGGCGTGCCGCGCAGCAGCACCTGCCAGAGCGCTTCGTCCAGCACCAGCGGCCCGTCCGGCGCGCCGCCGGCGGTGCCGTCGGCGGCGGCGCTGGCCGTGCTGCGGCGCAGCACGGTGCGCACGCGCGCCACCACCTCGCGCGGGGAAAAGGGCTTGCAGATGTAGTCGTCCGCGCCCAGTTCCAGGCCGATGAGGCGGTCCACCTCCTCGACGCGCGCGGTGAGCATGATGACCGGGGTGTCGGTGTGGCGGCGCGCGCGGCGCAGCACTTCGAGCCCGTCGATGCCGGGCAGCATGATGTCCAGCAGGGCGAGGTCGGGCGGCCGCGGGCCGGTGAGGTGCTCCAGCGCGGCGTGGCCGTCGGCGGCGTGCTCAGCCTCGAAGCCGGAGTGGCGCAGGTAGTCGAGCACGATGTCGGCGATGTCGGGTTCGTCCTCGACCACGAGGATGCGGTGGGGATCGGTCATGGGGCGGGGTTCTCCAGCAAGGGCAGGGTCAAGAGGATGCGCAGGCCGCCCAGCGGCGAGGCCTCGGCCACGATGCGGCCGCCGTGCGCCTGCACGATGGCGCGGCAGATCGCCAGGCCCAGGCCCGAGCCGCCGGTGTCGCCCTCGGCGCGCGTGCGCGAGGCCTCGGCGCGGTAGAGGCGGTCGAAGATGCGCGCCAGTTCATGGGCGGCCACGCCGGGCGCGGTGTCGTCCCACTGCACCACCAGCTGCGCCCCGTCGCCCGGTGTGCGCACGGTGCGGGCAGCGATGCACAGGCGCCCGCCGGTGTCGGTGTAGCGCAGGCTGTTTTCCAGCAGGTTCAGGAACACGCGGTGCAGTTGCGGCGCGTCGCCGCGCACCACGGGCGGGTGCGGGCCGCCTGCGAGCGGCGCCAGCGCCGTGCTGTCGAGCGCGAGGCCGGCCTTGTCGAAGCGCGCCTGCATCGACAGCACGGCCTCGGCCAGCAGCGCGAGCGGGTGCACGGGCACCAGCGCCGAGGGCGTGCCCGCGCCGTCCGCATCGAGGCTGGCGCGCAGGTCGCCCACGAGCTGGATCAGCCGCATCACCTGCCGGTGCAGGCGCAGGGCCGTCCGGTCGTCGAAGGGGCGCACGCCGTCCTGCACGGCCTCGATCTCGGCGCGCATGGCGGCCAGCGGCGTGCGCAGCTCGTGCGCCACGTCGCCGATCCACTGGCGGCGCGAGGCCTCCAGCCCGCCGAGCTGCTCGGCCATGTCGTTGAAGGTGCGTGCGAGCCGGGCGAGTTCGTCGTCGCCCTCCACCGGCACGCGCGTGTCCAGCCGGCCGCCGGCCACGCGCCGCGCGCCGTCCACCAGCGCGCCGATGGGCGCCAGCCAGCGCCGTGCCAGCCACCACGACAGCCAGAGCGCGAGCACCAGGCCCAAGGCGCCGGTCCACGCGACGAACACCAGTTGCTGGCGCAGGAATGCGCGGTCGGCCTCGGTGTCCACACCCGCGGGCGGCGAGAGCACCAGTTGGCCGATGGCCTCGCCCTTGGGGCCGCGCAGCACGCGGTGTGCCGCGCCGGGCTGCTCGCGCGCGCCGGCCACGAGGTGCTGCTCGCCGTCGATCAGGCCCAGGCGCTGCGACAGCGCATGGCCCGCGGGCTCGGGCGGCGGTGGGCGGAAGGTGCGGACCTGTCCGCCGGACGGGGGCTGCGGCATGTCGGGGGGCGGGAAGCGATCGCCGTCCGGGTCGCGATCGAAGCCGCGGCTGCGGTCCCTGTCGCGGTCCCGGTCGCCGTCGCGGGACGGCGGCGGCTGTTCCGTGCCGTCGCCCGAACGGCGCGTGACGCGGGGGTCCCGCGGGTCGAAGGCGTTGCCCGCCGTGCCCGGCGGGGGCATGTCGCCCGGGCGGTGCATCTGGCGCCACAGCCCGGGCTGCGTGCGCAGTGTCTGCCAGCCGCCGTGCAGCACGTAGATGCGCTCCAGCCGCGCCGCGAGCCAGTCCAGGCGGCCCAGCTCGATCTCGGCCACGTAGGGCCCCAGGCCGCGCTGCAGCCCCAGGCGCGAGAACCCCACGAAGATCACCAGCAGCACGGCCAGCAGGATGCTGAGTGCGAGGAAGGCTTTGCTCTGGAGGGTGAGGCGGGGCATCGTCGGCGGTGGGGGAGGAAGGCGCTGCGGCGTGCGCGGTCAGCGGGCAGGCGGCGGGCCGCCGGCGCCCGGCGGGCCGCCCGCAGGCATGGCCACGAGGCTGCCGTTCATTGTGCGGCATGTGCCCTGCAGGGTCTTGCCGTCGGGCATGGTGAGCGTGACGCTCGCGCCTTCGGTCTGGCCCTGGCAGGCGGTGTACGCCTCGGGCGGCGGTGCGGGCGGCTGGTGGCCGTCGTGGGAGGGCTGCGCCATGGCGCAGGCCGCGGACAGCAGGGCGGCCACGGCAAGGGCGGCGGAAATGAAGGGCAGGGGGGTGCGTGTCAGGGTCATGGTGCGTCGGGTCCGGTTCGGGGACGGAGGTGGGTGGGCGATTGGGGCGTGCGGGCACGCCGGAGGGGTTGAATAAAAAAGAGGGCGGCGGACCGCCCCCGAAGGGGTGAGGGGGGTTGGGGAAGGGGGCGGGTGCAGGCGCCCGCACCGCAGGGGCGTTTCAGGCCGCGATGGAGATCGTGGCCTTCGCGGTGTAGCCGCCGTTGCCGTCGCTGGCCATGGTGGTCATCTGCAGGTCCACGCCGTCGCTGAACACGTTGTCGGTGGCGAAGGTGATGTTGGCCAGGTTGCGCACGCTGGCGCTGTAGCCGCTGTTGGCGGTGTAGATGGCGCGCAGCGTGTCGGTGGGAAAGGCGAGCTGCGTGGTCTTGACCTTGTTGCTGGCGGTGGTGGCCACCGCGAGGCTGGGGTAGATCTCCAGGTGCATGTGCGGCATGCGCCCCGCATAGCAGCCCGGCACCACGGTGGTGAAGGTGACGGTGCCGCTGGCATCGGTGGACTGCACGCCGCGCAGGTAATTGGCGGCGATGCTGTTCTCGGTGTAGACGGAGTAGTCGCCCTCCTGCGAGCAGTGCCAGAGGTAGACGGCATAGCCGGCCAGCGCCGCGCAGTTCGAGCGCGTGTTGGTGATCGTGATGGCGATGGTGAGCGGCACGCCGCCGACGTTGCTGGTGGCGCCGATGCTCTTGCGGATGTCGGCGCGCACGATGCCGCTCAGCGCCAGCACGTTGTAGCTGGCATTGCTGGCGTTGGAGCCGTCGGCGGGGTAGGGGCCGGCGGTCTCTTCGGGCACGACGGAGCAGGCCTGCGTGCCGGTGTCGGTGCCCGTGCCGGTGCCGGTACCTGTGCCCGTTCCGGTGCCGGTGCCCGTTCCGGAGGTATCGGTGGTGGTGGTCGTTCCGTCGGAGCCGCCTCCGCAGCCCAGCAGGCCGGCCAGGCCCAGGCTGCCCAGCGATCCCAGGGTGCCGAGCGCCAGGCGGCGCCGGGTGGTGTCCGCGCTGCCGTCGGCGGCGGTGTCTTGCGTCAAGGTCTGTGCCATGGTTTTCCTCCTTCGTTGTGGGATGGCCCGACTGTGCGGGCCAATCCAGGAGAAAAATGGGCGGCGGCCCGGCCGCTCCGCGCGCCCGTGGTGCGCCGTGCGCCGGTGCCGCTCAGGTCGCCGCGGTGGCGGCCCGCGGCGCGTGGGCGCGGGCGATGTCCTGCGTGGCGCGCAGGAAGCGGTCGACCTCGTCCGGGGTCTGGCAGTGCAGCGGCGACACGCGCACCGCGCCCTCGATGCCGAACGATTCGAGCATGCGGCGCGAGTAGATGCTGGCCGTGCTGCGCTCGTACACCGTGATGCCGCGCTGCGCGTAGGCGCGCACGGCGTCGGTGCAGTCGAGGTGGTCGAAGCCGATGGCGATGATGAGGTCGCGCCGCGCGAGGTCGTCGTGGTCCAGGAACACGCGCACGCCTTCCTGCGCGCGCAGGCCCGGGGCGCCTCCGGCCTCGCCGCCGCCCGCGAGCAGGCGCCACAGCAGCGCACGCTCATGCAGCGCGATGCAGCCGATGCCCGCCGCGAAGCGCTCGCGCCGCGAGGCGGCGGCGGACGCGGCGCCGCCCTGCGGGTGTGTGCCGAGCCAGCACACGTAGTCCACGATCTCGGTCAGCACCGCGAACTGCCAGGGCGATGCGCTGCCCAGGTCCCAGAACCCCGGCGCCTTGCCCGCGAGCTTGTGGTGCGGCAGCTCGGCCGCGCGCTCCGACAGCCAGGCGAGGCCCGAACCGCGGCAGCCGAAGAACTTGTAGGGCGCGATGGTGATGCCGTCCACCGGCGCGGCCTGCAGGTCGATGAGCCCGTGCGGCGCGTGCTGCACGGCATCCACGAGGATGTAGAGGTCGGGCTTGACGGCGCGCGCGGCGCGCACGATGGCCGGCAGGTCGAGCTTGGCGCCCGAGATGTTGGAGGCGTGGATCACGTTGAGCACGCAGGTATCCGCGTCGATCAGCCGCGCGATGGCCTCCACGTCCACACCGCCCGTGGCCGGGTTGCTGGGCGCCACGCGCAGCTCCCGCCCCGTCTGGCGCGCGTAGCGTTCCATCGCGTCGTAGGCCGAGGGGTGCTCCAGCACGGTGGTGACCATGTTGGTGCCCGGCACGTTCTCGGCCACGGCACGCACCAGATCGAACATCGCGCCGGAGGCCGTGAGCGCGGCGTACACGCTGCCGCCCCGGGCATTGAGCAGCATGCGCAGGTCGTCCGCGCCCTGCGACTGCACGCCCTGCAGCTCGCGCGCGGTATCGTGGATGCGCTCGGTGTTGTCGGGCACCGCGTCCACCTGGGCCAGGCGCTCCAGCGCGGCGCGCAGCCGCAGGGAGCCGCCCGCGTTGTCGAAGTAGATGCGCTCGCGGCCCTGGTGGTCGCGCTCCACGTGCAGGAAGCGTTCGCGCACGGCGGCCATCAGCGCAGGGCCGAACAGGCGGCCGTGGGGGGCAGACGCCGCGCTCATTGCACGCCCTTGCTGCTGGGGTTGCGGTAGGCCTCGCGCACGGCGTCGGTCATGGGGAAGTTCAGGTTCGCCTGGGTGGGCGGGATGGGTTGTGTGAACCAGCGCGCATAGAGCCGCTCCATCTCGCCCGACTGCATCAGCTGCACCACGGTCTGGTCCACCAGCGCCTGGAAGGCCGGGTCGTTCTTGCGCAGCATGATCCCGTAGGGCTCCTGGCGCAGCACCACGTCCTTCAGGATGCGGAAGTCCCCGGGATGGGGCGAGGTGGCGATCAGGCCCGCCAGCTGCACGTCGTCCAGCACGTACGCGTCGGCGCGGCCGTTGGCCAGCAGCAGGAAGGCGTCTGCCGTGTCCTTGCCCGAGAGTTCCTGCACGTCCACCTTCTCGGTGCGGCGCAGGTTGCGCAGCAGCTGGATCGAGGTGCTGCCCGCCACCGTGGCGACCGTCCTGCCACCCAGGTCGGCCAGCGACTGGATGCCCGAATCCTTCTTCACCGCCACGGTGATGTTGGTCACGAAATGGCTGGGCGCGAACGCCACCTGCTGCTGGCGCGCGACCGAATTGGTGGTGGTGGCGCAGTCGATGTCCACCGTGCCGTTCTGCATCAGCGGGATGCGGTTGGTAGAGGTGAGCAGCGTGTACTGCACGCGCAGCGCGGGCAGGCCGAGCTTCGCCTTCACCGCATCGACGATCTTCAGGCAGATGTCGTTGGAGAAGCCGACCGGGTCGCCGCTGCCCGTGGGCTTGTACGAGAACGGGATGGAGCTGTCGCGGCTGCCGATCACGATCGTGCCGCGCTCCTGGATCTTGCGCAGCGTGTCGATGTCCTGCGCGGCAGCGGGGTGCGCGGCGAGCGTGGCCGCCACGGCGGCAAAAGTGGCGCACAGCGCGGGCAGGAAGGCGCGGCGAGGCAGGCGGCGGTGGGGCATGTCGGGTCTCCAAAAGGGTGGATCGGTGGGGAATGCGCCCATTCTGGAAGTCCATCCAATGAGAAAAAAGCGATTTTTTGTGCTGAAATCGCATGAAGAAAATCGATTGATGGCTTGCTGGGCAACCGCAGGCCCGAGGACGCGGCCATGATGACTTTCAAGCAACTCGAAGCGCTGTACTGGATCGTCCAGCTCGGCGGCTTCGGCCCCGCGGCCCACAAGCTGCACACCACGCAGTCCGCCATCTCCAAGCGCGTGCAGGAGCTCGAGCAGCTCTTCGACACGCCGCTCTTCGACCGCAGCCTGCGCGCCGCGCGCCTGACCGAGAAGGGCGAAGAGATGTTCGTCATCGCGCGCAAGCTGCTGCGGCAGCGCGATGCGGCGGTCGAGCAGTTCGGCAAGCCCGGGGTGATCGAGCGGCGCCTGCGCCTGGGCGTGACCGAGCTCACCGCCATGACCTGGCTGCCGCGCCTGGTCGCGCTGGTGCGCGCGCACTACCCCAAGGTGATCCTGGAGCCCGACGTGGACGGCAGCCTGCCACTGCGCGACAAGCTGCTGGCCGACGAGCTGGACCTGGTGATCGTGCCCGACGCGTTTGCCGACACGCGGCTCGCCGCCACCGAGATCGGCCGCGTGGGCAGCGCCTGGATGGCGCAGCCGGGGATGGTGGCCGGCGCCGCGCAGGGCCCCGTGCGGCTGCACGAACTGGCGCGCCACCGCATGCTGGTGCAGGGCAGCAGCTCCGGCACCGGCCGCATCTACGACGCGTGGATGGCCGAGCGCGGGGTGGAGCCCGCCGATTCGATCGTGGTGAGCAACCTCGTGGCGCTCACGGGGCTCACCGTGTCGGGCCTGGGCGTGGCCTACCTGCCGCGCGAGTGCCTCGCCCCGCTCGTCGCGGCGGGCATGCTGGAGGTGATCGAGGTCGAGCCCGCGCTGCCGCCCGTGCCCTACGTGGCCATGCACAAGGGCGAGCACCGCAGTGCGCTGGTGGCCTCCATCGTCATGCTGGCGCAGTCGTGCTGCGACTTCTCGCGCGCGTTCCAGAGGGACGGGGCCGCGGCCTGAAGGCCCTGGCCCCGGGGCCGCCCTCAATGCGCGGCGGCGGCGGCCGTCGCCTGCTGGAGCCAACCGTCGAAGGTCTTCTGGTGCGCGCGGATCCAGCCGTCCGCGTGGCGCTCGATGTCGGCCTGCTTGCCCTGGCCATTCTTCATGGCGAGGTTCTGCGCGTTGATGTCGGCCACCGGCAGTTGCATCACCTCGAAGAGCCGCGCGGCGGCGGGGTTCTTCTCGGCGAAGGCCTTGTTGGCCACGATGCGCTGGGTGTTGAGCACGAAGCCGTAGTTCTTGCCGTCCGGCAGCTTCGTGTCCTGCCCTGCCTGCTCACCGGGCAGCGAGGAGCGCGGCACCTGCAGCCACACCACCTCCTGGCCCGGGCGCAGCACGCCGCTCACCCAGTAGGGCGTCCAGGTGTAGTAGAGGATGGGCTTGCCCTGCTTGAAGCGCGCGATGGTGTCGGCCATCAGCGCCGCATAGCTGCCCTGCACGTGCGTCACCGTGCCCGAGAGGCCGAAGTCCTTCATCTGGTGCTCGATCACCGCCTCGCAGCCCCAGCCCGGGTTGCAGCCCGTGAGGTCGGCGCGGCCGTCGCCGTTGGCGTCGAAGAGCTTCGCGAGCTTCGGGTCCTTCAGCTGGTCGATGTGCGTGATCTTGTACTGCTCGGCGGTCTTGCGGTCGATCAGGTAGCCCTGCGCGGCGTTGGCCGAGTAGGCGCCCTTGCGCCAGAGCTTGGCGTCGCCACCCGCGTTCTTGTAGAAGTCGGCATGCAGCGGATCCCAGTGGTCGGCCATGAAGGTCGCGTCGCCGTTGGCGATCGCCACGTGGGCCGTGGCGTATTCGATCTCCTTGATGGGCTGTACGTCGTAGCCCAGCTTCTGCAGCCCGCGCGAGACCAGCAGCGTCTGGAAGGTTTCCTCGGCATTCGAGCTTTGCAGCGGCTGCACTTTCACGCCCTTGCCGGGCAGGTTCTGCGCGCCGGCCGGCAGCGCGGCCAGCGCCAGTGCGCCGGCCAGGGCGCAGGCGGCCGCGCGGGCCGGGCCGCGCCGGGCCGTGCGGGGGCGGAGCAGGGGTTGTGCGATGGAGAGGTGCATGGAATGTTTCCTGAAAAAAGTGTCGATAAGAAGCGCGGTGCGCGGTGCGTTCTCAGCGGCCCGCACCTGCCAGCGCAGGGCCTTCGCCGGAGGCCATCGCGGCGGACGGCACGGCCGCGGGCCGCTGCCCCGCAGGGGCCGTGGCATCGGCGGTGGTGGTGGTGGCCGCCGGGCGGCGCAGGAAGCCGCTGGCCAGGCGCGCGGCCAGGCCCACGGGCCCCGTGTGCCACCAGTGCCGTGCGCCGCGCCGGGGCTGGCCCAGCGCCTGTGTGAGCCGGTCCAGCGTGATCGCGAGCAGCACGATGCCGAGCCCGCCCACGGCGGCCAGGCCCATGTCGAGCCGGCCGATGCCGCGCAGCACCATCTGGCCCAGGCCGCCCACGGCGATCATCGAGGCGATCACCACCATCGAGAGCGAGAGCATCAGCGCCTGGTTGATGCCGGCCATGATGGACGGCAGGGCCAGCGGCAGCTGCACCTTCCAGAGCAGCTGGAGTGGCGAGGCACCGTAGGCGCGCGCGGCCTCCACGAGGTCGGGCCGCACCTGCCGCAGGCCCAGATTGGTCAGGCGCACGAGCGGCGGCAGCGCGAAGACGATGGTGACCACCACGCCCGGCACGTTGCCGATGCCGAACAGCATCACCACCGGCACGAGGTACACGAAGGCCGGAGTGGTCTGCATCGCATCGAGCGCGGGGCGCAGCAGGCGCTGCGCGCGGTCGCTGCTGGCCAGCAGGATGCCCAGCGGCAGGCCCAGCACCAGGCAGAACGCGAGCGAGGTCAGCACCAGCGACAGCGTCACCATCGCCTCGGGCCAGATGCCGAGCAGGGCCACCAGCAGCAGCGAGGCCACCGTGCCCAGCGCCAGCATGCGGCCCGCGAACTGCCATGCGAGCAGGCCGATGAGCGCCACCATGGCGAGCGTGGGCAGGCCCGTGAGCAGGGCGTGCACGCCGCCCAGCGTGGCGTCGACCGGTGCGCGCACCGTCTGGAACGCGGGGCGGAAGTGGTCCACCGTCCAGGTGAGGCCCTGGTTGATCCAGTGCTCGACGGGCAGCGAACCGTCCCAGAGCTGCGAGAGGTGCAGGCCGCCCGCGGCCTGCGCGGGGTCGGCCGCGCCCGCCAGCGCGTCGGCGGGCAGGGCGGCGGAGCCCGCGTCCGGCGCGGCGCTCAGCCAGTCCGTGCCGCCCGCGCCCGCATCGCTGGTGGCCGTGGAGGCCGCCCACGGGTCCGGTGCGGCCGGCGCGGCATCTGGCGTGGCCGCGGGGGGGCCGTGGGGCGTAATGGCCGCGGGGCCCTCGCCCGCGGCCGCCCAGGGGCTGGCGTCCGGCGCGGCCACGGTGTCTGCGGAATGGGGGGGTGTCGTCATGGTGGTTTCGTTCATGCGGGGCTCCGTTCGGACGGGTTGGACGCAGCGGCTGCGGGTGCGGTGGGCGGCACGGGCGGGGTGTCGCGGTCCAGGAAGCGCAGCAGCGTGGTCTTGCTGATCACGCCGCGCAGCCGGCCGCCGTCTTCCACCACGGGCAGCGCGCACGGCGCCTGCGCCACCTGGCCGAAGAGATCGGCCACGGACGCGTCGGCCGCGATGGGCCCCACGCTGGCCAGGTAGGCGTGGTGCAGCCCCAGCGGCCCCACGTGGCCGTCGAGCGCGCCGCGCAGCGAGTCGGCGGACACGGTGCCCAGGTACTGCCGCGCGGGGTTCACCACATAGGCGAAGTCGCGGTCCTGGTCCTGCAGCATCTGCAACGCGGCGCGCGCGCCGCGGTCGCGGTGCTCGGACACCACCGTGAGGGGGCGACGCGCGATGTCGCCGGCCTTGAACACCGCCGCCGCGTCCACGCCGCGCACGAAGTTGCGCACATAGTCGTTGGCCGGATTGCGCAGGATCTCGTCGGGCGTGCCCACCTGCACCACCTGGCCGTCCTTCATGATCGCGATGCGGTCGCCGATGCGCATGGCTTCGTCGAGGTCGTGCGAGATGAAGACGATGGTGCGCCGCCGGATCTGCTGCAGCCGCAGCAGCTCGCTCTGCATCTCGGTGCGGATGATCGGGTCCAGCGCCGAGAAGGCCTCGTCCATCAGCAGGATCGAGGGGTCCGACGCCAGCGCGCGCGCCAGCCCCACGCGCTGCTGCATGCCGCCCGAGAGTTCGTCCGGATAGCTCTGCGCCCACGCGCCCAGGCCCACCTGTTCCAGCGCCGCGGCGGCCTGCCGCTGGCGCTCGGCGCGGTCCACGCCGGCCAGCTCCAGGCCGAAGGCGGTGTTGTCCAGCACGGTCATGTGCGGCATCAGCGCGAACGACTGGAACACCATGCTGATGTCCTTGCGGCGCAGCGCGCGCAGCGCCCGGTCGGAGAGCGCATGGATGTCCGCGCCCTCGATCAGGATGCGGCCCGCGGTGGGCTCGATGAGCCGGTTGAGCATGCGCACCAGCGTGGACTTGCCGGAGCCCGACAGCCCCATCACGACGAAGATCTCGCCGGCCTCGATGGTGAAGGTGGCATCGAACACGCCGATGGAATGCCCGGTGCGCTCCATGATTTCCTGCTTGCTGCAGCCCTGGCGCACGAGTTCGAGCGCCGCCTCCGGCGCGTCGCCGAATACCTTGAATACATGGTCGATGGTGATTTGCTTGGCCACGTCGTGGGTCCTCCCTCGGTTTGGAACGGGTTGGCGAACACGCCCGGGCGAACGCTCCGGCAAGGGAGCGCCCGCCCGGGCACGGGGCCGGTCCTGCGGCAAAGCCTGATGCGGCGGCCCCGCGCGGTGCCACGGCGGGCACCGGCGTTGCCGGAAGGAGGTGGGCACGGAACTCGGCCCGGTTTGGCCCGCATGGCACGCGATGGGTGCGCAAGGGCAGGGGACGCGCGCGGGAGAGGTCGGGTTGCGAGGACTCCACGGGCGCCCCGCGAAGGGGCATCAGGGCCGGGAACCGGCCGTGGCGTCGGTGGCTGCAGGCAGGCTGCGGCGGCGGCCGACGGGGATCCGGACCGCTCAAGGGGCCGGATTACCTGCGCTGCAGGTTGTAAAACACCGCGAAAGTGTATGCATTTGGTGTTTTTGAGTCAAAACACCGGTTTTTAGAGGATGTGCTATTCGCGGGTGCGCAAAACCCGCGGGCAATGTATCTGCTATTCAATTAATAGCAAACAATTCAATGGATCAGGGCGATCGCATCTAACGCGATAGTCCCAGTAGAGCAGCCAGATAGTCCAGATTCCAGCCCGCACGCTTGCGCTTGGCCTGCAGACCGATCTTCACGCTCGTGTCGCTCTTGAGCATCTGCAGGGCCATGCGCCTGAGCAGCGCTTGGTTGTACGGCCCCTGGTCCTTGTAGCTCTGCGCGGCATCCTCGCGCAGGGCCACGTCCAGGCTCCAGTGCAACTGGTTCTCCACGCTCCAGTGCGCCCGGATGCTGTGCGCCAGCACGTGTGCCGGCGTACTCTCGGGTAGGCTGCTCAGGTAGTAGCTGACCTCCCGGCTGGCCTCATGGCCTGTTGGCTGTCCCTTCTGCTGGCGCTCTCGCTCTACCCGCACCACGCCTTTCAGTCCCGGCCAGTGGGCTGCCGCGCGCCGCAGCGCCTCGGGGATGGGATGCACCCGGTAGCTGCGCCGCTCCTGGCGTCCGTGCCCCCTGAAGCTCTCCACGTACACGTTCTCCTGCAGCTCAGGGGCCTCGGGCGACTCCCGCTCTGCCTGCGCCTGCTGTTGCAGGCCTGCGCCCTCGAAGTGCTTTTGCACCACGGCGTGCAGATGCCGCTGGTTGGCCTTCAGGCTCAGCACGTAATCCGCGCCCTGCTCTTGCAACTGCGCGGCAATCTCCTTTTGGCAGCCCATGGCGTCGATGGTGACGATGCACCCGGCCAGATGCAGCAACTGCAGCAGTTGCGGGATGGCCGTGATCTCGTTGCTCTTGCCATCGACTTGGCACTGGCCCAGCAGCAGCCCCATGTCGGCGGCCCAGGCGCTGACCAGATGCAGCGCCCGGGGCCTGTCTGCCTTGGCGCTGCCGCGCACGCTCTTGCCGTCGATGGCCACCGTGCCCTGCACTTGTCCGGCCAGCTCTTGCAACCATTGCTGGCAGGCGTGCTCCAGTGGCTGGGCCTGCAGCAGGCGAAAGACCCGTGCGAAGGTATCGTGCGAGGCGATGCCTGAGGGCAAGGGCACGATACGGGCGAACCAGCCCTCGTGCTGTTGGCCGAACTCGGCCACCTCCACCCAGTTGTCCGCCCCCGCGAGGGTGGCGCACAGCGCCACCGTCAGCAGCGACTGCAATTCATGGCGCCGGGTGCGCTGCACGCGCGGATCGGGGATGCTTTGCAGATGTTCCAGCAGGGTCATGGGGCAGCGCTGGCCCCTGGCGGGGGCTATGGAGTGTCAGCGCTCGAGTTTCTCTCATCGCTTGCGGCCGAGGATTTAGATGCGATCGCCCTGTTCAATGGATCCGGCGGCATGGGCCCTGAAAAACCCTCGAAAGAGTGTTTCAGGGCCCATGCAGCCCCGAGGGGCGGGCAGACCGGCGGGGCGGCGGGTCAGCTCAATGCTTCTCGTGCGAGACGTTCAGCAGCTTGTCCGTATACGCCACCGCGATGGCGCTGCCCAGGAACGCGACGTGGATGATCGTCTGCCACATCAACACCTTGGTGTCGTAGTTGGCCGCGTTGATGAAGGTCTTGAGCAGGTGGATGGAGCTGATACCGATGATCGACAGCCCCAGCTTCACCTTCAGCACCGACGCGTTCACGTGGCCCAGCCACTCGGGCTGGTCGGGGTGGGTGTGCAGGTTCAGGCGGCTCACGAAGGTCTCGTAGCCGCCCACGATGACCATGATGAGCAGGTTGGAGATCATCACCACGTCGATGAGCGCCAGCACCACGAGCATGATGACCGTCTCGTTGAGTGCCGTGATCTCCACGCCGGGCTTGTAGCCGATGCTGGTCACCAGGGTCTGCAGCGCCGCCTGGTTGCCGAAGGCGGCCTCCACGAGGTGCCAGAGCTCCAGCAGGAAGTGCCATACGTACACGCCCTGGGCGACGATGAGGCCCAGGTAGAGCGGCACCTGCAGCCACCGGCTGGCGAAGATGATCGTGGCGAGGGGGCCCATGGAGGCGCCTGGCGTGCGTGGGATGGGGTCGTTCGGGGAGGCCATGGTGGGGTGGAAAATCCGTGGTGGGCGGGAGTGCGGCGCGATTCTAGGGCCGTTTCGGGGCGGTTCGCGGCGGCTCTGCGGGACATCCCGGTGGGCGGCCGGACGGGGTCTGTGGTAGGCGTAGCATGTGGCCCGTGCCGGTGCGGACGGCGTGCCGGGATGCGCCGGCAGCGTGCGTCAGTGGCTTGTAAGTGCGCCCCGTGAAAGTACCGCCGAAAACCTGTTCCAACGACTCCCAGGAGACAAAGCAAATGAGTGCGTCATCGTCCACGATCGAATCCGTGCTGGTGGAAAACCGCGTGTTTCCGCCCCCCGAGGCCTGCGAGAAAGCCGCGCGCATCTCGGGCATGGCCGGCTACGAGGCCCTGCAGGCCGAGGCCGATCGCGATTTCGAAGGCTTCTGGGCGCGCCTGGCCCGCGAGAACGTGCAGTGGACGAAGCCCTTCACGCGCACGCTCGACGAATCCAACGCGCCGTTCTTCCAGTGGTTCGCCGACGGTGAACTCAACGCCAGCGCCAACTGCCTGGACCGTCACATCGGCACGCCCACCGAACACAAGACCGCCATCGTCTTCGAGGCCGACGACGGCACGGTGACGAAGGTCACGTACCGGGAGCTGCTGGAGCGCGTGGGCCGCTTCGCGAACGCGCTCAAGGCCGAGGGCGTGAAGAAGGGCGACCGCGTTCTCATCTACATGCCCATGACCATCGAAGGCGTGGTCGCCATGCAGGCGTGCGCGCGCATCGGCGCCACGCACAGCGTGGTGTTCGGCGGCTTCTCCGCCAAGGCGCTGCAGGAGCGCATCATCGACGCGGGCGCGGTGGCCGTGATCACCGCCAACTACCAGATGCGCGGCGGCAAGGAACTGCCGCTCAAGGCCATCGTGGACGAGGCGCTGGCCATGGGCGGCTGCGACACCATCCGCTCCATCCTGGTCTACCAGCGCACGGCCACGGCCTGCGCCATGGTGGAGGGCCGCGACAAGACGTTCGGCGATGCGCTGGCGGGCCAGCCGGCCGAGTGCGCGCCCGAGCCCGTGGGCGCCGAGCACCCGCTCTTCATCCTCTACACCAGCGGCTCCACGGGCAAGCCCAAGGGCGTGCAGCACGCCACGGGCGGCTACCTGCTGTGGGCCAGGCTCACGATGGACTGGACCTTCGATCTCAAGCCCGAAGACGTCTTCTGGTGCACGGCCGACATCGGCTGGATCACCGGCCACACCTACGTGGCCTACGGTCCGCTGGCCGCCGGCGCCACGCAGGTGGTGTTCGAGGGCATTCCCACCTATCCCAATGCGGGACGCTTCTGGCAGATGATCGAGCGCCACAAGGTATCGATCTTCTACACGGCGCCCACGGCCATCCGCTCGCTCATCAAGGCGGCCGAGGCCGACAAGGCGGTGCACCCGTCCAGCTCCGACCTGTCGAGCCTGCGCATCCTCGGCAGCGTGGGCGAGCCCATCAATCCCGAAGCCTGGATGTGGTACCACCGGAACGTGGGCGGCGAGCGCTGCCCCATCGTGGACACGTTCTGGCAGACCGAGACCGGCGGGCACGTCATCACCCCGCTGCCGGGCGCCACGCCGCTGGTGCCGGGCTCGTGCACGCTGCCGCTGCCGGGCATCGCCGCGGCCATCGTGGACGAGGCGGGCAACGACATCGCCAACGGCACGGGCGGCATCCTGGTCATCAAGCGCCCGTGGCCCAGCATGATCCGCACCATCTGGAACGACCCGGAGCGGTTCAAGAAGAGCTACTTCCCCGAGGAGCTCAAGGGCTACTACCTCGCGGGCGATGGCGCGGTGCGCTCGGCCGACCGGGGCTACTTCCGCATCACCGGACGCATCGACGACGTGCTGAACGTCTCGGGCCACCGCATGGGCACGATGGAGATCGAATCCGCGCTCGTCTCCAAGACCGACCTGGTGGCCGAGGCCGCCGTGGTGGGCCGCCCCGACGACGTGACGGGCGAGGCCATCTGCGCCTTCGTGGTCCTGAAGCGCCCACGCCCCACGGGCGAGGAGGCCAAGGCCATCGCCAAGGAACTGCGCGACTGGGTCGCCAAGGAGATCGGGCCCATCGCCAAGCCGAAGGACATCCGCTTCGGCGACAACCTGCCCAAGACCCGCAGCGGCAAGATCATGCGGCGCCTGTTGCGCTCCATCGCCAAGGGCGAGCCGATCACGCAGGACACGAGCACGCTGGAAAACCCCGCGATCCTGGATCAGTTGGCGCAGGCCAACTGATCCAGGGGCCGCCAGGACGCGGCCGGCGCGCATCGCATCCTTGGGAGGGCGCCGCGGGGTGCCCTCCGCGCCCCTGTAGGACGGTACCGGTTTCGCCCCGCACGGGCCTGCCGGAACGCCAAGGCCGGGTTAAAACCGCCGGCAAGCCGCCGCGGCCCGTTCCGGCCCGGCGTTCGGCACCCCTACAGGAGATCTCCATGGCCTTTCGATCCATCGTCCTTTTGATCATCGTCGCGGCCATCGCCGTGCTCGCCGCGCTCAACTGGGGCACCCTCGCCACGCCCTCGGTCATCTCGCTGGGCTTCACCTCGTTCCAGGCGCCGCTGGGCCTGCTGATGCTGGGGCTCACCACGCTGCTGGGCATCTTCTTCATCGCCTACGTGCTGTCGCTGCAGGGCTCGGTGCTGCTGGAGACGCGGCGCCACACCAAGGAAATGCAGGCCCAGCGCGAGCTGGCCGACCGGGCCGAGGCCTCGCGCTTCACCGAGCTGCGCGCCTTCCTCGAATCGCAGCAGCAGCAGGGCCACGCGGCGGTGATGGCCCGCATGGATGCGCTCGAAGCCCGACTCGCGGCCCGCGTGCAGGAGTCCGACAACACGACCGCCGCCTACGTCGGCCAGCTCGAAGACCAGTTGCGCACGCGGCGCGACCCGGTGCTCTGACTTCCTGGACCCCAACGAAAAGAAAAACAAAAAGCCGCCTCGCATGCGGGCGGCTTCCGTGGCAAAGGGGTTGGGCGGCGGTCTGCGCCCCACGCCCTTTGATGTCGCTTTCACTGGAGCGTCAGGATCCAGGCGGCCAGCTTCTTCGCATCGGCTTCGTTCACCTGGGCGTTGGCCGGCATCGGCACCGGCCCCCACACGCCCGAGCCGCCTTTCATGATCTTGGCGGCCAGCTTGTCCACGGCATCCTTCTGGCCTGCGTACTTCGCCGCCACATCCTTGTAGGAAGGGCCCACGAGCTTCTTGTCCACGGCATGGCAGGCCATGCAGTTCTTCGAGGTCGCCAGCGCCTGGTCGGCAAAGGCGGGCGTGGCGGTTGCGAAGGCCAGCAGGAGGAGGGGGAGCGTGCGCTTCATCGGGGGACTTTCGTGTGGGTTAGTATGCGACTCAATGAAATTGTAGTAGGCGGGGTTGACGGCGCGTGAACCCGATCGGGGCCCTCGCAGGCCCGCCCGCCCACGGCGCAGCGCAGGAGGTCGCCACCATCATGTATACCCTGGGTCTCGGCATTCTTCTGGTGCTCCTCAAGTACCTCGAAATCGGACCGGTCGCCCAATGGAGCTGGTGGTGGGTGCTCTCTCCGTTCGCGGTCACCGCCGCCTGGTGGGCCTGGGCCGACGCTTCGGGCTACAGCAAGCGCAAGGCCATGGAAAAAATGGACCAGCGGCGGCAGGACCGCATCAACAAGCACAAGGAAGCCATGGGCGTGCAGCCCCGCCGGCCGCGATAGGCGCCGGTCTTCGTTCGATCCGCTTCCGGCACGGGCTCCTGAAAAGGCCGGACCCACGGCCCGTCGGGCTTTTTCCCAATGAGCTTGGTGCCGCCCCGGGCCTGCGCCGCAGCCGGGCAAAAGCATGCGGCCCGGCGGGAGAAAAGCGCTGGAGGATAATCCCGTGTCGCCCTGGCGCGACCGCTTCCCCAACCGATCTTCCCCGACCCACGATGCCCGCATACCGTTCCAAGACCTCCACCGCCGGACGCAACATGGCCGGTGCCCGCTCCCTGTGGCGCGCCACCGGCATGAAGGACGAAGACTTCAGCAAGCCGATCATCGCCGTGGTGAATTCGTTCACCCAGTTCGTTCCCGGCCACGTGCACCTGAAGGACCTGGGCCAGCTCGTCGCGCGCGAGATCGAGGCGGCCGGTGGCGTCGCCAAGGAATTCAACACCATCGCCGTGGACGACGGCATCGCCATGGGCCACGACGGCATGCTCTATTCGCTGCCCAGCCGCGACATCATCGCGGACTCGGTCGAGTACATGGTCAACGCCCATTGCGCCGACGCGATGGTCTGCATCTCCAACTGCGACAAGATCACCCCGGGCATGCTCATGGCCGCCATGCGGCTGAACATCCCCGTGGTGTTCGTCTCCGGCGGCCCGATGGAGGCCGGCAAGACCCGCCTGGCCAACCCCGTCACCAAGACCATCGAGTTCAAGAAGCTCGACCTGGTCGATGCCATGGTGATCGCCGCCGACGAGAAGTATTCCGACGCCGACGTGGCCGAGGTGGAGCGCTCCGCCTGCCCCACCTGCGGATCGTGTTCGGGCATGTTCACGGCCAATTCCATGAACTGCCTCACCGAGGCGCTGGGCCTTTCGCTGCCCGGCAACGGCACCGTGGTGGCCACGCACGCCGACCGCGAGCAGCTCTTCAAGCGCGCGGGCCGCCGCATCGTGGAGCTGGCCCGCCAGTACTACGAGCAGGGCGAAGAGCGCATCCTGCCGCGCTCGGTGGGCTTCAAGGCCTTCGAGAACGCGATGACGCTGGACATCGCCATGGGCGGCTCCACCAACACCATCCTGCACCTGCTGGCCATTGCGCGCGAGGCGGGCATCGACTTCACGATGGCCGACATCGACCGCCTCTCGCGCACCGTGCCGCAGCTGTGCAAGGTGGCGCCCAATACCAACAAGTACCACATCGAGGACGTGCACCGCGCCGGCGGCATCATGGCCATCCTGGGCGAGCTGGAGCGGGCCGGCAAACTGCACACCGACGTGCCCACCGTGCACGCCCCCACGCTGGGCGACGCGCTCGACCAGTGGGACATCGTGCGCACGCAGGACGAGGCGGTGCGCCATTTCTACATGGCCGGCCCCGCGGGCGTGCCCACCCAGGTGGCCTTCAGCCAGAACACGCGCTGGCCCAGCCTGGACCTGGACCGCGCCGAAGGCTGCATCCGTTCCTACGACCACGCTTTCTCGAAAGAGGGCGGCCTGGCGGTGCTGCGCGGCAACATCGCGCTGGACGGCTGCGTCGTGAAGACCGCGGGCGTGGACGAATCCATCCACGTGTTCGAGGGCTCGGCCCATGTCACCGAATCGCAGGACGAGGCGGTGGAGAACATCCTCGCGGGCAAGGTGAAGGCCGGTGACGTGGTCATCGTGCGCTACGAAGGCCCCAAGGGCGGCCCCGGCATGCAGGAGATGCTCTACCCCACCAGCTACATCAAGTCCAAGGGCCTGGGCAAGGACTGCGCGCTGCTGACCGACGGGCGGTTCTCGGGCGGCACCTCCGGCCTCTCGATCGGCCACTGCTCGCCCGAGGCGGCGGCCGGCGGCGCGATCGGCCTCGTGCGCGATGGCGATCGCATCCGCATCGACATCCCCCACCGCACCATCGACGTGCTCGTGAGCGACGAGGAACTGGCCCGCCGCCGCGCCGAGCAGGACGCGCGGGGCTGGAAGCCCGTGAAGCCGCGCCCGCGCAAGGTGTCGGCGGCGCTCAAGGCGTATGCCAAGCTCGTCATGTCCGCCGACAAGGGCGCCGTGCGCGACCTTTCGCTGCTGGACGACTGACATCCCCCAGGGCCCGTGCGCGGGCCGCGGCAGGGGTTCCCCGCCAACTGCGGGGCAAAAAAAAGCCGCACCGTCGCCGGTGCGGCTTTTGCTATTTTTCTGATAGCTATCCGTGCAGGAAAGACGGCGGCATGGGGCTCAAGGCGTGCCGGATGCCGTCTGCGACTGCAGGTAGTTCTGCAGGCCCACGCGCTCGATCAGTCCCAGCTGCTTTTCGAGCCAGTAGGCGTGGTCTTCCTCGGTGTCGCGCAACTGGGCCAGCAGGATGTCGCGGCTCACGTAGTCGCGCGCGCCTTCGCACAGGTGCACGCCGTTCTGCAGGGCCGCGCGCACTTCGTATTCAGTGTCCAGGTCCTTGCGCAGCATCTCGGGCACCGTCGTGCCCGGCGTGAATTCGCGCGGGCGCATGTCGGGCAGTCCGCCCAGGAAGAGGATGCGGCGCAGCAGCGCGTCGGCATGCTGGGTCTCTTCTTCCATCTCGTGGTTCAACCGCTCGTAGAGCTTCACGAAGCCCTGGTCTTCATAGATCCGCGAGTGGATGAAGTACTGGTCGCGCGCAGCCAGTTCGCCGCGCAGCAGATCCTTGAAGTAGTCGATCACTTGTGGGTTGCCCTGCATGGGATGCTCTTTTCCTTGTTTTTGTGAGGCAGGGAGTATGGCTCCGCCACGTGACTTTGTCGCTCAAAGCCCCCGGGCGGACGGTTTGCATGCGTACGGGGATCAGAAGCGTTCGCGTTGGAGGCGAAGCGGGGCTGTATGCCTACGGCGTTTGTTGCGGTGGCTCCCGCCTTTCCGGCTGGACTGTCAGTTGCTGCGCAAAATACCCGAGGCGCGTGCAAAACCCCGCAAAATGGACAAGTCACATTGTTCGGTTGCCGCGTTCATGGCTATGCCACCTCTTCCCGCTCCCCCTGTACCGACCAACGGAAGGCGGTTCGCCGTGGCGCTGGTCTGCTGGCTGCTTTCGAGTATCGGGGTCGCCATGTCTCTGCTCGGCGTGACAGGAGCGGCCGTGGTATCGCTGGTCCGGGATGCCACGGTCGGTCCGGTGGTGCTGATCGGCATGGCGATACCCTACGCATGGCTGTCCCTGTATTTCATGGGGCGGGCCTGGGTGGCGGGCCGGCCGGCCGCTTGGCACTGGTACACCCTTGGTTCGTTCGCAGGTGCACTGTGCGCTGCGTTCTTCTGGCCTTTTGCATGGATCTGTGCTCCGGCACTTGCGCTGGGGATTTACCTCACTGCGTTCCATCTCATGGGGAAACCACCGCAAGCCGGGTCCGGGGAAGTCAAGCCCGTCGCCACGATCGAGATTCGTACCTGGTGGGACAAGTGAACGTCATGCAAGTACGGATATCGCATCGAGCTCCGCTGACATCCTCCGCCTACAGGGCCGAATGCCCATGCTGAGCCGCCCCCTGCACCTGTTGGCTGGATGCTTTCTTGCCGGCCTGGGCCTGCACGCGTCCGGTGGGACCGGCGCCTATCGCCTGGATTGGCCCCACCCCGGCGAGGTGCTCACGTACCGCGCCTGCGGCTGCGCCGATGCCTGCTGGGTTGCCGAAGTCCGGCACCGGCGCACGCAGGCCCTCCAGGCCCGGCTGCGGTGCGACTGCGAGACGCTCTTCTACGAGCAGCCGTCCGCGCCGGCGCGGACGGGGACTCTGGGCAGCTGCGAGCCCATCCATCGCAACGGGCGCAAGCCCGAAGCGATACGGGAGCGGCTGGAGCAATTCCTGCACCCCGGGGCGGGCGGGCCACCAGGGGCCACGCGCCCCTAGGGCGTGTCAGCGATTGAACTTTACCCCCCGTCCCAGCCCCAAGGGTCGAACCAATGGAGGCGGAGATGCTCAAGCGATATGCCCTGCGCGACGATCAGTGGGAACGCATCGAGAACCTGCTGCCCGGCCGTCCCGGTCATGTGGGCGCCAACGGTGCGAACACGCGGCTCTTCATCGACGCCGTGCTCTACCGCTACCGCGCGGGCATTCCGTGGCGCGACCTGCCGGCGCGCTTTGGTGACTTCAGAAACATCCACCAACGCCACAGCCGCTGGAGCCGCACGGGCGTCTGGAAGCGTGTCTTCGAGATGCTGGCCACGCAGGCGGACAACGAGTACGCCATGATCGACTCGACCATCGTGCGAGCCCATCAGCACAGCGCCGGAGCGCAAAAAAAGGGCGCCAGACAGTCCAGTCGCTCGGCCGCAGCCGAGGCGGGATGAGCACCAAGATCCACGCTACGGTAGATGCACACGGTCGGCCCACGGGTCTGTGGCTGACGGGCGGGCAGAAGTCCGATCTCGAAGGCGCAGACGCGCTGCTGGCGGCCAGCGCAGGGCGCACGCTCATTGCCGACAAAGGCTATGACGCCCATCGCCGCGTGGTGGCCCCGGCCCTTGCGGCAGGTAAGGCGGTGGTCATCCCCAGCATTCGCGACGGGCGCCCTCAGCGCAGCCACGACCGCAACCTCTACCGGCTGCGCCACCGCATCGAAAACTTCTTCGCCCGCCTCAAGCTGTGGCGCGCCATCGCCACGCGCTACGACAAGACCGCTTGCAACTTCCTAGGCGCTCTAAACCTCGTCTGCTCCACCATCTGGATGGCTTGATTTACTGACACACCCTAGGCCCGGGGGCTCGCGCGGGCCTCAGAAATCCACCGACGCCGACAGCATCAGCGTGCGCGGCGCGCCGACGGTCACGTAGTTGCTGACCACCCAGTAGTTCTTGTCGAACGCGTTCTCCAGGCTCGCGCGGAAGACGACGGGCTTGCCGGAGACCCTGGTGGCGTAGCGGGCGCCGATGTCCAGGCGGGTCCAGTTGCCCACGCGCAGGCGGTTGGCGGCGTCCGCATGGACCGGTGAGGTGTGGATGACGCGGCCGTTGAGGCTCAGGCCCGGGACCCAGGGCGTGTCCCAGTCGAGGCCCAGGTTGAAGGTGCGGTCGGGCACGCCGGCGGCGTCGTTGCCCTGGTTCACGCCACCGGCGGTGCGGGTGACCTTGGCATCGTTGAAGGCGGCGCTGGCCATGAGGCGCAGGCCCCGCTGGATCTCGCCGTAGGCCGTCAGTTCCAGGCCGCGGTTGCGCTGCTCGCCGCCGAAGCTGTAGAGGTTGGTGACGGGGTCGGTGATGGCGCCCGGGCGCTTGATCTGGTAGACGGCCGCCTGCGTGGTCATCCGGCCCCAGTCCACCTTCACGCCCACTTCGTGCTGCCTGGATTTCTGCGGTGCGAAGGTCTCGCCGGCGTTGGCGGTGGTCACACCGGCCGTGGCGCCGCGCGTGAGGCCGGCGGTGTAGTTGGTATAGACCGAGATGTGCTTCGCGGGCTTGAACACGAGGCCGGCGAGCGGCGTGACGGCGCTCTTCTTGTAGTGGCTCGTGGCGGCGCCGTTCGCCGGGTCGTAGTTGTCCTGCTGCATGGTCTGGTCGCGCAGGCCCAGGGTGACCAGGAAGCGGTCGTTCGCGAACGACATCGTGTCGGCGATGGCGATGCTGTGCTGCCGGGTGACCGAGCTTTTGCCCGGTGCGCCGCGTGCCACGGTCATGGGCGGCAGCGGGGCGGGGTTGTAGAGGCTGGAGGGGTTGGAGGTGGCCGAGGTGGCGTAGAAGTAGCCCGTTTCCTGGTCCAGATAGTTCACGCCCAGCGCGAGCGTGTGCTTCACGCCGCCCGTGGCGAAGCGGGTGCGCAGGCCGGCGTCGGCGGCCTGGGATTTCGTGTACTGGTCATAGTAGGCGTTCGACACGTTGAAGGCCCCGGCGGCGTTCGGGCGGCCGCTCGGGAAGGTCTGCTCGTAGTCGAGGTCGGTATAGCCCACGCTGCCGTAGACGGTGGTGCTGTCGTTCAGGTCATGCTCCAGGCGCGACATGACGGTCTTAACGTTGTCCTGCAGCTTCGTGCCGGGGTAGAAGTTGAGCCGCGCATCGGGCACGGCAGGCACCGCGGTCGCCGTGCCGGCGAAGCTGGTCTGGGGGCGGAATTCCTTGGTTTCGCCGCGCGTCGCGAAGGCGTCCAGCGACCAGCGTGTGCGGGTGCCCGCGTAGTCCAGTCCGAGGGAGCCGAGCGTGAGGTCCTGCTTGCCGCCGTCGATGTTGCCTTCGCCGCCGCGCACGAGGCCGTTCACGCGCACGCCCCACTGGTTGTCTTCGCCGAAGCGGCGGCCCACGTCCAGGTGGGTGCCGAATTCGGCTTTGCCCATGTAGGTGGCGGTCAGGCGCGTGAGCGGGATGTCGGCCGCGCGCTTGGTGACCACGTTGATGCTGCCGCCCACGCTGCCGCCCGGTCCCACGCCGTTGGCCAGCGCGCCCGGGCCCTTGAGCACTTCCACGCGCTCGATCATCTCCAGCGGCACGCGCGTGGAAGGGGCCAGGCCGAACAGGCCGTTCATGCTGATGTCGCCGTTGGAGACGGTGAAGCCGCGGATCTGGAAGTCGTCGCCGAAGCCGCCGCGCGAGGTGAGCGTGCGCACCGAGGCGTCGTTCATCACCACGTCGGCCACGCTCAGCGCCTGCTGGTTCTGGATCAGCTCGGACGTGTAGTTGGTGGTGCTGAAGGGCACGTTCATGAGGTCGGTCGTGCCCAGGATGCCCAGGCTGCCGCCGCGCGCGAACTGGCCGCCCGAGTAGGTCTTCTGCAGCCCGCCGATGGCCTCGGCCTGCTCGGAGACGACCACTTCGTCCAGCGCCGTGCGGCCGGTGGACTGCGCGGCCGCGCCGGCTGCGGCGATGGCCAGGCTGGCGCCGAGGCAACTGCGCAGTACGCGGGCGAGCGGGGTGGGCGCGAAGCGGGGCGCCGTGCGGAGGGAAGAGCGGTGCATGGTGTTCATGGCTGGTGGGTTGGAGAAGAAGAAAAGAAGCAGGAAAGGAAAGCGGAACCGGTGGCGGGCGCCGGCACGGCCTGCACGGCCTGCACGGCGCGTGGCGCGGCGCGACGGGCCGGCGAAGCGGCGGGGCCTGGCGTGCGCATCAGAAGGTGGCGCGCAGCGAGAGCGCGACGTTGCGCGGGTCGCCGTAGTAGTTGTTGAAATAGGTGCTGTTGGGCGAGAACTTGGCGTAGTAGGTCTTGTCCAGGAGGTTGTTCACGTTGAGCTGCACGGCGTACGTGCGGTCGATGCGCCAGGCCAGCATCGCGTCGAAGACCGCATGGCCGCCCTGGCGTGCGATGGCGCTGCCCACGCGGGCATAGGCATCGCTCTGGATGCGCGCGCCGCCGCCCACGGTCCAGCCCTGGAGCGGCCCCTGCAGGCGGTGCGTGGCGAACACCCGCAGGGCGTGGCGCGGATCGACGCTGCGCAGCGGCTGGCCGGCCATGGCGGGATCGGTGCCGCGCAGGATCTGCGTGCGCGTGAAGGTGTAGCCGGCCACGAGCTGCCAGCGCGGGGCGGGCTCGCCCGCCACCTCCAGCTCCCAGCCCTCGCTGCGGCTCCGGCCTCCGGCGCGGTAGCACACGCTGGTGCCGGAGGCGGGCACGCACGCGCTGCCGGCACCCGTGTCCTCCTCGGCCCGGCCGACCTGGTGGATGCGGAACGCCGAGAGCGTGGCCTGCAGCCGCCCGCCCAGGAATTCGCCCTTCAGCCCGGCCTCGAAGTCTTCCCCGCGCACCGGCGCGAGGGCGCGGCCGGAGGCGTCGCGGTCGTTCTGCGGCGCGAAGATCTCGCTGTAGCTCGCATAGGCGCTCACGCCGTCCGCGAGGTCGGCCACGAGGCCGGCGTAGGGCGTGGCCTTGCGGCGCACGCCGTAGCGGGCGGCGGGGTCGGCGGGCTGTTCGTGCGTCCACCCGCCCAGCCGGGCGCCGAGGATGGCGGTGAGCGGATCGGCGAGCGACAGGTGGGCCATGGCGTAGGCGCCGTGCTGCTGCGTGCGCGACGCCCGGGCCGTGAACGGGATGCCGGTGCCATCGTCCGCGGGCGCGGGGTAGCTCGTGGCGGGGTCCCAGCCACGCAGGTCCACGCCGGTGAGCGGGGCCACGCCCCAGCGGCCGCTCGGGCCTTCGGTGCGCAGCCGCAGGGCGTCGGCGCCCAGGGCCAGCGTGTGCTGCCGTCCGAGCAGCCCGAACGGGCCGCTGGCCGCCAGGCCGATGGCGTTCTGCGTGCTGGCGTCGCCGCCGTAGACCGAGGTGCTGACGTTGACGAGGTACGGATCGGTGGCGCTGGCGCTGGAGAACGAGGTCTGCTGGAAGCCATCGGTGCGCAGGCGCGTGTGCGCGGCGGCCAGTCGCGCGCTCCAGCCGTTGCTCCAGCGGTGCGACAGCTCGGCGAAGGCCTGCTGGTTGTGGCGGTCCCACCGGTTCCAGTCGGTGCCCAGGTAGGTACCGCGCGGCAGGTGCAGCGGGCTGCCGTCGGTGTTCGCCGGCAGGCCGCCCCAGGCGCCGGTGGCGTCCAGCGCGGTGTGCTGCAGGCTGGCGGTGAGGGTGGTGCCGGGCGCCAGATCGGCTTCGACCACGCCGTAGATCCCCTGGCGCTGCTCCGAGCGGGCTTGCTGGAAGAACCGCCGGTCGTCCGCCACCACGACGACGCGGCCGCGCACCGCGCCGGAGGCGCCCAGGGGCCCGGAGACATCGGCCTGCAGGCGGCGGCGGTCCCAGGACCCCAGCGACAGGTCGGCCGAGGCCTGGAAATCCGCGGTGGGGCGCTTGCGCACCAGGTTCACGGTGGCCGATGGGTTGCCCGCACCGCGCAGCATGCCGGCGGCGCCGCGCAGGACCTCGACGCGGTCGAGCACCGCGGCATCGGGCTGGATGAAGACGGAGGCGGATGCGTTCTGGCTCAGCGGCAGGCCGTCCACCTGCAGCATGTCGATCTGGTGGCCGCGCGACCAGTACGTCACGCGCTCGCTGTCGGTGTAGTCCACGGCGATGCCGGGCGTCTGCCGCAGCACGTCGTGCAGGTCGCGCAGGGCGCGGTCGTCCATGAGCTGGCGCGTGGCCACCGCCACGGGCTGCGGGATGCCGCGCGCGGCCTGCACGCCCGGGAACAGCGCCACCGCACCGGCCGCATACGACCCCGAATGCTCGGTGGCGGCGGCGCCGGCCGCACCCGGGGCGGGCGCGCTCACGGTGACGGTGGAGAGCGTGGCCGCGCCGTCCACGGCGCCCGCGCTGCGCACCGGGGCCAGGGGCCGCAGCGTGTAGGCGCCCTGCGCACCGCGCACGGCCTGCAGGCCGGAGCCCTCCAGCACCCGCGCGAAGCCCGCGTCCACGCTGTAGCGGCCCTGGAGCCCGGGTGAGCGCAGCGCAGCCAGCGGCGCCGCATCGAAGGAGATCGCCACGCCGGCCGCGTGCGCGGTCTGGGCCACCACCTGGGCCAGTGGACCGGCCGGCACCGAGAACGCCACGGACCCCACGGCGGCCCCTGCGGCCTGCGCGGCGGCCGGGGACGGCAGGGCCGGCGCGGCGGGCAGGGCGATCAGCGCCGCGACAACACCGCGCAGCAGCGCAGCGCGGCCAGCCAGCGGCGGGAGCGGCGCAGGCACGGCGGGCGCGGGCGCGAAGGCGGCGCGGCGGCAGGGCGGACGGAGCATGGGTTCGGGAACCGGGGAAGGACGGGAGGCGCAGCGGCGTCGATGGGGATGGGCAGTGGTTTCACCCGGTAAGCCGTACGAGCGGGGCGGAACCTGCAAGGCGATCCCCGGTTTTTTCGGGCCGGCCAGGCGGGTTCATGGGTGTTTTCGCCTCCATGCCGCCGGATCCATTCAATAGTTTGCTATGTAATTAATAGCAAAAAAAGGAATCAGGCGGGCTCCACGCGCACCCAGTAGCGTGTCCGGTAGCGCACCTGCACCGGGAAGGCCGCCGCCAGCGCCGCCAGGGCGCGGTCGGTGTCGTCCAGCGGAAAGGCGCCGGACACGCGCAGCGCGGCGATCTCCGGCGCGCAGAGCAGCAGGCCGGGCCGGTAGCGTGCCAACTCCTGCACCAGCCGGCCCAGCGGCATGTCGAGCGCGATCAGGCCGCCGTCGCGCCAACTGGCTGCCGACGGGTCTGCGGGCGCGGCGGAGCTGGCTCCCATGGCGGTGAACGTGGCCTGCTCGTCGGCGCCCAGCTCGGCGGGCGTGCCGTGCGCGGGCAGCAGGCGCACCGCCTTCTCCTGCACGGCCACGCGCGTCGTGCCGCCATCGGCCTGCACGGAAAAGCGCGTGCCCAGCGCCAGCACCTCGCCGTGCGGCGTGTGCACGCGGAACGGCCGGCGCAGCGGGTCGGCGTGCGTCGCCACGAGGATGCGGCCCGCATGCAGGCGCAGCTCCCGGGTTTCGGCATCGAAGGCGACATCCACCGCGGTGGCCGTGTCCAGCGCCAGCTCGGAGCCGTCGGGCAGGGGCAGCGCGCGGCGCTCGCCGCGGGCCGTGCGGTGCGTGGCCTGCCACTCTCGCCAGGGCAGGGCGCTCCAGCCCACCCAGGCCGCGGCGCCCGCGCCCAGCACGGCGCCCGTGCCGCGCAGCAGGGTGCGCCTTGCGCCGTCGGCCGCCGCGGGCGGGCCCAGCGCCTGCCGTGCGAGCGGCGCAGGGATCTGCGCCAACTGCGCGCTCACGGCCTGCACGCGCTCCCAGGCGCGCTGGTGCGCGGGGTGGGCGGCAAGCCAGCGCTGCCATTCCCGCACGTCGGCGGGGCCGGCGCCTTCACGCAGGCGCGTGTGCCAGGCGGCCGCCTCGCGCAGCGCGCGGCGGTCGTCGGGGCCGTGGCCCGGGGGCGACGCAGGTTCCGGCCGGGAAGGGGTCACGCCAGGGCCAGGCAGCAATGTTCCATGGCCCGCGTGAGGTAGTTGCTCACCGTGCGCAGCGACACGCCCAGGCGCTCGGCGATCTCGGGATAGGTCAGCTCTTCATAGTGGGCCAGCACGAACGCGGCGCGCACCTTGGGCGGCAGGCCGTGCAGCGTGCGGTCGAGCGCGCACAGCGCCTGCTGGTGCTGGGCCTGCTCCTCGGGCGAGGGGGCCAGCGCTTCGGGCAGCGTGGCCAGGTAGTCGAGGTAGGCCTGCTCCAGCGTGCGGCGCCGGAAGAAGTCGGCCACCAGGCCCCGCGCCACCGTGGCCAGGTAGTGCTGCGGCTCGCGGATGTCCTCCAGCGGCACGGCCGAGCGCAGCACCCGCACGAACGTGTCCTGCGCCAGGTCGGCCGCATCGTCGCGGTTGCCCACGCGCTTGCGGAGCAGGCTTTGCAGCCAGGGATGGTGGTCCTGGTAGAGGGTGTGCACGGGTGGATGGAGAGACAGGGAACGGTTCCGGAAAAATAATGAGAACCGTTATCAATTATGCCGCTCCTGTGCTGTCCGCAGTGCGCCGCGTGCGGGCGTTCCAGTTTTTCGTAGCAGGCGCGCTCGGTGCTCCGCCCGCTGCGTCGGCGCGCCCGGCCCGGTCGTGGGAACCGCGCGAGGCCCCGGGTTTTCAGTGTCCGTGCCGGTGGTGGATGTCCGGGTAGGGCGGATGCCGATGCTCTGGGTTCACCGAGAAGTGGGCGCGCTATGGCGCATGGTTGTCCCCGTCGTCGGTGGGATCTTCTCTGGGGAAAAAGCTGTTGCACAGGATGTACGGAATGATGGACACGGGTATCCACCACAGGTTCGATTGCACGTAGGCCAGAACCCAGCAACTCCAACCAAAAATCACCGAAGCTCCACGCAGGATCAACGGCCAACGATTGCTTTTCATGGGGTTCTTACTCCGCTTACACCCCAGCGGACATAGACGAGGTAAGGGACGACACGCACTGTGCCCGCTGGCGTGGGAAGGTAGATCGGGATGCGCGACGCTCTGTCAATGAAGCCGTTGATGGGGCGTCCAATTCTTGCCATGTACACGCCTGGGCCGAAAAACCCATTCAGCAAGGTCGTGCTTGAATTGATCGCGCCAGAACGCGCAATACCCGCCGCACCCGCTTTCGTCGTGAAGTGGATGAGTTGCTTGGGCAAGGCGGTAAACCCGTAGCCCGCAGCACCGAGCACGGTGGCTGTGATCGGGGCGATATCCGGCGTCCAAACGGCTGCCATCACACCCGGCACGTGTGCCAGCGGGGCAAGCGGACTTCGCGATGTGGTTGCAGTATCCGCCCAGTACTGGGCCGCATTGTCGGCTTCCAGCGTGGATTGGCGATAGAGTTTGCGAAGCCTGTGCATGAGATGGCTGATGGCCCCTGCGTCGGATACCTTGATGGGCGTGCCGCAACCATCTCGGCGGCAGGAAAGGGCAATGTCAGGCATGGAAACTTGTGGTTGATGCTGCGGCAAGTCACGGCCACGCCGCGCTGGCCTCCCGCCAGCGCTCGGCATTAGCTCCATGTTGCCTTGCGCGCTCCTTACAAAACCGCTGCAGATTTGTTTCGATTGGCAATGCACTCTTGCGCAAGAGTGCGAAGTTCGCACGGGACGCTCGGGCGAACTGCCCCTGGCCCCGCTCAACCAGCGGGAGCATGAGGATCACTCCGCACACCGTCATCGAGCCAGGCAGAGATGAGGTGCCGAGTGGGCCGGTCTGAAGAATTGCATCGGCTGGCGGTCAGCGCATCCGGGGCCTCCAAACGCCTGCCGGTGCTTCGGCCGGTGCCTGCGCGGCGGGCACAATACCGGCCACCATGCTCGTCTATCCCCAAATCGATCCCGTCGCCCTGCAAATCGGGCCGCTGGCCATCCACTGGTACGGCCTCACGTACCTGGCCGCATTCGGCCTCTTCATGTTCCTGGGCACGCGCCGGCTGCGGCACGAGCCCTATGCCTCGCTTACCGGGGCGCAGGCCTGGAGCCGCAAGGACGTGGAGGACATCCTCTTCCTGGGCGTGCTGGGCGTCGTGGCGGGCGGCCGCCTGGGCTACTGCCTGTTCTACAAGCCGGGCTACTACCTCTCGCACCCGCTGGAGATCTTCTACATCTGGCAAGGCGGCATGAGCTTCCACGGCGGCCTGCTGGGCGTGATCCTGTCGATGGTGTGGTTCGCGCGGTCGCGCCGCCGGCCGTGGCTGCAGGTGGCGGATTTCGTGGCGCCCTGCGTGCCCACCGGCCTGGCGGCCGGGCGCGTGGGCAACTTCATCAACGGCGAGCTGTGGGGGCGTTTCTCCGACCCGTCGCTGCCCTGGGGCATGGTGTTTCCGCAAAGCGGCTCGATGCTGCCGCGCCACCCCTCACAGGTCTACCAGTTCCTGATGGAAGGCCTGCTGCTCTTCGTGCTGCTGTGGCTCTACGCGCGCCGCGAGCGCCGGCAGGGCGAGGTGGCTGCCGCGTTCCTCGTGGGCTATGGCGTGTTCCGCTTCATTGCGGAGTATTTCCGC
The DNA here is from genome assembly GCF_028069655.1 of Acidovorax sp. NCPPB 4044. Taxonomy (NCBI): domain Bacteria; kingdom Pseudomonadati; phylum Pseudomonadota; class Betaproteobacteria; order Burkholderiales; family Comamonadaceae; genus Acidovorax; species Acidovorax sp. NCPPB 4044. Next base: position 1,066,381 of record NZ_JAMCOS010000001.1, read on the forward strand.
GAGCCCGATGCCTTCCTGGGCATCCTGTCGCTGGGCATGAGCATGGGCCAGTGGCTCTGCGTGCCGATGATCGTGGCAGGGGCGCTGCTCTGGGCCTGGGCGCGGCGCCAGCCGCCGGCGGCGGTGCTGTCGCGGTAGGCCCCCGGGCGTTCGTATCCGCCCCGGCGGCCGGCCGGGGCGGCAGCGCGGCGCAGGGTTGCCGGAGATGCCCGCCATGGCCGGCTGGTCGCCCGGGGCTTTGTCGGTTTCGCGCTGCCGGGCTCCCGCGCACTGCCGCGTTCTGCGTCGCTGCAGAGACGGCGCAAAAACTATCTCCCAGGCGCCGTACGGTAAAAACCCCAATCTCCATTTCGGCTTGGAGGTCCTCATAATTACAGGAAATTATGCAATGCCGAAGGTCTTCGTGGCCTGCATCGCTTCCCTCCCCCGTGATTCGCAGAAAGGCAGGCCGGCCCCTCATGCGCGTTTCCACTGTTTCGCTGCACGCCAATGTGGCCGAGCGCCTGCGCGAATCGATCTTCGCGGGCGAATGGGCGCCTGGCAGCCTGCTCGACGAGACGGCGCTGTGCGAGCGGCTCGCGATCTCGCGCACGCCGCTGCGCGAGGCGCTCAAGGTGCTGGTGGCCGAGGGCCTGCTGCGCCATGAGCCGCGCCGCGGCTGCTTCGTGGCCGAGGTGACCGAGCGCGACCTCGACGACATCTTCCCCGTGATCGCGCTGCTCGAAGGCCGCGCCGCGCATGAGGCGACCGAACGCGCCGGCATGGCCGACGTGGCCGCGCTGGAAGTGCTCCACCAGCGCCTGCGCGAGCACGCCGCGGCCGGCCGCATCGCCGAGTACTACGCCGCCAACCACGCCATCCACGAGGCTTTCATCGTGCTGGCCGACAACCGCTGGCTGGCCCAGGCGATCGGCGATCTGCGCAAGATCCTGCGGCTCGCGCGGCTGCAGCAGCTGCACAAGCCGGGCCGCCTGCAGCAGAGCCTGGCCGAGCACATGGCCGTGTTCGCGGCGCTCCAGCGCGGCGACGCCGAGGCCGCCGAGCAGGCCATGCGCTCCCACCTTCTGGCGCAGCGCGTGGCGCTGCGCGACATCGCCCGCCACCAACACTCCAGGATCGCCCCATGAATGCCGCTTCCGAATGGATCACGCGCAGCGTCTCGCGACTGCGCCCTGCCGACACGCAGAACCTCGATGCCGCGGGCGATCCCGGCGGCGGGGCCAAGCCCGCGGCCCCGGCGGGCGCCACCGTCGTGTCCAAGCCGGCCCCGCCGCGCTCCACGCACGAGCGGCTGGCCGCCACGCTGCGGCGCGGCAAGGAGGCCCTGTCGCCCCGCGCGCTGCGGCGCCTGCTGGCCGATCTGCAGGAAGTGGCGGCCACCCAGGTGAGCGAGGTCGAGGGCGGCCGCCGCGCCGAGGCCGTGGCAGCCTGGTATGCCGGTGCCGAGCCGGAAGAGCGCCGCGACATGTGGCTGCTCATGTGCGAGCAGTTCGCGCCCGACGCCACGCGCTTCAAGTCGGCCCAGAAACGCTACGAGGCGGCGGCCGGCACGGCCGACGAAGCCCATGCCGAAGTGCACCTGCGGCGCGCGCTGTCCTCGCCGCGCACGCGGCTGCTGCAGCGCTTCGCGGTGTTCCCGCAGGGCATGCGCTTTCTCGTGGACATGCGGGCCGAGCTGCTGCCGCTGCTCAAGGGCGACAAGCGGCTGCTGCCGCTCGACGCGGAACTGGAGCAGCTCTTTTCCACATGGTTCGACGTGGCCTTCCTGGATCTGCAGCGGCTGTCGTGGGATTCGCCCGCGTCGCTGCTGGAAAAGCTCATCAAGTACGAGGCCGTGCACGACATCCGCAGCTGGTCGGACCTGAAGAACCGGGTGGGCAGCGACCGCCGCTGCTATGGCTTCTTCCATCCGCGCCTGCCGGGCGAGCCGCTCATCTTCGTGGAAGTGGCGCTCGTGAACGAGATCTCCGGCAGCATCACGCCGCTGCTCGACGAGAGCGCCGAGCCGCTGGACATCGAGCGCGCCAACACGGCCATCTTCTATTCGATCAGCAATACGCAGACGGGCCTGCGCGGCGTGAGCTTCGGCGATTCGCTCATCAAGCACGTCGCGGAGACGCTGTCCGCCGAGTTCCCGCGGCTGCGGACCTTCGCCACGCTCTCGCCCATACCGGGTTTTCGCGCATGGTTCGGCAAGCACTGCGCGGGCATGCTCGATGCCTTGGACGACAAGCGCCGCGCCGAACTCGGCCGTGCCGTGGGCTTCGAGCCCCCGCAGGCCGCGCACGTGCTGGCCGCCGCCGAGAAGGCGCTGGACCTGCCCGTGAAATCGCCGCTGCGCCAGTGGCTGCTGCAGTGCGCGGCACGCTACCTGGGCCGTGAGCTGCAGGAGGGCCGGCCGGTGGACGCGGTGGCGCGATTCCACCTCGGCAACGGCGCGCGCGTGGAGCGGCTCAACTGGGCGGGCGACCCTTCCTCGAAAGGGCAGAAGCAGTCGTTCGGCCTCATGGTGAATTACCTCTACGACCTGAAGCGCATCGACAAGCACCGGGGCCTGCTGGCCCAGGGCCGCGTGCCGGTGTCGGGAGACATCGAGAGCCTGTGCCGCGATTGAGCGGGGTAGCAGTAGCAGGCTGAAGCGCGGGAAGGGCGGCGCGCCCGGGACGGGTTCCCGGCGGCTGCGGGCCCGCGCACGGAGTTCGGAACCGGAAGAAAAAAGAGTGTCCCCGGCGGCGCGCTGCCCTGGCAGTGCGCAACGCCACTTCACCACAACGACGACAGGAGACAAGACCGATGCCTTTCCACTTCGACAGCAGCCCCCCCGATGCGTTGCTGCGCCGGCGCTCCGTGCTGCACGGCGCCGCCGCCACGGGCCTGGCACTCGCCACCGGCCGCGCCTTCGCCAACGACCCGTGGCCGGCCAAGCCGGTGACGCTGGTGGTGCCGTTTCCGGCCGGCGGCGGCACCGATGCGTTCGCGCGGCCGTTCGCGGCGCAGTTCGCCAAATCCACCGGCAAGACGCTGGTGATCGACAACCGCGGTGGCGCGGGCGGCACGGTGGGCGCGAGCTTCGCGGCGAAAGCCGCGCCCGACGGCTACACGCTCTTCATGGGCGGCACGCACCACGTGATCGCGCCCTCGATGTACCCGCGGCTGGACTACGACCTGGAGCGCGATTTCATCCCGCTCGCATTGCTGGCCAACGTGCCGCAGGTGCTGGTGGTGAACCCGCGCACCGTGCAGGCGCCCGCGTTCCCGCAGTTCCTCGACCACGTGCGCCGCAACCCGGCCAAGCTGAACTACGCCTCGGCCGGCTCCGGCACCTCGCACCACCTCGCGGGCGAGCTGTTCAAGCTGCAGACCAACACCTTCATCACGCACATCCCCTACCGCGGCGCGGGCCCCGCGCTGCAGGACCTCATCGGCGGCAACGTGGACATGATGTTCGACGGCCTGGGTTCTTCGGCCGCGCACATCAAGGGCGGCCGCATCAAGGCGCTGATGGTCTCGGGAGCGCGCCGCAACCCGGCCTTCCCCGATGTGCCCTGCGCGGCGGAGGTGGGTCTGCCCGACTACACCGTGACCACGTGGTACGGCCTCTGGGCGCCCAAGGGCACCCCGCCGGAGATGCAGGCCCGCATCGTCGAGGAGGTGCGCCGCATCGGCGCGGCCGACGAGATCAAGGCGGTCTGGGCGAAGAACGGCGCCGACTACGGCGGGCTCACGCAGGCGCAGTTCGGCACCATGGTGGGCTCGGAGGTGAAACGCTGGGCGCAGGTGGTGAAGGCGTCTGGGGCGAAGCTGGAGTGACACCCCCTGAGGCGCTGCGCGCCTTCCACCCTCTCCTGCGGGAGGGGGACGCCGCCGGTGGCCCGGCGGAGCCGGTTCCACCGCGTCTGCTGGCCTGGCTTGCTCCGCGGCCATCGGACGGGTCGTGCTGTCGTGGCTTCACGCCGGGTCGGCATGGCAGTTGGGGATGATGGGTAGTGTTTTGAAAAGGACGTTGCATGGCGGGGGGTGAGATCGGGGTGGCTTGGCCGGAGGGCGGGGGGGGCGGCATCGTGCGTGTCACGCTGCGGCATCCGGGGCGGCTCAATGCGATGTCGCGGGGGATGTGGCGGGATCTGCGCGCGGTGTTCCAGCGCATCCACGCGAGTCCGGCGGCGCGCTGCGTGCTGGTCGCGGGCGAGGGCGAGGCTTTCTGCGCGGGCGGCGACATTTCCGAATACCCGGGCTTCCGGTTCGACCCTGCCAGCCTGCGCGACTTCCACGAGAACGATGTCTGGGGCGGCCTGTCGGCGATGCTCGATTGCGACGTGCCCATCGTGGCGGCCATCCGCGGGGCGTGCATGGGGGCGGGCGTGGAGATCGCGGCCTGCTGCGACGTGCGCTTCGCTGCCGCGTCGGCGCGTTTCGGGGCACCCATCGCGCGGCTGGGTTTTCCGATGGCCCCGCGCGAGGCCGCGCTGATCGCGCAGGCCGTGGGCGATGCGCTGGCGCGCCGCATGCTGCTGGAGGCCGCCACCGTCGGCGCCGAGGTGCTCGCGGCCCAGGGCTTCCTCGCGCAGGCGGTGCCGGACGACCAACTGGCCGATGCGGCCGCCGCCAGCGCAGCGCGCATCGCGGCGCTGGCGCCGCAGGCCGCGCGCCTGAACAAGCAGACCCTGCGCGCCTGCCAGCGCATTCCAGTGCCTTTGGGCTCCCATGCCGCCGAATCCATTGAAAAGTTTGCTATGAATAATGTAGCAATCCGGGCGGCGCCCGGGTTCGATCCGTACGGCTATGCCAGCAGCGCGGAGCACCGCGAGGGCATCGCCGCCTTTCTGGAGAAGCGGCCCCCGCGGTTCTGACGCGGCGCTGCCACCCCGGTCCCTTCCATTTCCCTTGCCTGACGATTCCGATATGTCCACCCAGCCTTCCCAAGCGCTCGCCCCGAACCCCGGCCCGGCCCCGGCGGAATCCGTGAACCTCTACAGCGCCCTGCGCGCGGCCTTTCCGGCCGACCTGGATGCCACGGCCGTGGAGGCCGCGGCGCCCGACGGCACGCCGCTGCACTACCGCTGGGCCGACCTGGAGCACGCCAGCGCGCGCATCGCCAACCTGCTGGCCTCGCTCCAGCTACCCGAGGGCAGCCGCATCGCCGTGCAGGTGGAGAAGTCGGTCGAGGCCATGCTGCTCTACCTCGCCACGCTGCGCGCGGGCTTCGTGTTCCTGCCGCTCAACACGGCCTACCAGAGCGCCGAGATCGAATACTTCATCGGCAATGCCGAGCCGGCGGTGGTGGTGTGCACGCCGGCGAACTTCGGCTGGGTCTCCAAGATCGCCTTCACGGCCGGCACCACGCACGTGTTCACGCTGGGCGACGACCGCACGGGCACGCTGCTCGAGCGCGCGGCGCACCACTCCAGCGTGCACCAGCCCGTGGAGCGCACGGCGGACGACCTGGCCGCCATCCTCTACACCAGCGGCACCACGGGCCGCAGCAAGGGCGCCATGCTCACGCACGGCAACCTGCTCTCGAACGCGCGGGTGCTCAAGGACTACTGGGGCTGGAAGCCGGGCGACGTGCTGATCCACGCGCTGCCCATCTTCCACGTGCACGGCCTGTTCGTGGCGATCCACGGCGCGCTCATCAACGGCAGCCCGATGGTCTGGTTCGCGAAGTTCGACCCCAAGGCCGTGCTCGCGGCGATGCCGCGCGCCACCGTGTTCATGGGCGTGCCCACGCTCTACGTGCGGCTGCTGGCCGAGCCCGCGCTGAACCGCGAGACCACGGCCCGCATGCGCCTCTTCGTGGCCGGCTCCGCGCCGCTGCTGATCGAGACCTTCAAGGAATGGCAGGAGCGCACGGGCCACACCATCCTGGAGCGCTACGGCATGAGCGAGACCATCATGCTCACCTCCAACCCATACGCCGCGGATGCGCGCCACGGCGGCCAGGACGAGCGCCGCGGCGGCACCGTCGGCTTCCCGCTCCCCGGCGTGGGCCTGCGCGTGGTGGACGATGCCGGCGAGGCCGTGCCCGCCGAGGAGATCGGCAACATCCAGGTGCAGGGCCCGAACGTGTTCCAGGGCTACTGGCGCATGCCCGAGAAGACCAAGGAGGAGTTCGCCACCGACGCGCAGGGCGGCCGCTGGTTCAAGACCGGCGACGTGGGCCGCACCGATGCGCGCGGCTACGTGCACATCGTGGGGCGCAGCAAGGACCTCATCATCTCGGGCGGCTACAACGTCTACCCGGCCGAGGTGGAGGGCTACATCAACGACATGCCCGGCGTGGCGGAGAGCGCGCTGGTGGGCGTGCCGCATCCGGACTTCGGCGAGGTGGGCGTGGCGGTGGTGATCCCCAAGCCGGGTGCGCAGCTCGACGGCGACGCGATCGTCGCCGCGCTCAAGGCGCGGCTCGCCAACTTCAAGGTGCCCAAGCGCTGCTTCGTCACCACCGAGCTGCCGCGCAACACCATGGGCAAGGTGCAGAAGAACCTGCTGCGCGACCAGCACAAGGGGTTGTTCGGCTGAGCCCTGGCGGGCCCTGCCTCCGGTCAGGCCGGCTCCCCGGTGCAGAAGATGCACGCCGCGGCCGCGTCGCTGCCCCCATGCGCCGTGCCGTGGCTGCAGCAATGCTCCAGCCAGGCCGCCACGAGCTTGTAGACCGAGAGGTTGGTGCGGGCCGTGGGCGCGCAAAGGTAGTAGCCCAGCGGGCTTTCGAACCGCCGCCCGAGCGGCTCCACCAGTGAGCCGGCCTGCAGTTCATCCTCCACCAGGCAGGTGGGGACGATGCCCACGCCGAAGCCCGACACCGCGGCCCGGATGATGAGCGAATAGAGGTTGAAGCCCGGCCCGAAGCGGCTGCCGCTGGTGTCGCACTCGTGGGCCTCCATCCAGTCGTGCCAGGCGAGCGGCACCTCGATGTGCTGCAGCAGCGTGGCGTGCTGCAGGTCCTGCGGGGTGCGCAGCGGCAGCGCATCGCGCAGCTGCGGGCTGCAGACGATGCTGGTTTCCTTGCCGATCAGGTAGCGCGCGTTGGCACTGGGCCAGTTGCCGTACCCGTACTGGATGGCCGCGTCGAACTCGTGCGGCACCGCGAAATCGTGGGCGTGCTGGTAGCGCACGAAGTTCAGCGACACCTGCGGCAGCGTGCGCTTGAAGTGCCCCAGCCGGGGGAAGAGCCACTGCGCCGCGAAGGTGGGCGGCACCGAGAAGTTGAGCGCACCGCCGCTCCCGCCATACGACATGAGCTGCGCCGTGGCCGATTCCAGCGCCGCCATCGCCGGCCGCGTGGCGTTCAGGTAGGTGGCGCCCGCATCGGTGAGCTCCAGCCCGTTCGCCTTGCGGATGAAGAGCTTCTGGCCCAGGTAGTCCTCCAGCGATGCGATGTGGCGGCTGATGGCGCTCTGCGTCACGCACAGCTCGCGCGCAGCCATCGTGAACGCGAGGTGTTTTGCCGCGGAGTGGAAAGCGTTCAATTCGGAAATGGTGGGACAGAGGCGGCGCACAGGGGGTATGAGCACAGGTCATGGGATGGTGAGATTTTAGGCATTGCGGCAGCACAGGATTGGCCCGATAAATGCACTCGATGACACCCGTAAGTCAGTTCCTCTCGCTCGGAAATGGTGGCGTGCACCGAATCCGGGCGGGGTTGCCCGCAGCGCCGCGCTGCAGCCAGCCCCATGAGTATTTGAGAACCGCCGCCCTGTTCCACCGACCTGCCGCATGACCTCTTTGCTGATCGAAAACAGCCACGTCCTGGACGTGCACACGCTCACCCTGCGCCCCGGCCTTTCGGTCCTGGTGGAGGGCGGGCGCATCGCCGCCGTGGGCGCCGGACTGCAGGCGCCCGCAGGCGCCACGTCGATCGATGCGAAGGGCATGACCCTCATGCCCGGCCTGATCGATTGCCACGTGCACGTGGTGGCGTCGTCGTTCAACCTGGGCACGGTGGCGAAGATGCCGAACGTGTTCACCATGCTGCGCTCGCTGCCCATCATGCGGGGCATGCTCGACCGCGGCTTCACCTCGGTGCGCGATGCGGGCGGCGCCGACTGGTCGCTCGCCGAAGCGGTGCGCACGGGACTGGTGCAGGGCCCGCGCATCTTCCCCGCGGGCAAGGCGCTGTCGCAGACCGGCGGCCATGCGGACTTCCGCCAGCGCAACGACGACCTGGACGTGTGTTCGTGCGCCTACAAGCTGGGCAACATCGGCCGCGTGGTCGATGGCGTGGATGCCTGCCGCCTGGCGGTGCGCGAGGAAATCCTCAAGGGCGCGACGCAGATCAAGGTCATGGCCTCCGGCGGCGTGGCCTCGCCCAACGATCCGATCAACAACCTGGGCTATTCCGAGGCCGAGCTGCGCGCCATCGTCGAGGAAGCCTCCAACGCCAACACCTACGTGATGGCGCATGCCTATACCCCGCGCGCCATCGCCCGTGCGGTGCGCTGCGGCGTGCGCACCATCGAGCACGGCAACCTGGTCGATGCGCCCACGGCCGACCTGATGGCCGAGGCCGGCGCCTTCATGGTGCCCACGCTGATCACCTACGAGGGCCTGGCCACCGAGGGCGAGCGCTACGGCCTGCCGGCCGTCTCCATCGCCAAGATCGAATCGGTGCGCGGGCAGGGCCGGCAGGCCATCGAGATCCTGGCCAGGGCCGGCGTGAAGATGGGCCTGGGCAGCGACCTGCTGGCCGAGACCCACTACCTGCAGGCCGACGAACTGCGCCTGCGCGCCGACGTGCTGGGCAACGGACCGGTGCTGCAGCAGGCCACGCTGATCGGCGCCGAGATCCTGGGCCAGCAAGGGCAGATCGGCGAAGTCACGCCTGGCGCCATCGCCGATCTGCTGCTGGTGGACGGCAACCCGCTCACCGACATCGCCTGCCTGCTGAACCAGGGAGAGCGCATCCGCGCCATCGTCAAGGACGGCGCCTTCGTGAAAAACACGCTCTGACATCCACCCCCAGACCCGATCCGACCGGAGACCACCATGCAACGTAGAAATTTCGTCAAGCTCGGCGCCGCCGCAGCGGCCCTGCAGTGCCTTCCCTCCATTGGCTTCAGCCAGCAAGGCGAGGTGTTCCGCATCGGCTCGCTCACGCCCATCACCGGCGCGGGCAGCCCCTACGGCCCGGGCATGCAACAGGCCATCCGCCTTGCGGTGGACGAAGTGAATGCGGCCGGCGGCGCGGGCGGGCGCAAGCTCGAACTCTTCACGGAAGACGACCAGACCAAGCCCGATGCGGCGGTGCTGGCCGCCAAGAAGCTCATCGAAGTGAACAAGGTGCAGGCCGTGCTGGGCACCTGGGCCTCGGGCGTGACGCTGGCCGTGATGCCGCTCACCGAGGCGGCGGGCATCGTCCAGATGAACGTCTCGGGTGCGCCGGCCATCTCCACGCTGGACACCAGGGACCTGGTGTGGCGCTTCCAGGCCACCAACGACCGCTTCGGCGCGGCCTTCGCCGAGATCTGCGCCAAGCGCGGCTTCAAGCGCCCCGCCACCATGGCCTTCAACAACGCCTCCGGCCTGGGCAACGTGGAGGGCTTCACGCGGGTGTGGGAGAAGCGCGGCGGCAAAGTGGCGGCGCACGTCACGTACGAGCCCAGCCGCCCCAGCTACCGGAGCGAATTGCAGAAGATCCTGGCGGCCAAGCCCGACGTGATCGTGATGGGCTCCTACCTGCCCGACACCACCATCATCCTGCGCGAATGGTTCCAGTCCGGCGCGGACAACAAATGGGTCATTCCCGGCTGGGCGGCCAATCCCGATCTCGTGAAGGCCCTGGGCCCCGAGGTGTGCGAGGGCATCATCTCGGTGGAGACCGTCTCCAACGAGAAGAGCACGTCGTACGCGCAGTTCGACGCCGCCTTCACCAAGGCCACCGGCAAGGCGGCCTCCACCAACATCTATGCCGCCATGGCCTACGACATGGTGATCTCGCTCGCGCTGGCCATGGAAGCAGCCGGCCCCAAGGCCACGGTGGAACAGGTCAACGCCAGGCTGCGCGAGGTCTCGAATGCGCCCGGCACCGCCGTGTATTCGTTCGCCGAAGGCAAGGCGCAGCTCGGCAAGAAGGCCAAGGTGAACTACGAGGGCGCCTCCAGCAAGCTCGACTTCGACAAGTTCGGCGATGCCACGCCCGATTTCGGCGTGTTCGTCATCGAGAAAGGACAACTGGTGCGCCGCGACGTGGTGTCGATCACGATGTGATCGCGCATGCCGCGTGCGCGCCGGTGGCGGCGCCCGCGGCCTTCATTCGCCAAGGCGGGACCTGCACGAGATGACGCAATGACCTGGATCGATTTCGCAAACCTGTTGATCAACGGATTGATCGAAGGCCTGGTGGTGGCGTTGCCCGCGCTGGCCATGACGCTGGTGATGGGTGTCAACCGCTTTCCCAATGCGGCCACCGGCGACCTGCTCACCACGGGGGCCTATGCGGCCGTGGCCGTGCAGATGCTGGGCGGCGTGCCGCTCTGGCTGGCCGCGCTGGCGAGCGTGGCCACCACGGCCGCCGTATCGGCCGGGTCGTACCAGCTGATCTTCCGCAAGCTGGCGGGGCGGCCCATGGTGGCCTCCATGCTGGCGGCCATCGGGCTGGGCTTCCTGCTGCGCAGCCTGATCTCGTTCTTTGCCGGGCACGACCAGCGCACCTTCGACATGCCGCTGGTGCGCGCGTGGAACTTCGGCGGCATCCGCATCCTGCCGACCGACCTGCTCATCGCGGCCATCGCCGCGGCCTGCCTGCTGGTGGTGTTCGTGCTGATCTACCGCACCAGCTTCGGTCGCCAGCTGCGCGCCGTGGCCGACAGCGCCGACCTGGCGCGCGCCAGCGGCATCCGGGCCGGTGGGCTGATGCTGTGCCTGTGGCTGCTGGTGGGCGCGCTGTCTTCCATCAGCGGGGTGCTGCTGGGCATGAAGGCCATCGTCACGCCCGAGATGGGGTGGGAGAGCCTGATCCCCGCGTTCGCCGCGATGGTGCTCGGAGGCATCGGCAGCCCGCTGGGTGCCGTGCTGGGCGCGTTGCTGCTGTGCGTGGTGCAGGAGCTGTCGGTGCCGCTGCTGGGGCCGTCGTACAAGCTCGTGCTGTCGTTCTTGGTGCTGGCGCTGGTGCTGCTGCTGCGCCCCGCCGGCATCCTGGGCCGCGTGCAACTGGTGCGCTGAAGGAGGCCGATCCATGATTGCTTATCTCTGTGCCATCGGCATCGTCGCGCTCATCTACTGCCTGCTGGCCCTGGGCCTGAACCTGCAGTTCGGGTTGACCCGGCTCGTGAACTTCGGCGTGGTGGCGTTCTTCGCCGTGGGGGCCTACACCTCGGGGCTGCTGTCGCTCCAGGGCGTGCCCCTGGTGGTGTGCTTCATCGCGGCGGGCGTGCTGTCGGGCCTGCTGGCGCTGCCCATCGGCCTCCTGTCGCTGCGGCTGCGCGACGACTACCTGGCCATCGTCACGCTCGGCTTCTCCGAGGCCGTGCGCATCACCATCCAGCAGGAAAGCTGGCTGACGAAGGGCGTGCAGGGCCTGCCGGGCCTGCCCAAGCTGTTCGCGGGGTGGGGCGGCGGCCTGTCCGACGTGGCCATCTTCACGGTGCTGGCCGTGATCGTGGGCCTGGTGTGCTGGGGCACCGTGCGGCTCACGCGCAGCCCCTTCGGGCGCCTGCTCAAGGCCATCGGCGACGACGAGGCCGCGCTGTCGGCGCTGGGCAAGGACCCGGCCCGCTTCAAGGTGCAGGTGTTCATGCTGGGGGCGGCGCTGGCCGGCGTGGCAGGCGCGTTCTACGCGCACTTCATCACCTTCATCACGCCGGAGCAGTTCATACCGCTCATCACGTTCTATGTGTGGATGGGGCTCGTCATGGGCGGGTCGGGCTCGGTGCGCGGCGCCATGTTCGGTTCGCTGCTGCTGATGGTCTTCCTGGAGGGCTCGCGCTTCGCCAAGGACTGGGTGCCGGGCGTGTCGGAGGTGGGCATGGCGAGCCTGCGGCTGGCGGCCGTGGGGCTGGCGCTGATCCTGGTGACGCTCTACCGGCCCCACGGCCTGTTCGGAGGCAAGGCGAAATGAGCATGCTCAACGTGGAATCCGTGACCCGGCTGTTCGGCGGCTTCAAGGCCGTGGACGGCGTATCGCTGCAGCTGGCCGACCGGGAGATCCTGGGCATCGCCGGCACCAACGGCGCCGGCAAGAGCACGCTGTTCGCGGCCATCGCGGGCCAGCAGCCGGCCGACCTGGGGCGCATCATGTTCGGCGGGCAGGACATCACCCGCGTGCCGCCGTACCGGCGTGCGCGCATGGGCCTGGTGCGCACCTTCCAGATCCCGCGGGAGTTCAAGAGCCTGACGGTGCACGAGAACCTCATGGCCGCGGCCGCCAACCCGCAGGGCGAGCGGCTGTTGAATGCCTTCTTCCAGACCCGCAGCCTGCGTGCGCACGAGGCGCAGCTGGCCGCCAAGGCCGATGGCATCCTGCAGTTCCTGAACCTGGCGCGCGTGCGCGACGAGCCGGCCGGGGGGCTGTCGGGCGGGCAGAAGAAGCTGGTGGAACTGGGCCGCGTGCTCATGCTCGACCCGCGCTGCATCCTGCTCGACGAACCCTTCGCCGGGGTGAACCCGGTGCTGATCGAAGAAATCTGCGACCGCGTGCGCGAACTGCAGGACCGCGGAATCGCCTTCATCGTGATCGAGCACCACCTGCAGGCGCTCAAGGCGCTGTCGCACCGGATGATCGTGATGGACCGGGGCCGCATCCTGGCCGAGGGCGACCCGCACACCGTGCTGGACGACCCGCGCGTGCAGGAAGCCTACATGGGGGGGGTGGTATGAGCGAAGCACGCAATCTGCTGCAGATCGGGCAGCTGCGCGGGGGGTATTCGGACGTGGACATCATCCACGGCATCGACCTGTCGGTGGCGCCGGGGCAGATCGTCACCATTGCCGGCACCAACGGCGCGGGCAAGTCCACGCTGGTGAAGGCGCTGCTGGGCCTGCTGCCGCGCGTGGAGGGCCGCATCCACCTGGACGGGCGCGACATCACCCGCCTGCCGGCCGAGGACCGCTTCGACGCGGGCCTGGCCTACGTGCCGCAGGTGGCCAACGTCTTTCCCTCGCTCACCGTGCGCGAGAACCTGCTGGTGGTGCGCGGCGTGCCCCACGTCAAGCGCCGCATGGACGCGGTGCTGGCCGACTTTCCCGCGCTGATGGAGCGCCTGCCGCAGCCCGCCAGCAACCTCTCGGGCGGAGAGCGCCAGCAGCTGGCTTTTGCCCGCGCGCTGATGCCTTCGCCGCGCATCATGGTGCTGGACGAGCCCACGGCCGCGCTGGCGCCCTCGCTCGTGGGCAAGGTGTTCGACATGGTGCAGACGCTGCCAGCGGCCGGCGTGGCCGTGCTCATGGTGGAGCAGCGCGCGCGCCAGGCGCTCACCATCAGCCAGCAGGGCTACATCCTCGACCAGGGGCGCTGTGTGCTGAGCGGGCCCGCGTGCGGCCTGCTGGAAGACCAGCGCATGGCGCAGCTCTACCTGGGCAACCACTGAACGGGCGGCCCTGCGTCAGCGCAGCACGAGCACCGGCACCTGCGAGTGCGTCAGCACATGCTGCGTCTCGCTGCCCAGCAGCAGGCGCTTGAGGCCCTTGCGGCCGTGCGATGCCATCACGATCAGGTCGCACCGCTGCTTGGTGGCTGCCGCGATGATGGCCTCGGCCACCAGGTCCGATTTGGCGACCAGCGCCTTCACCTTCACACCCTGGGCTGCGCCCTGCGCACGGATGCCGTCCACCAGTGCCTGGGCCTGCGCGGCCCATTCGCCTTCGATGCGGCGCGCCTCTGCGGCATCCACGGGCGATCCGCCCTCGAAATAGCTGCGCGGATAGCGCGGCACGACCTTGAGCACCATGGCCTGGCCGCCCGCGAGCCGGGCGAGGCAGAGCCCATGCTCCACCGCCTTGGCGGACAGATCGGAACCATCGGTGGCAATGAGAATGCGCTGGTAGGGCATCGGTAACCTCCTCGGGGCTTGGAATCCAGGGGCCGCCCGTCGCAACCGGGCGATGGCGGTGCCGACAGGTTAGGGCGCCGCTGCGGCCGATGTCTTGACATGGGTCAATGTGGGCCAGGGCGATGAAGCCTAGCCTCCAGGCCATGATGTCCGAAACCTCCGTGCCCCTGCCGCCGGCCGACCCTGGGGCGGCGTCCGAGCTGCTCGACGATCCGCAGGAGTGGCCCGCCTTCGGCCGGCCCCGGCCCCTGCAGGAGGGCGCACCCGGCAGTGCGGCGCAAGACCCGGCAGCCGGCATCTGGGAATCGCATGTGGTGCTGGGCGGCATGCATTGCGCGGCCTGCGCGCTCACCGTGGAAGACGCGCTGCGCGGCGTGCCCGGCGTGCTGCAGGCCGAGGTGAGTGCGGCCACGCACCGCGCCCGAGTGGTGTGGGATGCGCGGCGGGTTCGCCCCTCGGGCTGGATGGCCGCAGTGGCGCGTGCTGGCTATCCCGCGCTGCCGGCCATGGATGCGCTCGCTCGTGAGCAGCGCCGCCGCGAGGGCCGCAAGGCGCTGTGGCGCTGGCTGGTGGCGGGCTTCTGCATGATGCAGGTGATGATGTACGCGTGGCCCGCGTACGTGGCCCAGCCCGGCGATCTTTCCGCCGAGATGGAGCGGCTGCTGCGCTGGGCGTCCTGGGTCATCACGCTGCCGATGATGATCTTCTCGTGCGGGCCGTTCTTTTCGAGCGCCCTGCGCGACCTGCGGCTGCGCCGCGTGAGCATGGACCTGCCCGTGGCGCTGGGCATGGGCATCACCTTCGTCGTCAGCACGGCGGGCACCTTCGAGCCGTCCGGCATCTTCGGGCGCGAGGTCTACTACGACTCGCTCACCATGTTCGTGTTCTTCCTGCTCACGGGGCGGTGGCTGGAAGGGCGCCTGCGCGACCGCACGGCAGGGGCGCTCGAAGCGGTGATGAACCGGCTGCCCGACAGCGTGGAGCGGCGCGGCGAGGACGGTGTCTTCACGCGCGTGGCGGTGCGCCGGCTGGCTGCGGGCGACCGCATCCGCGTGCTGCCGGGCGAGGCCTTCCCGGCCGATGGCTGCATCGAGCGCGGCAGCACGCAGGTGGACGAGGCGCTGCTCACGGGCGAATCGACGCCATTGCCCCGGGGCGAAGGCGCCACGGTGGCCGCGGGCAGCTACAACCTGCGCTCGCCGGTGCAAGTGCGCGTGGAGCGCGTGGGCGGCACCACGCGCTTTGCCGAGATCGTGGCCCTGATGGAGGCGGCTTCCGCGCAGAAGCCCCGCCTCGCGCAGCTGGCGGACCGCATCGCACGGCCCTTCCTCGTCGGCGTGCTCGTGGCTGCGGGGCTGGCCGCCGCCTGGTGGTGGCCGCGCGACCCAGAGCATGCGCTCATGGTCGCAGTGGCCGTGCTCATCGTGACCTGCCCCTGCGCGCTGTCGCTGGCCACGCCGGTGGCCATGCTCACGGCCGCGGGTGCGCTGGCCCGCGAAGGCGTGCTGGTGCGCAACCTGCAGGGCCTGGAAGCGCTGGCCGCGGTGGACACGGTGGTGTTCGACAAGACGGGCACGCTCACGCGCGACGGCATCGGGATCGCCGCGGTGCACCCCGCAGAGGGTTTCTCGCACGCGGAGGCCCTGGCGCTGGCCGCGGCGCTGGCGCGGCATTCGCTGCATCCGCTCTCGCGCGCGCTCGTGGAGGCGGCCGGTGCATTGCCGGGCACGGCTGCGCGGTGGCGGTTGAGCGATGTGCGCGAGGTGGCCGGCCAGGGGCTGGTGGCCCGCGTGGTCGATGCCGAAGGCCGGCGCGCGCCGGCCACGCTGCGCCTGGGCAAGCCGCAGGGCCCCGTGGAATCCGGCGTCCAGCAGGTCTCGCTGTGCGCCGAGCCGGTGGAGGAGGGCGGCAGCGGTGCCGCAGGTACCGGCTGGCCGGCCGAAGTGGCGCGTTTCGATTGGCGCGAAGACCTGCGGGCCGATGCCGCAGGCGTGGTGCACCGCCTGCGCGCGGCCGGCGTTGCGGTCGAGCTGCTGTCCGGAGACCGGGCCGAGGCCGTGGCGCGCGTGGCCGCGAGCGCGGGCATCGATACCGCCCGCGGCAACTGCTCTCCGCACGACAAGCTCGCGCGCATGCGGGCCTTGCAGGCCGAGGGCCGCCGCGTGGCGATGGTGGGCGACGGGCTCAACGATGGGCCCGTGCTCGCCGGCGCGCACGTGTCGTTCGCGTTCGGGCGGGCGGTGCCGCTGGCGCGGTCGCGCTCCGACTTCGTGGTGATGGGAGACCAGTTGGCGCTGGTGGAGCGCAGCGTGCAACTGGCGCGCCGCACGTTGCGCGTGGTGCGGCAGAACCTTGCCTGGGCTGCCGCCTACAACGCGCTGTGCGTGCCGCTGGCCGTGGTGGGCTGGATGCCGGCTTGGCTCGCCGGCCTCGGGATGGCGCTCAGCTCGCTGCTGGTGGTGGCGAACGCCGCCCGGCTTGCGCGCGCCGCACGGACTGCCGTACCTGGGCAACCCACAGCCCCTGCCGCGCAGCCCCGCCTGGGAGCCGTGTGATGGACATCCTGTACCTGCTGATCCCTTTGTCGGTCGTGCTCGTGCTGCTCATCCTCGTCGGGCTCTGGTGGGCCATCGACCGTGGCCAATTCGAGAACGTCGAGCAGGAAGGCGAACGCATTCTTCGGGACGATTGACGTTCGTCAAAGGCTTTCCGTTCCCCCCTCGTCAAAATTTGTAAGCAATATAAAGAGGTGCCCGATGGATTCTTCTGTCTCGAATGCCGCGCACTACAACGACACGGTCGTGCGGCAGTTTTCAATCATGGCCGTCGTGTGGGGCGTGGTTGGCATGCTGGTGGGCGTGATCATCGCCGCGCAGCTCGCCTGGCCCGAACTCAACTTCGGCATCCCCTGGCTCAGCTATGGCCGCCTGCGGCCGCTGCACACCAACGCGGTGATCTTCGCGTTCGGCGGCTGCGCGCTGTTCGCCACCAGCTACTACGTGGTGCAGCGCACGGGGCAGGTCCGTCTCTTCGCAGGCCGGCTCGCGTCGTTCACGTTCTGGGGATGGCAGGCGGTCATCGTGGCCGCGGCCATCAGCCTGCCGCTGGGCTACACCACCGGCAAGGAGTACGCCGAGCTGGAGTGGCCCATCGACATCCTGATCACGCTGGTGTGGGTGTCCTATGCCATCGTGTTCTTCGGCACCGTGGGCAAGCGCCGCGTGCGCCACATCTACGTGGCCAACTGGTTCTTCGGCGGGTTCATCCTGGCGGTGGCGCTGCTGCACGTGGTCAATAGCGCGGAAGTTCCTGCGGGCTGGATGAAGAGCTATTCGGCTTATGCGGGCGTGCAGGACGCCATGGTCCAGTGGTGGTACGGCCACAATGCCGTGGGCTTCTTCCTCACGGCCGGGTTCCTGGGAATGATGTACTACTTCATTCCGAAGCAGGCCGGCCGCCCGGTGTACTCGTACCGCCTGTCGATCGTGCACTTCTGGGCGCTGATCTTCACCTATATGTGGGCGGGTCCCCACCACCTGCACTACACCGCGCTGCCCGACTGGACGCAGTCCGTGGGCATGGTGTTCTCCCTCATCCTGCTGGCACCCAGCTGGGGCGGGATGATCAACGGCGTGATGACGCTCTCGGGCGCCTGGCACAAGCTGCGCGAAGACCCCATCCTGCGCTTCCTGATCGTGTCGCTGTCGTTCTACGGCATGGCCACGTTCGAGGGCCCGATGATGTCCATCAAGACCGTCAACGCCCTGAGCCACTACACCGACTGGACCGTGGGCCACGTGCACGCCGGCGCGCTCGGCTGGGTCGGCCTCATCACCATGGGCTCGCTCTACTACCTCGTGCCGCGCCTGTTCGGCCGCGAAAAGATGCACTCCATCAAGGCGATCGAGCTGCATTTCTGGCTGTCCACCATCGGCATCGTGCTCTACATCGCCGCGATGTGGATCGCCGGCGTCATGCAGGGCCTGATGTGGCGCGCGGTCAATGCCGACGGCACGCTCACCTACACCTTCGTGGAAAGCGTGAAAGCCACCTATCCGTTCTACGTCATCCGTTTCTCCGGCGGTCTGCTGTACCTGGGCGGCATGCTGGTGATGGCCTGGAACGTCTGGAAGACCGCCATGGCCGGCCGCTCGGTCAAGGTGCAGATCCCGGTCGTGGGCCCGGCCCACGCCTGAAACCCGAGGAGCGCATTCATGTCCGACAACACCAAAGCTTCCACCGGTTTCTCCCACGAGAAGATCGAGACCAACAACTTCCTCATGATCGTGCTGATCGTGCTGGTGGTTGCCGTGGGCGGTCTCGCGGAGATCGTTCCGCTGTTCTTCCAGAAGTCCACCACCGAGCCGGTGAACGGCGTGCAGCCGTACACGGCCACGCAACTGCTCGGCCGCGACATCTACCTGCGCGAGGGTTGCTACAACTGCCATTCGCAGATGATCCGCCCCTTCCGCGCCGAGACGCTGCGCTACGGCCACTACTCGGTGGCCGGCGAGTTCGTGTACGACCACCCGTTCCAGTGGGGCAGCAAGCGCACGGGCCCCGACCTGCACCGCGTGGGCGGAAAGTACAGCGACGAGTGGCACCGCATCCACCTGAACAATCCGCGCGACGTGGTGCCCGAGTCCAACATGCCCGCCTACCCCTGGCTGGAAAAGACCGCGGTGGACCCTGCCGTCGCGGCACCCCGCATGAAGGCGCTGCGCACCGTGGGCGTGCCCTACACCGACGAGCAGATCGACGGTGCGGCCGCCGAGGTGAAGGGCAAGACCGAGATGGACGTGCTCGTGGCCTATCTGCAGGTCATGGGGCGTGCACTCAAGTAACGGGAGACGGCCATGGACATCACCACGGTGCGCATCATCGCCACGCTGGTCTCCTTCGCCTGCTTCATCGGGATCCTGGTCTGGGCGTTCTCTCGCCGCAACCGGGCCCGCTTCGACGAAGCGGCACAACTGCCGTTCGCCGAGCAGGACGCTCCCCTGAACTCTTTCAAGAACGAGAAGAACCATGAGTGACTTCACCCACAACTTCTGGTCGGTGTACGTCGCCGGACTGACCATCGTCGGCATCGTCGGGTGCCTCCTCCTGCTGTGGATCACCTCGCGCAAGAAGGCCGTGCCGCGCGCGGACAACACGACCGGCCACGTCTGGGACGGCGACCTCACCGAGATGGACAACCCCATGCCGCGCTGGTGGATGTGGCTGTTCGTCATCACCATCGTGTTCGGCCTGGGCTACCTGGCCGCCTATCCAGGCCTGGGCCGCTTCACCGGCCAGCTCGGCTGGTCGCAGCGCGGCGAGTACGAGGCCGAGATGGCCAAGGCCAAGGCGGAACTGGAGCCGCTCTATGCACGCTTCGCCGCGATGACCACCGAGCAGGCGGCTGCCGACCCCGAGGCCATGGCCATCGGCGAGCGCCTCTTCATGAACAACTGCGCACAGTGCCACGGCTCCGACGCACGCGGCAGCAAGGGATTTCCCAACCTGGCCGACAAC
This sequence comes from Acidovorax sp. NCPPB 4044, assembly GCF_028069655.1. Taxonomy (NCBI): domain Bacteria; kingdom Pseudomonadati; phylum Pseudomonadota; class Betaproteobacteria; order Burkholderiales; family Comamonadaceae; genus Acidovorax; species Acidovorax sp. NCPPB 4044. The sequence continues at coordinate 1,085,880 of NZ_JAMCOS010000001.1, forward strand.
GACTGGCTGCACGGCGGTGCGCCCGCCAACATCCGCGAGACGCTGGAGAAGGGCCGCATCGGCACCATGCCTCCCATGGCGGCCGCCGTGGGGACGCCCGAAGAGGTGCGCAACCTCGCGCACTACGTGCTGAGCCTTTCGGGCAGCCCGCACGACTCGCTGCGGGCCTCGCTGGGCAAGGCGAAGTTCACAGCCTGCGCCGCCTGCCACGGCATGGACGGCAAGGGCAACACCGCTTTGGGCGCGCCCAACCTGACCGACGACATCTGGCTCCACGGATGGGGCGAGGCCGCCATCGTGTCCATGATCAACAACGGCAAGGTGAACCAGATGCCGGCCCAGGCCGACAAGCTGACCGAAGCGCAGATCGGCGTGCTCGCCGCCTACGTCTGGGGCCTGTCCAACAAGCCGGGCGCCGGCGGCACGGCGGTGCGCTGAGCCGCTGAACGCATCCTGCGGGGCGGTGCCGGCCGGCGCGCCGCCCCTGCGGAAGAACTTTCGACAAGACGACCGGCCAGCGACAAAGCAGACCCACCATGAAGCCACCTGACGGGAAGCCACGCAAGGTCATTCCGATCTCACCCGTGCCGGCGGACGGCGCATCGGCCCAGGCCGAAGTCGTCTCGCTCTACGAGGCCCAGAAGAAGATCTACCCGCGGTCCATCTCCGGCGTGTTCGCGCGCTGGCGGTGGGCCATGGTCTTTCTCACGCAACTGGTCTTCTACGGCCTGCCCTGGCTGGAGTGGGGCCAGCGGCAGATGGTGCTGTTCGACCTCGGTGCGCGGCGCTTCTACATCTTCGGGCTGGTGCTCTACCCGCAGGATTTCATCTACCTGACGGGGTTGCTGATCATCTCGGCCCTTTCGCTGTTTCTCTTCACGGCCGTGGCCGGCCGGCTGTGGTGCGGCTTCGCCTGCCCGCAGACCGTCTACACCGAGATGTTCATGTGGATCGAGCACAAGGTCGAAGGCGACCGGAGTGCGCGGCTGCGGCTGGACAACGGCCCGTGGACGTTCGAGAAGGTGCGCAAGAAGAGTCTCAAGCAGTTCCTCTGGATCGGGGTGTCGGCCTGGACGGGGTTCACCTTCGTCGGGTACTTCGTGCCCATCCGTGAACTGGGCGCCGAGCTGCTCGCGCTGCAGGGCTCCTGGCAGCTCTTCTGGGTGGTCTTCTACGGCTTCGCCACCTACGGCAACGCAGGATTCCTGCGCGAGCAGGTCTGCAAGTACATGTGCCCGTACGCGCGCTTCCAGAGCGCCATGTTCGACAAGGACACCCTGGTCGTCACCTACGACGAGCTGCGCGGCGAGCCGCGCGGCCCGCGCAGCAAGTCGGTGGACCACCGCGCCAAGGGCCTGGGCGACTGCATCGATTGCACGCTGTGCGTGCAGGTCTGCCCGGTGGGCATCGACATCCGCAACGGCTTGCAGTACGAGTGCATCGGCTGCGGCCTCTGTGTGGATGCCTGCAACACCGTGATGGACAAGATGAAGTATCCGCGCGGCCTCATCCGGTACTCCACGCAGAACGGCGTGGCGAACCGCTGGACCCAGTCGCAGATGCTGCGGCGCGTGCTGCGCCCGCGCGTGCTGATCTACACCGCGGTGCTGGTGGCGCTGTGCGTGGGCATGCTCGCGAGCCTCATGGTGCGTACGCCACTCAAGGTGGACGTGGTGCGCGACCGCGCGGCGCTGTCGCGCATCGTGGCGGGCGGGCGGCTGGAGAACGTCTACCGCCTGCAGATCATGAATGCGACCGAGGCACCGCAGCGCTACCGCATCTCGGCCTCCGGGCTGGAGGGCGTTGCCGTGGCCTCCGAACCCGAGGTGGACATCGCCGCCGCGCAGTCGCGCTGGGTGGCCGTGCGCCTGCAGATCCCTTACGGATCGGCCCCTCCGGGATCGCACACGGTGGCGTTCGATATCGAGGCGCTGGATGCCGGCGCCCATGTCCGTGAAAAGTCGATCTTCCTCGTGCCGCGGTGACGCGGCACCGGTTGGTGTTACCCAGTATGGTGTGCCCCGTCACCGCATGGTGTGATGGGGCCGTGATGACGAAACGAAGGAGTTCGTGATGACACAGCAATCCTCCCCATCGGCCGGCGTGGCCCCGCAGCCCTGGTGGAAATTCGGCCACGTGTGGCTCGTGATCGCGGGACCAGCCGTGGTGGTCGTGGCAGGCCTCGCCACCGCGTGGCTGGCGGTCAGCAAGCCCGATCCCGTGCTGGCGGAGGACTACTACCGCCGTGGCATCGAGATCAACCGCACGCTGGAGCGCGCGGGCAGCGACGGCATGGCGCCGGCGATGAAGGCCCGCAACCACGCCGCCACGCCGGCGCAAGACCGGCCGCGCTGAGGGGTTCCCCAGGGTGACGGCATCCTCGCGGGGCGGCGGTGCCGCCATCCGCATTCCAGGGTGCTGGTGCCGTTCGCGGCGGCCCCGGTACAGACAGACAGCCAAGGAGCAGATCGCAATGAGGACTCAACGCTTGATGTGGATCGCCTGGCCCGCCTTCCTGGTGGCCGGCCTGATCGAGATGGTGGTTTTCGCCTTCGTGGATCCGGAAGCGCTTCACTGGTTCGACCAGCCGCTCACGCTGTCGCGCGACGGCGTGTACACGGTGGCGTTCTTCGTGTTCTGGGCGCTCACGATGCTGTCGGGCGCGCTGACCACGCTGCTGTCGATGTCGCCGTTCGAGCTCAACCGCTGCCCGGTGCCCACGGGCGAGCGGCCGCTCGAGTGCGGCAAGTTCTCCCAGTGAGCTGATGAAGGCGCGCGTCGTCCGGAAGGTGGCTTGCCCGCTACGGTTCGATGCCGCGCTTTCGCCGGCGCGTCAGTGGCAGGCTTGGCTGTTCACGATGCGCTTGAGGGCGTCGGGGTCCAGGATGCGCACGTGGCGCTGCTTCACTTCCACGATGCCTTCTTCCACGAACTTCGAGAAGGTGCGGCTCACGGTCTCCAGCTTGAGGCCGAGGTAGCTGCCGATTTCCTCGCGCGTCATGCGCAGGACCAGTTCCGACTGCGAGAAGCCGCGCGCATGCAGGCGCTGCACCAGGTTGAGCAGGAAGGCCGCGAGGCGTTCCTCGGCGCGCATGCTGCCGAGCAGCAGCATGACGCCGTGCTCGCGCACGATCTCGCGGCTCATGATCTTGTGGACATGGTGCTGCAGGGCCGTGACTTCGCGCGACAGCTCTTCGATGCGGTCGAAGGGCATCACGCACACCTCGGCATCTTCCAGCGCCACGGCGTCGCAGGTGTGGTGGTCGCTCACGATGCCGTCCAGGCCGATGATCTCGCCCGCCATCTGGAAACCCGTGACCTGGTCACGTCCGTCCTCGGTGGCCACGCAGGTCTTGAAGAAGCCCGTGCGGATGGCGAAGAGCGACGTGAAGGCCTCCCCGTTGCGGAACAGCGTGCTGCCGCGCTTGACCTTGCGGCGCGTGGCGACGATGTCGTCGATGCGCTGCAACTGCTGCTCGTTCAGGCCCAGGGGCATGCAGAGTTCGCGCAGATTGCAGTTGGAGCAGGCAACCTTGATGGTGTGCGGATTCATGGATGAGCGGCCTTCCGTTTCAAGCGCGCCGGCCGTGGCCTGCCCGCGGTTCGAAGGGGAAGTGGGCACGGGCAAATGGCTGGCAACTGTCATGGGTCAATTGTGGCAGCGCTGCGCGGCCGAAAGCTTGACGCACGTCAAGGACGGGGCGACAGCACCTGGGGCACATTGTGGTTCGAGAAGGAATTGCGCACCATGAATGCTGTGACACCCGAGCTTTTGCGTCGCTTCGACGTGCCAGGGCCCCGCTACACCTCCTACCCGACCGCGGACCGGTTCGTGGAGGCCTTTGGCCCGGACGAGTACGTCCTGGCGCTCCAGCAGCGCAGGCTCGGCTCGGCGGCCAAGGCCGCGCCGCTTTCGCTCTACGTGCACATCCCGTTCTGCGAGTCGCTGTGCTACTACTGCGCGTGCAACAAGATCATCACGCGCCACCCGGAGCGGGCCGACGTCTACCTGCGCTACCTGAGCCGCGAGATCGATCTGCACATGGCCCACTGCGCACCCGGACAGGCGGTGAGCCAGCTGCACATCGGCGGCGGAAGCCCCACTTTCCTGAGCGACGGCGGCCTGCAGGAACTCATGGGCATGCTGCGGCGCAGCTTCACGCTGGTGCCGGGCGGCGAATATTCGATCGAGATCGATCCGCGCACGGTGGATGCGGGCCGGCTCGCACGGCTGGCGGAGATGGGCTTCAACCGACTCAGCTTCGGCGTGCAGGATTTCGACCCCGAAGTGCAGAAGGCGGTGCACCGCGTGCAGCCTGCCGAGCAGGTGTTTGCTCTCATGCAGGAGGCGCGCCGCCTGGGCTTCGAATCCATCAACGTGGACCTGATCTACGGCCTGCCGCGGCAGACGCCCGAATCGTTCGACCGCACGCTCGCGCAGGTGGGCGAATTGCGGCCCGACCGGATCGCGCTGTATGCCTATGCCCATCTGCCGGAGCGTTTCAAGCCCCAGCGGCGCATCGTCGCCGCCGAGCTGCCGATGGCGTCGGCCAAGGTGTCGATGCTGTCGCGCTCGCTCAATGCATTCCGGGAAGCCGGTTACGTGTATGTGGGCATGGACCACTTCGCGCTGCCCGGGGACGCGCTGGCCGTGGCCAAGCGGCAGGGGCGTCTGCACCGCAACTTCCAGGGCTACAGCACGCAGCCCGATTGCGACCTGATCGGCCTGGGGGTATCTGCCATCGGGCGCGTGGGCGCGACCTACAGCCAGAACGCCAAGACCCTCGACGAGTACTACGACTTCATCAACCAAGGGCGTCTGCCGGTGGTGCGCGGGCTCGCACTCACGCGCGACGACCTCGTGCGCCGCTCGGTCATCATGGCCCTCATGTGCCAGGGCGAAGTGCTGTTCGAGCCCATGGAGCAGTCCTGGCTCATTGATTTCCGCCGGTATTTCGCCGCGGAGATGGAGGTGCTGGAGGGCATGGCGGAGCAGGGGCTCGTCACCGTGGGAGACGACGGCATCTCGGTGACCGGCATGGGCTGGTTCTTCGTGCGCGGCGTGGCCATGGTGTTCGACCGCTACCTGCAGGCCGACCGCAACCGCGTGCGGTTCTCCCGCATCATCTGAACGGGACCCGTCCATGCCCGATGCCCTGGTCTGGACCGCCTTCGCCATGGGGCTGGCGGGCGGCCCCCATTGTCTGGCCATGTGCGCGGCACCTTGCGCCGCGCTCATCGGCGGCCCGGGACGGTCCGCCGCCGCGGAAGGCGCCCCCGTGCGGTGGATGGCCGTGCCGGTGGGCGGCGGGGGCGCGGCCCGCGCTGCACTGCCGCCGGGCGGGGCGCCGCCCGCCACCGCCGTGCGCACGGCGTACTTTCACCTGGCGAGGCTCGCAGGCTACGCGACGGCCGGGGCGGCTGCGGCGCTGGCCATGGACCGCCTGGCATGGCTCACGCAGCAATCCGCGGCGCTGCGACCCGTGTGGACACTGCTGCATGTGGGCATGCTGGCCTGGGGCCTGCTCATGGCGTTGCAGGCCCGCCAACCCGCCTGGGTGGAGCGGGCGGGCCGTGCCGTCTGGGCCCGGATAGGCCCGCGGGTCCGCGCGCCCGGGGGCGTGGCGGCCGCCGGGCTGGCTTGGGCGCTGATGCCTTGCGGGCTGCTGTATTCCGCGCTGCTGGTGGCCGCCCTGGGGGGCAGCCCCTGGCGGGGGGCTGCGGCCATGGCCGCCTTCGGCGTGGGCGGCATGCTCTGGCTGGTGGGCGGGACCTGGGCCTGGCGGCGCCTGCGCAGCCGCGTGGACGCGGCCCGCGCCACGTGGGGTACGCGGGCCGCAGGGGCGCTGCTGGTAGCCGTGGCGGCCTGGGCGCTCTGGATGGACGTCTGGCACCAGCCTATGGAAATGTGGTGCCGATAGGGCCTGAAATTTTGCCGGGCGACCGAAACGAGTGCTTATGAAGTAGTGATAATGGTTACGAACGAGAGGTGTTTCCGCACGACCTCCCGTACCCTCGCTACAGAAAGTGAACCACTCCCTCCTCATCGACGTTGGCCGGCTGCGCGTGGGCATGTACATCCAGCTGGAGCTGGGCTGGATGAACCATCCGTTCCCGGTCAGCAGCTTCCGCATCGCGTCGGGTGAGCAGATCGGCACCCTGGTGTCCCTCGGGTTGGGGCAGGTGCGTTGGGTGCCTGGCAAGAGCGATCCGGGGTTGCAGGAGGCCCTGGCCTCTGAAGAAAGCCGCAGCGAAGACGGGGCGGCCGGCCTTGCGGAAAGTGCCGGCGCCGCCCCTCCGGGCCCGCTGCCGCGCGGCGAGCCGGCCGATTCGCTGCAGGCGCGGCTGGAAGCCCAGAGGCGCTCCCTGGCCCAGTGCGACGAGCGCTTCGCCCGGGCCACCCGCATCTACGAACGCCTCGCACTCCACGCCGAGCAGGACCCCGCCGAGGCGCGCAAGGCCACCGAATCCCTGATCACCGGCTGCGTGGACGAACTCATGGCCAATGGCGATTCGGCCATCCGCCTGCTGTCCGAGCGCGCCGGCACGCGGGCCGCGCTGCACTCCGTCAACGTGACCGTGCTGGGCCTGCTGCTCGGCAAGGCCCTGGGGTTGCAGGGCGACGACCTGAACAACCTCGGCGTCGCGGCCCTGCTGCACGACCTGGGCAAGATCACGCTGCCTCCGCATGTGGCCCAGCCCAGCGCCGCCCTCGGCCCGGCCGACCAGGCCCTCTACGAGGCACATGTGGGCGAATCCGTGGTGCTGGCACAGCGCATGGGCCTGGGCCGGGCCGTGGTCTCGGCCATCGCGCAGCACCACGAAATGGCCGACGGCAGCGGTTTTCCGCTCGGGTTGAAGGCGGGCGACCTGGGCCGTGCGGGCCAGGTGCTCGCACTGGTCAACCATTACGACCGCATGTGCAACCCGCTGCGCGGCGCAGGCCCCCTCACGCCGCACGAGGCGCTGTCGGTGCTGTTCGCGCAGCACAAGGCCCGGTTCGATCCCAAGGTGCTGCAGGCCTTCATCCGCCTGATGGGGGTCTACCCTGCGGGGTCGATCGTGCAACTGACCAACGACCGCTATGCGATCGTCGTCTCGGTCGATTCGAGCCGGCCGCTGCGGCCGCTGTTGATCGTGCACGACGGCGCGGTGCCCAAGGAAGAGGCCCTCGTCGTGGACCTGGAGCGCGTGCCCGACCTCGGCATCCGCCGCAGCCTGCGGCCCGCCCAGCTCCCGCGCGATGCGCTGGACTACCTCTCGCCGCGCAAGCGCATCTGCTACTTTTTCGAGCGCGCCGTGGACATCGGCACGGACGGGATGGCCTCGTGAGCGGCGCACCCATCGACATCGCCTGGCGCTCCGTCTTCCAGGGGCTGCCCGAGGCGCTCTGGCTGGTCGATGCCCAATCGCTCAACGTCGTCTTCTGCAACCAGGCCGCGGCCGACCTGGCCGGGCGGCCCGCCGAGGCCATGGAGGCCATGCCGGTGCACGCGCTGGCCTGCACGCCCGAAGACCTCGCGTTCTGGTCGCAGGACCTGGCGGGCCTGATGGCGGGCATCCATTCGTACTCCAACATGCTGCGCAGCGACGGGCAACTGGTGCCCGTGGACCGCCGCGTGGCCGCGGTCGCCTCGCCCTCAGGCATGCCGCTGCTGGTGCTGGGCATGGTGGACCGCAGCGAGCAGGCGTCCACGCAGCGCGAACTCGAACGCCTGCTGTCGGAGTTGCGCGCCACGCTCGACTCGGCCGCCGACGGCATGCTGGTGTGCGACATGGCCGGCCGCGTGCGGGCGTTCAACCAGCGCCTGGCGCTGCTCTGGAACATGCCCGATACCCTGCTGGTCGAGCGCAACGATGCGGCCGTGGAGGCGCACATGGCGGGGCAGGTCGCCGATGCCGGTGCCTACCGCGCGCGCCTGCTGGGCATCGCGCAGTTCCCCGACGAAGAAACCACCGACATCCTGCAGCTGCGCAACGGCACGGTGATCGAACGCCGGTCGGTCCCGCAGCTGAGCCATGGCCGTCCGATGGGCCGGGTGTATTCCTTCCGCGACCTCACGCTGCAGCACGCGGCCCAGAAACGCATCGAACAGCTCGCCTACAGCGACGTGCTCACCGGGCTGCCGAACCGCCTGCTGCTGTCGCGCCGCGTCGCGTCGGCCATCGAGGCCGCGCGCGCCCCGGGCGGCGGATTCGCGATCCTGTTCATCGACCTGGACCGCTTCAAGATCATCAACGACTCCCTGGGGCACCTCTTCGGCGACCGTGTCCTGCAACTGGTCGCGCAGCGCCTGCAGAGCTGCCTGCGGCAGACCGACATGCTCTGCCGGCTCGGGGGCGACGAGTTCGTCATCTACCTGCACACCGGCGCCACCGACGTGGCGGAAGGCGTGGCGCGCCGCATCCTCGACGAAATGCGCCAGCCCTTCATGCTCGACGGCATGGGGTTTTCGATCCAGTGCAGCATCGGCATCGCCCTCCATCCGCAGGACGGCGAGACGCTGGACGACCTCATCAAACAGGCCGACACGGCCATGTACCGCGTGAAGGAGCGGGGCCGCGGCAGCTATGGCTTCTACCAGCCACAGATGAATGCCGATCTGCTCTCGCGCATGAAGCTCGAGCACGCGATGCGGCAGGCGCTGGACCGGGGGCACATGGCCGTGCACTACCAGCCCCAGATCGCCATGGCGACCGGGCGGGTCGTGGGGGCCGAGGCACTGCTGCGCTGGACCGATCCCGAGCTGGGCGCGATCTCGCCCGGCGTGTTCATCCCGCTGGCCGAGGAGTCGGGCTACATCGTCACGCTGGGTGCGTGGGTGCTGGAGCAGTCGATCCGCGAGGCGGCCGAATGGATGCGCGCCGGCTCTCCGCTCATGGTGGCGGTGAACGTGTCCGCGCTGGAGTTCCGGCAGCCCGACTTCGTGGAGCGCCTGGTCGCGCTGCTGCAACGCCACGGCCTGCCGGCCACGCTGCTGGAGCTTGAACTCACCGAGACCATCCTGCTGCAGGATGCGCAGGAGATGGAGCAGCGCCTCGCTGCGCTGGCCGAGCTGGGCGTGGGCCTGGCCATCGACGATTTCGGCACGGGCTATTCCAGCCTGGCCTACCTCAAGAAGCTGGCGATCCACAAGCTCAAGATCGACCAGTCCTTCGTGCGCGGCCTGCCGGGCGACGAGGGCGACCGCGCCATCATCCACGCGATCGTGCACATGGGCCGCGCGCTGCGCATCGAAGTCGTGGCCGAAGGGGTGGAGACGCCCGCTCAGCGCCTCGCACTGGAGCAGATGGAGTGCCATTACTTCCAGGGTTTCCTGTGCGCGCCGGGGTTGCCTGCCGAGGCCTTCCGGGCGCTCATCGCGGGCGGCCAGGCCTATGTGTGGGAGCCCGTCCCCGAGCCGGACTGACGGGGCCGTGGTTCGGTGCCCTCCAGGCAGTGTTCAAGCGCGAAGGCCCTGGCCCTGAAAGAAAAAGCGCCGCGGGGGTGGGCCGCGGCGCTGGGAATGGGTGTCTGCAGTATCCACCGGACCCTCATCCTGAACCGGGGGTTCAGGGGGGCGAGGGCAGCCAGGCGTTGGGTTCATCTGACGCGAGATGATCACGCTCACCGGGCGATGTACCAAGCCCGTGCTCAATGAGCATTGGTTCAAGGAAATATAAAGCCCGGCGGCACTGCAGACGCCCCCATTGTAGGCGCGCACAACGCCCTTTGGAAGCGCAGGGTCAGAGGTGCCGGCGATCGTCGCCGAGTGCCTGGTCCAGGCGGCGCAGCAACGCGTCGAGCGCATCGCCGCCGGGCGCGCCCGAATCCGCGGTGTCGGCCAGCAGGCTGGCCTGCGAGGGCACCAGCGCGGGCGCCGGCGTCGGCTCCAGCGGCGCGGCGGCGGGCGGCGGCAGTGGGGCCGAGGCATCGAACGCCGAGCCGGCCGGCTCTGCCGCACCGGCAGGGCCCTGGGCCGCGGCCTCGGCACGGTCGGCCAGTTCGAAGGCGAGGTTGAGGGCCGCCAGCACGGCAATGCGTTCGCGGGCACGGACCTTGCCCGCATCGCGGATGCGGGTCATGGCCGAGTCCACACGCTCGACGGCCTGCAGCAGACGCTCCTGCTGCCCCTCCGGGCACGCGAGGCGGTAGCTCTGCTGCATGATCTGCACTTCGATCTGGTTCATTCAGGCGTCCTTGGGCAGGTCGGTCGGGGCGTCCGGTGCGTCGTCCGCATCGGGGGGCAGCTTTTCCAGCAGCGCGTCCACGCGCATGCGGGCGGTGTTCAGTCGCGACCGGAGCGAATCACGCTCCTGCGTGAGCGCGAGCACCTGGGACGTGAGCAGCGCATTGGCGCGCTGCAGCTCGGCATGGCGCGCGAGGAGCCGCTCCACGCGCTCGGTGATCTGGTCGATGGGAGGGGGGGAAACCATCCGGGGATTGTAGGGTTGGCCGTCTCGAAATGAGACTTCGCGCCGGGTAAGCACCTGTTTGCGGGCCGGCGCACGGGCGCCATTCCGGCATGCGGAGCGCCGCGCCGCGGGGCGTGGCCTAGAATCCCCGCCGTTGGTGCCTGCGGTCCTGGTTCACAGGCCGCGGTTCAACGGGAAGCAGGGAAGCGCCGCCCGCCACGGGCGCGCCGTGCCTGCGCTGCCCCCGCAACGGTCAGTGGACGAAAGCCGCCGCCCCGGCCCGGCTTTCCCCTCCTTCACAAGCCACTGGGCGCCTTGAACAAGCGCCTGGGAAGGCGTCGGAGGGCATGCTCCACCAGCCCGGATACCGGCCAACACGGAGGCCGCGCGTCCCCGGCCCACCAAGCCCGGGGCGCGCGGCCGTGTCACCCAATGCCGGCGGGGAGGCCGGCGCGGGTTCGCTCTCTGCCGATCGTTTCCATGCAATCACCATTCCCCCGTGTCCGCGGCGCCGCTGGCGTGCGCTCCCTCCCGTCCCTGCACGTTCCCGCCGCCGTGGCGCTGGCCGCAGGCCTCGCCTTTGCGGCCGGCGCCCAGGCCGCACCGGCCGCGCAGCTCGGCGATACCGTGGTCACCGCCACGCGCACGCCCCAGCCGCTGGCCGACCTCGTGGCCGATGTGTCCATCGTGGACCGCGAAACGATCGAGTCGAGCGGTGCGACGGGCGTGGCCGACGTGCTGGCCCGCGTGCCGGGCGTGGAGATCTCGCGCAACGGCGGGCCCGGCACGACGACCAGCGTGTACCTGCGCGGCGCCGAGCAGCGCTTCACGGCCGTCTTCATCGACGGTGTGCGCATGGATTCGCAGACCACCGGCGGTGCGCCCTGGGAGGCGATCCCGCTGGGACTGATCGACCGCATCGAGGTGCTGCGCGGCCCCGCCGCCGCGGTGTACGGCTCCGACGCCGTCGGCGGCGTGATCCAGATCTTCACGCGCAAGGGCGAAGGCCCGGCGCAGCCCTACGTGGGCGTGGGCGCGGGCAGCCACGGCACCTACAAGGCCGAGGCCGGCGTGAGCGGCTCGGCGGGCGAGGGCCGTGCGGTGGACTACGCGCTGGGCTTCGAGCGCGAGATCAGCGATGGCTTCAATGCCCGGCTCATCGCCGGCCAGAACCCCGACAAGGACGGCCTGCGCCGTTCGTCGGTCAACGCGCGCGTGGGCCTGCAGATCGATCCGCGCCAGCGGCTCGAGGGCACGCTGGCCGCGGCCGACACCAATGCCGGCTACGACACGACGCCGCTCGGCAACGACGACCGCGCGCTGCACCGCATGCACGCGCTGGGCCTGAACTGGCGCGCGCAATGGAGCGACCGCTACACCACGCGCGTGTCGGTCACCGATTCGCGCGACCGCTACGAAACGCGGCCTTCGCCCTACCTCACCGATACGCGCCTGCGCGGCTACCTGTTCCAGAACGAGTGGCGCGAGGGCGGCCACCTCTTCACCGCCGCGCTGGAGCGCCGCGAGGACGAGCTGCGCAATGGCGCCATCGACGGCGACCGGTCGCAGGACGCGCTGGCGCTGGGCTACGGCTTCACGTCGGGCCCGCACGCGCTGCAGTTCAACGCGCGCCACGACTCCGACAGCGAGTTCGGCGGCCACAGCACCGGCAGCATCGCCTACGGCTACGCGATCACGCCGCAGTGGCGCGCGACGGCCTCGGCGGGCACGTCGTTCCGGGCGCCCACGCTCTACCAGCGGTTCAGCCCGTACGGCGTGGCCTCGCTCAAGCCCGAGGAGGGCCGCAACACCGAGGTGGGCCTGCGCTGGGCGCAGGGCGCGAGCAGCGCGTCGGTGGTGGCCTACCGCAACCGCGTGAAGAACCTGATCGTGTTCGGCGCGGCCGGCCCGTGCCAGGACCCATTCGGCTGCTACGCCAACGCGGGCCGCGCCCGCTACCAGGGCGTGACGCTGTCGGCCCAGCATGCGCTGGGCGGCGTGCAGCTGCGCGCCTCGCTGGACCTGCAGAACCACCGCGACGAGGACACCGGCCGCCAGCTGGCGCGCCGCGCCAAGCGCCATGCCACGCTGGGCGCCGACACGCGCATCGCGGGCTGGACGGTGGGCTCGGAAGTGCAGTCCTCGGGCCGCCGCTTCGACAACGCCGCCAACACCTTCGTGCTGGGCGGCTACACGCTGGTGAACCTCTACGCCAGCACGCGCGTGGGCCAGGACACGACCCTGCTGGCGCGCGTGGACAACCTCACCGACAAGGACTACCAGACCGCGCGCACCTATGCGCAGGCCGGCCGCACGTTCTATGTGGGCCTGAAGTGGGCGCCGCGTTGACCGCCTCCGCGGTGCCGGCGGGCGGCGGCACGGTCCGCTGCCCGGCCATCGCCATCGCCGCGCCGTCGTCGGGGCAGGGCAAGACCACGGTGACCGCGGCGCTCGCGCGCCTGCATGCCCGCCAGGGGCGGCGCGTGCGCGTGTTCAAGTGCGGGCCGGACTTCCTCGACCCGTGCTGGCATGAACTCGCGAGCGGCGCGCCCGTGCACGCCATCGACCTCTGGATGACCGGCGAGGCCGACGCCGCCGCCCGCCTGCATGCCGCGGCCAGCGAGGCCGACCTGGTGCTCGTCGAGGGTGTGATGGGCCTCTTCGACGGCACGCCGAGCCTGGCCGACCTCGCGCAGCGCTTCGGCCTGCCGGTGCTGGCCGTGGTGGATGCCTCCGCCATGGCGGGCACCTTCGGCGCGCTGGCCTGGGGCCTGCGCCACTACCGGCCGGGCCTGCCCTGGGCGGGCGTGCTGGCCAACCGCGTGGGCAGCGAACGCCACGCGGGCATGCTGCAGGGCAGTCTCGCCGACGCGCAGGACTGGCTGGGCGCACTGCCGCGCGTGGTGCCCGCGCAGGACGGTGGCGCGGCCCCGCAGCCGGCCCGCCAGCGCGCCGGCCTGCTGCCCGAGCGGCACCTGGGCCTGGTGGCGGCGCACGAGCTGGCCGACGGCCTGGCGCGCATCGACCGGGCCGCCGACGCGCTCGCGCGGACGCCGCTGGGCCGCCTGTCGATCGACGATTGGCGGCAGCGCTTTTCCGTGGATTTCGACGCGCCCGCTCCGCAGGCCGCGGTGCCGCCGCTGCTGGCCGGGCGCACGGTTGCGGTGGCGGACGATGCCGCCTTCTGCTTCATCTACCGCGCCAACTTGGACACGCTGCAGGCGCTGGGCGCGCGCGTGGTGCGCTTCTCGCCGCTGGCCGATGCGGAGCTGCCCGATTGCGACGCCGTCTGGCTGCCGGGCGGCTACCCCGAGCTGCATGCCGGGCGGCTGGCCGCCAACACGGGTATGCAGGCCAGCCTGCGCGCGCACGTGGCGGCGGGCCGGGCCGTGTGGGCAGAATGCGGCGGCATGATGGCGCTCTTCGAATCGATCTCCCTGGCCGACGGCGCCACGCGCCAGCCGCTCTGGGGGCTGCTGCCGGGCCACGTGGCCATGCAGCGGCGGCTGGCGGCCCTGGGGCCGCAGCAACTGGACCTCGGCGGCCACGTGCTGCGCGGCCACACCTTCCATTACTCGACCTGCGACAGCCGCGCCGACGTGCGCGCGCACACCACGCGGCCCGAGGCGGGCAGCGGGCCCGGCGAGGCGCTCTACCGGCACGGCAGCATCCATGCGAGCTATTTCCACGCCTGGTTCCCCTCCAGCCCGCGCGCAGTGGCGGCGCTGTTCGGTGCCGAGGGCGCGCTGCAGGCGGAGCCCGGCGCGCACGGGGCGGCGGCATGACGCGGCAGGCGCTGTCCATCGCGCGCAGCGAACTCGTCCTGGGCGGCCAGAAGAGCGGCAAATCGCGCCGCGCCGAGGCCCTGGCGCGCACGTGGCTGGACCGGTCGCCCGCGCACCGCGCCGTGCTGATCGCCACCGGCCAGGCCTGGGACGCCGAGATGCGCGAGCGCATCGCGCGCCACCAGCGCGAGCGCGCCGAGCGCGTGCCGGGCATGGCCACGGTGGAGGAGCCGCGCGACGTGGCCGGCGCGCTCGCGCGCTGCAGCACGCCGCAGACGCTGGTGGTGGTCGACTGCCTCACGCTCTGGCTCACGCAGTGGCTGATGCCGCTGGAAGACAAGGGAATGGAGCAAAAAGGCCTCCATGCCGCCGGATTCATTGAACAATCTGCTATGTTTTTAGTAGCAATCCGGCAGGCGCCGGGCCCGGTGGTGGTCGTGGGCAACGAGATCGGCCTGGGCGTGATCCCGATGGGGCGCGAGGTGCGCGCCTTCGTCGATGCGCTGGGCGTGCTGAACCAGCGCACCGCCGAGGCCTGCGAGCGCGTCACGCTCGTGGCGGCGGGCCTGCCGCTCACGCTCAAGGAGCCCGCGCCATGACCTTGTCTTTCATGCCGCGCCGTGCCGTGCTGCCTGCCGTTGCGCTGTTGCTGGGCGTGGCGGGTGCCTCGGGGTGGGGGCCCGTGCGTGCGCAGGCTTCGCCGCCGCCAACGGTCCCGGCAGCGGCCCAGGCCACGGCGCCGGCCCCCATCGCGATCACCGACGCGCGCGGCCGCCGCGTGGTGTTCCAGAAGCCGCCGCAGCGCATCGTGAGCCTGTTGCCCTCGCTCACCGAATCGGTGTGCGAGCTGCAGCAGTGCGGGCGCCTCGTGGGCGTGGACCGCTATTCCAACTGGCCCGACGCCGTGCGCCGGCTGCCGCAGGTGGGCGGCGGCATCGACCCCCACATCGAGGCCATCGTGGCGCAGCGGCCCGACGTGGTGCTGCTGGCCGCCAGCTCCCGCGCGAGCGACCGGCTGGAGGCGCTCAGCATTCCCGTGGTGGCGCTGGAGCCCAAGACGCATGCCGACGTGCGCGCGGTGCTGGGCACGCTCGGCACGCTGCTGGGCGTGCCGCCGGAGCAGGGCGCGGAGCGCGTCTGGCGTGTGATCGATGCCGGCGTGCAGGCGGCCGCGCAGTCGCTGCCACCGCGGGCGCGCGGCGCGCGCGTGTATTTCGAGGTGAGCCGCGGCCCCTATGCGGCCGGCACGGTGTCGTTCATCGGCGAGACGCTCGCGCGCCTGGGCGCGCGCAACGTGGTGCCGCCCGCGCTGGGCCCGTTCCCGCGGCTGAACCCCGAGTTCGTCGTGCGCGCGGCGCCCGATGTGCTCATGGTGGGCAACAGCAGCATGCAGGCGCTGGTGCCGTACCCGGGCTGGGAGAGCCTGCGCGCCGTGCGCGAGCAGCGTGTGTGCGTGTTCGCGCCGGGCGAGGCCGACGTGGTGGTGCGCCCGGGCCCGCGCATGGCGGATGCCGCGCGCATCATGGCGCGCTGCCTGGCGGACAAGGCGCCATGAGCGTGCGCAAGGATTCCGCCGACGCGGCCGGTGGCGACGGCGCCCGCCGCTCCGCGTGGCTGGCCGCCGGGCTGCTGATCGCCAGCGCCGTGCTGGTGGTGCTGGGCGCGGGCGTGGGCAGCACCGGCATCGGCTTCGCCTGGGGGGCGGACGCCGATCCCGTGGCGCGCCAGATTTTGTGGGACATCCGCCTTCCGCGCACGCTGGGCGCGTGGCTCGCCGGCGCGCTGCTGGGCCTGGCCGGCGCGGTGGCGCAGGGGCTCTTTCGCAATCCGCTGGCCGATCCGTACCTGCTGGGCAGCGCCTCGGGCGCCGCGCTGGGCGGGGCGCTGGCGATGGCGTTCTTCGGCCTGTCGCCCACGGCGGCGCAGTGGCTCGCGCGGCTGGGCGTCACGGGCATGGCGTTCCTGGGCGCGGTGGCGGCGGTGCTGCTCACGCTGGTGCTGGCGCGCGGCGTGCAGCACACCCTGCGGCTGCTGCTGGCCGGCGTGATCGTGGGCGTGGTGCTGGGCGCCGCGCGCGACCTGGTGGAGCTGGCCTCGCCCGACATCCTGCAGGCCATGCAGGCCTTCACGCTCGGCAGTACCAGCTTCGTGGGCTGGATCGCCTGCGGCCTGATGGCGGGCGCGTGGGCCCTCAGCGCGGGCGCCGCCTGGGTGCTGGCGCGCGCGCTCGACGGCCTGGTGCTCGGCGAGGCCACGGCGGCCAGCCTGGGCCTGCCGCTCGCGCCGATGCGCGCCGGGCTCGTGGCCGCGATGGCGCTCGCCACCGGCACGGCCGTGGCGCAGACCGGGCTGATCGCCTTCGTCGGCCTGGCCGCGCCGCACCTCGTGCGCTCGATCGCGCCGTGCACGCACCAGCGCCACGGGGTGCTGGCCAGCCTGATGGGCGCGGTGCTGCTGCTGGCGGCCGACATCCTCGCGCGCTGGATCCTGGCGCCGCAGGAGCTGCCGGTGGGCGTGCTCACGGCCGCGCTGGGCGGCAGCTACCTGCTGTGGCTCATGCACCGCCGCACGCAGCTCGGCCGGGGTCTGTAATTGCTATGAAAAATATAGCAATCTCTTCAATGGATCTGGCGGCATCCCTCGGAAATGCCTCCATATTGCACGGCGTGGACCTGCAGTTGCCCGCCGGCTCCTGGACCAGCGTGGTGGGCCCCAACGGCGCGGGCAAGTCCACGCTGCTGAAGGCGCTGGCCGGCCTGCTGCCGCGCGGCGCGGTGCGCGGGCAGGTGGAGCTGCTCGGCCGCCCGCTCGCGCACTGGGGCGCGCGCGAGCGGGCCCGGCACCTCGCCTGGCTGGGCCAGGGCGAGCCCGGTGGCGACGAGATCCCCGCCTACGAGGTGGCCATGCTCGGCCGCCTGCCGCACCGGCCGTGGCTCGCTCCGCCGGGCCCCGCCGACCATGCCGCGGTGCGCGCGGCGATGCAGGCCACCCAGGCCTGGGAATGGCGCGACCGGCCGCTCGCGCAACTGTCGGGCGGCGAGCGCCAGCGCGTGCTGCTGGCGCGCGCGCTCGCCGTGCAGGCCCGCGTGCTGCTCATGGACGAGCCGCTCGCCCACCTCGACCCACCCCACCAGGCCGACTGGCTGCGCACCGTGCGCGCGCTGGCGCGGCAGGGCTGCGCGGTGGTGAGCGTGCTGCACGAGGTATCGTTCGCGCTGCAGGCCGATGCGCTGGTCATCCTGGCCGCGGGCCGCGTGTTCCACCATGGCCCGTGCGCCGATCCGGCCACCCACACCGCGCTGGAGGCCGTCTTCGGCCACCGCATCCGCGTGCACGCGGTGGACGGGCTGCACGTGGCCGTGCCCCGCGTGGAAGGGCCGCCGCCCGCGGCGTGACGCGCGCGGCGGCACCGGCCCGTTGTCCCTCCTGTCTTTTTCCTAGCTTTTCATCCGGCCATGCAGATCGAATCTCCTCCCACCGAGCGCCGCTCGGACAAACCCGAAGGCGAGCGCCGCGGCCTCGTGCTGGTGAACACCGGCGACGGCAAGGGCAAGAGCACGGCCGCCTTCGGCCTCGCGCTGCGCGCCCACGGCCGCGGCAAGGCGGTGAAGATCTTCCAGTTCATGAAGGTGCCGAGCGCGCGCTTCGGCGAGCACCGCATGTTCGAGCAGCTCGGCATTCCCATCGAGGGCCTGGGCGACGGCTTCAGCTGGAAGAGCCGCGACCTGGAGCACTCGGCCGAACTCGCGCGCGCGGGCTGGGAGCGTGCGCGTGCCGCGATCCTGGGCGGGGAGCACTTCCTCGTGGTGCTCGACGAGGTGACCTACCCGCTCATCTATGGCTGGCTGCCGCTCGCCGACGTGCTGCAGGCGCTGCGCGAGCGCCCGCGCGACGTGCACGTGGTGCTCACCGGCCGCCGCTGCCCGCAGGAGCTGATCGACCTGGCCGACACCGTGACCGAAATGGCGCTGGTCAAGCACGCGTTCCAGGCCGGCGTGCCCGCGCAGCGCGGGATCGAGGACTGATGGAACGCCCCTTTGAGCGGCTGCGCCGCTTCCCCGCGCTCCCGCCGCACCGCGTGCGGCTGGCAGGGGGACGACGCCAGTGGCCCGGCAGCAGGGCGCCAGGGACGACGAACCGGGAAACAGCACACCGTGATGCCTGAAGAAGAATCCGCCGGCCAGGGCACGGGCCGGCCCTACAGCGACGCGGAGCGCGACGCCGTCTACCGCGCCATCCACGAGCGGCGCGACATGCGGCACTTCGCGGGCGGCACGGTGGCACCCACCGTGCTGGAGCGCCTGCTGCGCGCCGCGCACCACGGCCCGAGCGTGGGCTTCATGCAGCCCTGGCGCTTCATCCGCATCGCCGACCCCGCGCTGCGCCGGCGACTGCATGCCTGCGTGGAGGCCGAGCGGCTGCGCACGGCCGGCGTGCTGGGCAGCGAGGCACCGCCGCGCGGGCGCCCCGCGCTGCAGGGCGCCGGACGCGGCGAAGAGTTCCTGCGGCTCAAGCTCGAAGGCCTGCTCGATGCGGCCGAGCTGATCGCCGTGGCGCTGGCCGACGGGCGCGAGGCCCACGTCTTCGGCCGCCGCACCATGCCGCACATGGACATCGCCTCGGTGGGCTGCGCCATCGAGAACCTGTGGCTCGCCGCGCGCGCCGAGGGGCTGGGCCTGGGCTGGGTGTCGATCTTCGACCCGGCCGAGGTGGCAGCCCTGCTGGGCCTGCCGCCCGGCGCCGAGCCCGTGGCGCTGCTGTGCCTGGGGCCGGTGCACGATTTCTACCCCGCGCCGATGCTGGAGCGCGAGCGCTGGGCGCGCCGCGCGCCGCTCGCCTCCGTGGTGTTCGAGGGCGCCTGGGGCCGCCCTGCAGCGTGGCTCGCGGGCGAAGGACCGCAGGACGCCGTGCCCGGTCAGCGCGATGGCTGAGGTGGCTGCCGCGCTGCTGCATGCGGCGGGGGCCGCGCTGCCCTGGGCGCTGGCCCTGGTGCTGGCGCTCGCGATCGATGGGTGGTGGGGCGAGCCGCCCGCGGCCCTGCACCCCGTCGTCTGGATGGGCCGGGCGCTGCACTGGTGCGGCGCGCGCATCGCACCCGCGCAGCCGCGCGCGGACGATCGGCGGGCCTTCGCGCTGGGCGCCGCGGCATGGCTGCTGCTGGCCGCGCTGGTGGGCGGCACGGCCTGGGCGCTGGAACGCTCCACGCTGGAGCTGCCGCTGCTGCTGGCGGTGCCCGTGCTGGCGCTGCTGTTCAAGCCGTTGTTCGCCTGGCGCATGCTGCGCGGCGAGGTGCTGGCGGTGGAGTCGGCGCTGTCGCAATCGCTGCCGGCCGGGCGCGAGCGGCTCGCGCGCCTCGTGAGCCGCGACGTGCATGCGCTGCAGGCCGTGCAGGTGCGCGAATCGGCCATCGAATCGCTGGCCGAGAACCTGAACGACTCGGTGGTGGCGCCGCTCTTCTGGTTCGTGCTGCTGGGGCTACCGGGCGCGGCGCTCTACCGCTTCGCCAACACCGCCGATGCCATGTGGGGCTACCCCGGCATGCGCGGAGGCCGCTATTGGCAGTGGGCCGGCAAGTGGGCCGCGCGCGCGGACGACGTGCTCTCCTGGGTGCCGGCCCGCATCACCGCGGCGCTGCTGTTGCTGGGCGCGCGCGGCGTGCGCTGGGCGGCCGTGGCCCGGCAGGCGCGCAAGACCCCGTCGCCCAACAGCGGCTGGCCCATGGCGGCCATGGCGCTGGCCTTGGGGGTGCGCCTGGCCAAGCCGGGTGTCTACACGCTGCACCGCCGCGGCCGCCGCGCCGCGCCGCTGCACACGCGCCGCGCCGCCACGCTGGCGGGCGAGGCCGTGCTGCTGTGCGTGCCGCTCGCGCTGGCTGCGCTGTGGCTGCGGGAACTGCTGCGCGCGGCGCTGGCGGCAGGGTGGGGCGCATGAGGCTGCCGGAGCCTTCGCCCGTGCACGGCGGCCCCGACGCGCAGGGCGTGCCGCTGCACGACTTCTCCACCAACGCGAATGCCTGCGGCCCCTGCCCGGTGGCGCTGGCGGCCGTGCAGGGCGTCGATGCGTCGCGCTACCCCGACCCGGCCTACACCGCACTGCGCGAGGCCCTGGGCGCATGGCACGGCGTGGCGCCGGCGCGCATCGTGATCGCCGCGAGCGCGAGCGAATTCATCCACCGCCTGGCCGCCTGGGCCGCGCGGCGCGGCCTGGCCGGCGTGGCGGTGCCCGCGCACGGCTATGGCGACTACACGCGCGCCGCGGCGGCCTGGGGCCTGCGCGTGGGGCGGTTTCCGGATGCGGGCCCCGGGCCGGTGCTCCACTGGGCCTGCGACCCCGGCAGCCCGCTGGGCACGCCCGACCCGGCCCTGGCCGCGTGGCGCGCACAGGAGAGGGACGGCCATGCGGGCCCGGACGGCGGCCTGCGCATCGTCGACTGCGCCTACGCGCCGCTGCGGCTGGATCCGCCCGGTGCCGGCGATGCACTGCCCGCGGGTGCGTGGCAGCTCTGGACGCCCAACAAGGCCCTCGGCCTCACGGGCGTGCGCGCGGCCTATGCCGTCGCCCCGCGCCACGCATCGCCGGACGAAGTCGCCGCGCTGCAGTCGCTGGCGCCGTCCTGGCCCGTGGGCGCGCACGGCGTGGCGATGCTCTCGGCCTGGGTGGCGCCGGACGTGCAGCGCTGGCTGGCCGGCACGCTGGACACGCTGCGCGCGTGGAAGGCGGCGCAGCAGGCGCTGTGCGCGGACATGGGGTGGGAGGTGGGGCCGGGGAGCGCTGCCAACTACTTCGTGGCGCAGCCGCCTGTCCCCGATCTGGAATCGCGGCTGCGCGCGTTGCGCGATGAGGGCGTCAAGCTGCGCGACTGCGCATCCTTCGGACTGCCGGGCTGGGTCAGGCTCGGGGTGCTCGGCCCCGCAAGCGGGCAGGCCCTCCAGCGAGCCTGGCGCGCGTCCGGGCCCGTGTAGATCGAAACCGGGCACCCCGTGCGGCCATGCGGGCTGCGCGCTTTCGATAAATACTCTTTTCGCTGTCGCTGTCGCTGTCGCTGTCGCTGACCTGGCGGATGTCATCCAAGAGCGGGCCGGACAATCGGGCATCGCGGGTTCCGAAGATCATCAGGCTCTCGTTGGAGCGATAGCGGGATGGGCCGTCGAGACTGTAGGAGCCGGTCACGGCGTCGGTGAGCCAATCATGGTGGCGTTTGGTCGTTGCGTGGCGTGTTCAGCGGGTCCCAGAGAGAGATCCGATGCGCCGAGCCCAGGCCGAAAATGCTCGCTGCGGATGCTTGAGAGGGCGTGCTTCGGCCGGCTGCATCGTTGTGCGAATCCATCGCGCGCTGCAATAGCGAAGCGGCGCCCGTGTTGCAGTTGCCTACCTTGTCGGAGGCGTGCGGTGGCAGGCGCTGGAAGCGCGGAGTGGATGCGGACAGGGCATGGCGCCGGTCGGTATCCGCGATGGGCGGCTGCTCCCCGGACGGAACACCCGATCCATCGCGCCCCATCAATTCGTCTTGGTAGAGTTGGTGCAACAGGAATTGCTGCCGCGCATGCATCAGGTCGAGACTGCCGGCGCCGGTGATTTCCTTGAAGTAGGCCTTGCGCCCGAATGCCTTGGGAGGATTCTCGAAAGCGCGCAGATCCCTCTCGGGTGCGGGCGGCTTCTCCACTCTGAAATCCCCGCTTTTCTTCGGCCAAAGTTCCATGGTGTGCATGGGAAGAAGCCGGTAGATCGACGTCACTTCCTTGTGGATGTCGGCCGGATCGACTGTTTCACCGCGCGCGAGGCGATAGGCTGTATAGAAGTCCTCGCGACTGGCGAACCGCTCTCCTGCGAGTTGCGCGAGTACTTGACGGACATGCTCCGGATAGCGTTGGTCGCCGGCTTGTCCCATTTTGGACAGAAGACGCTTCATTGCGCTTTCGTCCAGAACCACGGGCCCGCGCAGAGGATCCCCGCCAACTCCATAAAGTACCGCGCCGCTCTTGCGGCCCTTGCCTGGATCGCCCGCCACCACGTAGCCGTGCGTCGGAATGGCGTAGCCCCGCGTATTTCGATTGACGTAATGGACGGGAACTTTGCGCAGCGATTCGATGCCGTGGGATTGCATTTCTTCGAGAACCGCAGAAAAGGCCTCGCGCTCCTTGCCGGGCGGCAGGCCTGGAAACTTGGGCGGTAGCCGGACATCGACGATGGTGCCATCGTGATCCCGGCGCAGTTCCATGACGGCCGACTTGCCCGCGACGCGCTGGGTGCAGCGCGTCCAGCCATCGCCGAGATCCAGTTGCGATGGCTTTGGACCGCCGGATGCTCCTGCCATGAAACGAATGAAGTCCGCAGCTTGGTCTTGGGAAGTTCTCGATCCGACGAACTGGCGAACCTTGTTGGCCGCTTTCTCCAGAATGCCTCGACCCTGCGTCCAATCCAGACGGGATCGTTCTCTGACGATGGACCCGGTGTCCCGCAGCACATGGGGATCGATGCGATGTTCCGCGGCATTAGGGTTGCCCCGCCTGCTATCGGATTTATTCCCGGCTCCGGCACTCCGTGTAGGCAGATCGGGCGGACGGGGCAAGGCCGGTTGACTGGAACTGCTGCTTGCAGCTTCGCCGCTCCGCTGCATTTCGGACGCGGGCAGCCGAGACGAGGTTGAGGCTGCTGAACGATGCAGACCCGGTGTGTTGGACATGGCCATTGGTGATCTTTGGGAATTGCCGGGAACAAAATGTCATGCGATGTTTCCGCGGCACTCCGGAGTGCCCGCGCAGCATTGCGAAGGCATTCCTTGAAGTGCGAAGTTTCCTGCCGGCCGAAGGCTTCGTCTCGGTGCGCGGGGTTTTCGCCGACATCGATCGGGGCCGGACGGGAAGGGTGCTCGCCCGCGTCTGCTCGGAAAATCGCCGTTTTAAGCGATGGAGAAACCATGCTCAACAACAAGCCCGAATCTCGATGCGTGCCTTTTGCGCGCTTCGCCGGCAAGGTGGTGATCGTCACCGGCGCAGGCTCCGGCATCGGCGCCGCCACCGCGCGCCGCTTCTCCGAGGAAGGCGCGATGGTCGCCATTGCCGACCTGAGCGACGAGAAGCTCGCCGCCACGCGCGCCGACCTGCCCGCCGACCGCACGCTCGCGTACCCGGCCGACGTGTCCCTGTTCGACGAGGTGCAGGAACTCGTCGATGCCACCGTGGAGCGCTTCGGCCGGCTCGACGTCATGGTCAACAATGCCGGCATCGCCGTGCAGGGCAAGGTCACCGAAGCGAGCCTGGAAGACTGGCACCGCGTCCTGGCCACCAACGTCTCCGGCGTCTTCCACGGCGCGCGTTCCGCCATGCCGCACCTGGTCCGGAGCCGGGGCTGCATCGTCAACACCTCGTCCGTCTCGGGCCTGGGCGGCGACTGGGACATGAGCTTCTACAACACCTCCAAGGGCGCCATCTCCAACTTCACGCGCGCACTGGCACTCGACCACGGCCGCGACGGCGTGCGCGTGAACGCGGTGGCGCCCAGCCTCACCTTCACGGGCATGACCGAAGACATCAAGGCCGACCCCGCGCTGCTCGCCAAGTTCGCCGAACGCATCCCGCTCGGCCGCGGCGCCGAGCCCGAGGAGATCGCCTCCGTGATCGCCTTCCTCGCGAGCCCGGACGCGGGCTTCGTCACCGGCGTCGTGCTGCCGGTGGACGGCGGGGTGTCGGCATCGAACGGGCAGCCGGCGCAGGGATGAGGGGGCCGTCCTGCGGCGCGCCGGGCAGGGGAGAATAGGCGCCCCTGTCCGCTGCTTCTTTCTCTCCCGCCGTGCACCTCCTCCATTCCGTCTCCCTCCCTGTACCGGTCACTGGCGGCGCGACGCGATGACCGCCCGCTGCATCATGGTCCTCGGCACCTCCAGCGGTGCCGGCAAGAGCTGGCTCGCGACGGCGCTGTGCCGGTGGTTCAGCGACCAGGGGCTGCGCGTGGCGCCGTTCAAGGCGCAGAACATGAGCAACAACGCGCGCGTGGTGGCGGCGCCTGGGGGCGGGCAGGGGGAGATCGGCAGCGCGCAGTATTTCCAGGCGCTGGCCGCGCGGGCGGAGCCCGAGGTGCGCATGAACCCGGTGCTGCTCAAGCCCGAGGCGGATACGCGCAGCCAGGTGGTGCTGATGGGGCAGGTGAGCGATGAACTCACGCGCATGCCCTGGCGCGGGCGCAGTGCGCATGTGTGGCCGCACGTGGCCGGCGCGCTCGATGCGCTGCGTGCCGAGAACGACATCGTGGTGATCGAGGGCGCGGGCTCGCCGGCCGAGATCAACCTGCATGCGAGCGACATCGTCAACATGCGCGTGGCGCGGCACGCGGGCGCGCATGGGCTGCTGGTGACCGACATCGACCGCGGCGGTGCCTTCGCACACCTCTACGGCACCTGGGCGCTGTTGCCCGAGGGCGAGCGCGCACTGATCCAGGGCTTCGTGCTCAACAAGTTCCGCGGCGACGCCGCGCTGCTCGCGCCCGCGCCCGAGATGCTGCGCGAGCGCACGGGTGTGCCCACGGTGGCCACCATCCCCATGCAGTGGCGCCACGGCCTGCCCGAGGAAGACGGCGTGTTCGACGATGCCGGCCACGTGCGCGCGGGCGCGGGCGGCGCGGTGCACACCACGGTGGCCGTGGTGGCCTATCCGCGCATCAGCAACCTCGATGAATTCCAGCCGCTCAAGGGCGTGCCGGGCCTGCGCCTCGTGTGGGCGCGCAGCCCGGCCGAGGTGGCCGCGGCCGACTGGATCGTGCTGCCCGGCTCCAAGGCCACCGCGGCCGACCTGGCCTGGCTGCGCGCGCAGGGGCTGGATGCGGCCATCGCCGCGCACGCGGCGCGCGGCGGACGTGTGCTGGGCATCTGCGGCGGTCTGCAGATGCTGGGCGAGGCATTGATCGACACCCACGGCGTGGACGGCAACGCGCCGGGCCTGGGCCTGCTGCCGCTGGTGACGGCCTTCGAGCCCGCCAAGACGGTGCGGCGCACGCGGACCGCCTTCGGCACGCTGGAGGGCGCCTGGAGCGCGCTCTCCGGCGCGGCCGTGCAGGGCTACGAGATCCACCACGGCCGCACCGCGCAGCACCCCGCGATGGCCGCCGCGGGCGACGTGGCGCGCGAGGCGATCCCGGGCCTGGCCTGGCAGAACGCGCGCGGCAACGTGCTGGGCGTGTACCTGCACGGCCTGTTCGAGGATGCGGCCGCGCTGCGCGCGCTCTTCGGCGCCGACGTGCCCACGCTCGACGCGGTGTTCGACCGCCTGGCGCGCGGCGTGGACGAATGGTTCGATGCGGCGTGGCGTGGTGCGCAGCGCCGCCGATGAGCGAGAGCGCGCGCACCATCGCCGTGCCTCTCGCAATGCATTTTTCTGGAACATGACGCAATGACCCCTACCGCCGCCTCGCTCTTGCCCGAGATCGCCCCCCTGCCCGACGATGGCCTGGCCGTGCGCCTGCAGCACCGCATCGACCACAAGACCAAACCCCTCGGCGCGCTGGGCCGGCTGGAATCGCTGGCCGTGCGCATCGGCCGCATCCTGGGCACCGAGGCACCCGAGCTGCGCGAGCCGCAGATGCTGGTGTGCGCGGCCGACCACGGCATCGCGGCGCGCGGCGTGTCGGCATTCCCCAGCGAGGTGACGGCGCAGATGGTGGAGAACTTTCTCGCCGGTGGCGCGGCCGTGAGCGTGCTTGCGCGCCAGCACGGCCTGGCGCTCACGGTGGCCGACTGCGGCGTGGCCACGGCAGTGCCCCCGCGCGCGGCCGTGCCGGGCCGGCCCCGGCTGCTCAGCGACTGCCGCGTGGCGGCCGGCACGGCCGATGCGTCGGTGGGCCCTGCGATGGCGGCGGACCGATGCGCGCAAGCCGTGGCGAACGGCCGTGCCATCGTGCGGGCGCTGCCGGGCAATGCGCTGCTGCTGGGCGAGATGGGCATCGGCAACACCTCCGTGGCGAGCCTGCTGCTGGCGCGCCTGTGCGGCGTGGCGCTGGAGGACTGCACGGGCGCCGGCACGGGCCTGGACGCCGAGGGCATCGCGCGCAAGCGCGCCGTGCTGCGGCAGGCACTGGAGGCCAACGCCGGCGCCACCGCGCCGCTCGACGCGCTGGCCGCCTTGGGCGGGCTGGAGGTGGCGACGCTCGTGGGCGCCGTGCTGCAGGCCGCCGCCGAGCGCCGCGTGGTCGTGGTGGACGGCTTCATCACCAGCGCCGCGGTGCTGGTGGCCAGCCGCCTCGCGCCGGCGGTGCTGGAGCGCTGCGTGTTCTCGCACCGCTCCGGCGAGCCGGGACACGCGCTGATGCTCGGCGCGCTGGGCGCAGAGCCATTGCTGGACCTGGGCCTGCGCCTGGGCGAGGGCTCGGGCGCCGCGCTGGCATGGCCGCTGCTCACCTCGGCCTGCGCCATCCTGCGGGAGATGGCGAGCTTCGAGGAAGCCGGCGTGGCGCAGAAGGCGGGTTGAGCGGTCGCGTCGGCGTTGCCCCCGCGCTCCTCGGCGGTGCCGGCGGGTTCAACGGCCCGGATCACCGTGAAAAGTGCTCCATGCCGCCGGATTCATTCAATAGTTTGCTATTAAATATGTAGCAAATGAGTCGCATGTGCCGGCGCCCATGCCGGGGCCGGGTGGCCCGGCCGCCGTCCGCAGCCGGAGATTGCGGCCCGGGGCAGGGCGGTCAGGCCGCTGCTTCCGCGGCTGCGCCGGCACCGTCTTTCGCGGCGATGTCCTTCAGCAGCGCCAGCAGCGGATCGTTCGGGTCCGGGCGGTGCGTCTCGGGCAGCGCGGGGTCCCAGTCGGGGTTGTGGCGGTTCAGCCAGGCGCCGGTGACGATGCTGCGGGCGATGTCCTGGCGGCGCTGGGTGGCGGCCTCGTCGTCGGTATCGTCCCCAGCCCCCGGGGTGCCTGCGGCGGCGGCCATGTCGGCATCGGCGGCGCGCAGCGTCTGCTCCACCTCGGCCACGGCGTTCTCGAAGTCGCGCAGCACGTAGTGCGCCAGCAGCGCGCGTTCATCGAAGGGCTCACCGGGGTCGCCGGGGGGCAGGGCCGGTGCGGCGAGGGGGCGGGCGAGGGCTTCGGCAGGGGTGTCGGTGCTCATGTCGGGCGCCTTTCGGGGGCTCGGGGTCAGAAGTAGGGGCGGTACGGCGCGTAGTGCTGTGCCGTGGCGTAGGGGTTGAAGCTGGCCGCGTAGTGCTGGAAGGCCGCCGCCGGGTACTGCACCGCGTGGTACACGTTGGCAGCCGTGTGCGCGGCGTGGTGCAGCGCCGCGCTGGCGCCGTAGGCCGCGGCGGCCACGCCGCCCAGGCCGGCCATGGCGCCGTAGGCGACCTGGTTCAGCTTGTAGTGGCCGTAGGCCGCGGCATGGTGCGCGAGGTGGTGGGGGTTGTAGTGCTGGATCGCCGGCATCACCGTGGCGGCGGCGTGGTACATGCCCGCGGCCATGCCGTAGTGCGCGGTCTGCGGGATGGCATGCATGTGGCTGTGCGCGCTGCCGAAGGAATAGCGCGCGGCCTGCTGGTGGTAATGCTTTTCGTATTTATGGGCCTGCGCCTCGTAGCGGAAACCCATCTTCTTGAACATGTCGGCCTTGAACCCGCTCACCTTGGCCTGGTATTTGTGGTGCAAGCCCTGGGCCGCCCCGTGCATGGCGGCGCCCGCGTGGTAGCCCATGCCCGCGAAGGTGTTCGACATGATGCCGCGCGGGCGGGAGGGCAGCGCGGAGCGCGGCGACATCGTGGGCTCCTGGTGCGGCATGCCGCCGCGCCCGTGCAGGCCGGTGTGGCTGTGCAGCAGCGACCGCGGCCGCGTGGTCTCCGGCCCGGTGGTGGTTTGGCGGTCGGGTGCCGTGGGGTGCGGCACGCCGTGTGTTCTGTTGAACTTGACCTCGTTCATGGCGGCTCCAGTGGTTCGGCCGGCACGGCACAGGGCCGCGCTTCGGTGATGCCGATGGTGGCGCGGACCGGCGCGTCGCCGTGCCCGGCGTGCGAAGCCGTGGCCGCCGCCGCGAAAGCACTGGCTCGGCGCTGGCGTGGCACCGGCATGCGCGGGCTGCCTGGGGCGGTGCGGGCCGGCCCTGCCTGCCCCGGGGTGGGGCGGTCGCGCGCTCCGCCAGGTTGGTGCAGTGCGCGCCGCGTGCACCGTGTCGCGGCAATTCTGTATACAAAATGGTGCGCAAACGGTATGCGGTGCTGGCACGCCGCTTGCGTACCGCCGGGGCATGGATGCCAACCCCTCCCTCTCCCCGGCCCCGGCCGCCATCGAGATCGTGGCGCTGACCAAGCGCTATGCCACGGGCCAGCCCGCCGTCGACGGCATCGACCTGCGCATCGCGAGCGGCAGCTACTGCTGCCTGCTGGGGCCCTCGGGCTGCGGCAAGAGCACCACGCTGCGCATGATCGCGGGGCACGAGTCGGTGACCAGCGGCGACGTGCTGCTGGACAACCGCAACATCACCGACCTGCCGGCCGCCGCGCGCGGCACGGCGATGATGTTCCAGAGCTTCGCGCTGTTCCCGCACCTCACTGCGCTGGACAACGTGGCCTTCAGCCTGAAGATGCAGGGCGTGGCGCGCGCCGGCCGGCACCGCCGCGCGCAGGACCTGCTGGAGCGCGTGGCCATGGGCCACCTCGCGCAGCGCAAGCCGGCCGAGCTGTCGGGCGGGCAGCAGCAGCGCGTGGCGCTGGCGCGTGCGCTGATCACCGAGCCGCGCGTGCTGCTGCTCGACGAGCCGCTCTCGGCGCTCGACCCGTTCCTGCGCGTGCAGATGCGTGCGGAGCTGCGGCGATGGCAGAAGGAGCTGGGGCTGACCTTCATCCACGTCACGCACTCGCAGGAAGAGGCGATGGCGCTGGCCGACACGATGGTGGTGATGAACCACGGACGCATCGAGCAGGTGGGCTCGCCGCACACGGTCTACAACCGCCCGGCCACCGAATTCGTGGCGCGCTTCATGGGCGGCCACAACGTGCTCGCCACGGCCGAGGGCCCGGTGGGCGTGCGCACCGACCGCATCCGCATCGATTCGCCCGGCACCCCGCTGCCGGAGGGCAGTGCGCAGCGCCCCGCGGTGGTGACCGACGTCGAATACCAGGGCACGCACGTGCTGGTAGGCCTGCAGGACGGCGCGGCGGGCACGCCGGCAGCCACGGCCGCAGCTGCCTATTCGGCCATGGTCTCCGAAGCCGCCTTCGCGGCCCGCCCCTGGAGCGTGGGCGATGCGGCCCTCGTGCACTGGACCCGCGACATCGCGCACCCGCTGGGGCGCCCGGCGGCCTGAGCGCCTTCCCTTCGCCTTCGCCGCCCCGATCTTTTCCCGTCTGTTTCCCTTGACCGTTCACCGTCCCCCTGTCCTTCATCCCAACCCAGGAGCCGATCCATGTCCGACGTGATTTCCGACACCCCGTCCCCCGCCCACGGCCTGCAGCGCCGCTCGCTGCTCCAGGGCACGGCGGGCATCCTGGCCGCAGGCCTGTTCCCGGCCATCCATGCGCAGGAGAAGATCGTGCTGCGCTACCTGGGCACCGCGGTGAACCAGGACAAGGCCATCGCCGAGAAGTTCAAGGCCGACACGGGCATCGAGATCCAGTACGTGGCCGTGACCACCGACGACGTCACCAAGCGCGCGGTGACGGCGCCCAACAGCTTCGACCTGATCGATACCGAGTACTTCTCGCTCAAGAAGATCGTGCCCACGGGCAACCTCAAGGGCATCGACACGAAGCGCATCAAGAACGCCGACAAGATCACCCCGCTGTTCACGCAGGGCACCGTGGCCGGCAAGGCCGTGGGCGAGCAGGGCACGGCGCCCAAGAAGGTGATGTTCCTCGAAGGCGAGAAGAGCAAGGTCTTCGCGAAGTCGCCCACGCAGTTCATGTCGCTGATCCCCACCGTGTACAACGCCGACACGCTGGGCATCCGGCCCGACCTCATCAAGCGCCCGATCGACTCCTGGGCCGAGCTGCTGAACCCCGAGTTCAAGGGCAAGACGGCGATCCTGAACATCCCCTCCATCGGCATCATGGACGCGGCCATGGTGGTGGAGGCCATGGGCCTCTACAAGTACCCCGACAAGGGGAACATGACCAGGAAGGAGATCGACCTCACGATCAAGACGCTGATCGAAGCCAAGAAGGCCGGCCAGTTCCGCGCGCTCTGGAAGGACTTCAACGAGAGCGTGAACCTGATGGCCTCCGGCGAGGTGGTGATCCAGTCGATGTGGAGCCCGGCCGTCACGGCCGTGCGCTCGAAGGGCGTGGCCTGCAACTTCCAGCCGCTCAAGGAGGGCTACCGCGCGTGGGCCGCGGGCTTCGGCGTGCCGGCCACGCTGTCGGGCCGCAAGCTCGACGGCGCCTACGAGTTCATCAACTGGTTCCTCGACGGCTGGGCCGGTGCGTACCTCAACCGCCAGGGCTACTACAGCGCCGTGCTGGACACCGCCAAGGCCAAGATGGAAGCCTACGAGTGGGCCTACTGGATGGAAGGCAAGCCCGCCGAGAAAGACATCAAGGGCCCGCAGGGCCAGGTGCTCGCCAAGGCCGGCTCGGTGCGCGACGGCGGCAGCTATGAAGCGCGCATGGGCGCCATCGCCTGCTGGAACGCGGTGATGGACGAGAACAACTACATGGTGCAGAAGTGGAATGAGTTCGTGGCGGCATGAGGTGACAACCCCCTGAGCGGCTGCGCCGCTTCCCCCTTCTCTCGCGCTGTGCGCGGGAAGGGGGACCACCCCGGCGGCCGGGCGGAGCCCGTTCCGCGGCGTGTGCTGGCGTGGCCTGCTCCGCGGCCTTTTGGACGGGTGGCGCCGCGCGGCGTTTGGCAGTGTTGCCGCTATCCGGGGTCGCCGTGGTATTCGTTTTGGAAGTCAGGTTTACATATGGGCCATCCCACCTCTCCTCCCACAGCCGGCCTACCGGCGAAGCAGGGCGTTGCCGCCTGGTGGCAGGCGGCGCCGCTCACGCTGGTGTTCGCGCTGTTCTTCCTCGTGCCGCTCGCGCTGGTGCTGATGGTGAGTTTCTGGGATTTCAGCGAGTACGAGCTGTTGCCGGGGTTCACGTTCAAGAACTATGTGGCGATCTTCGAGGGGTGTGCCGATCTTGCGCAGCCTTGCGTCACGCTGAGCACCTACCTGTCCACGCTCAAGTTCAGCCTGCTGGTGTGGGGAATCACGCTGGTGCTGGGGTTCGCGGTGGCGTATTTCCTGGCGTTCCATGTGCGCTCGCCGGGCATGCAGACGCTGCTGTTCGTGCTGTGCACGGTGCCGTTCTGGACGTCGAACGTGATCCGCATGGTGTCGTGGGTGCCGCTGCTCGGGCGCAACGGACTGGTGAACCAGACGCTGGCCGATCTGCGCCTGATCGACACGCCCATCGAGTGGCTGCTGTTCTCCGATTTCTCGGTGGTGCTCGCGTTCGTGCACCTCTACACGATGTTCATGATCGTGCCGATCTTCAACAGCATGATGCGCATCGACCGCAGCCTGATCGAGGCGGCCAGCGATGCCGGCGCGAGCGGCTGGCAGACGCTCTGGAGCGTGGTGGTGCCGCTGTCGCGCACGGGCATCGTGATCGGCTCGATCTTCGTGCTCACCATCGTGATGGGCGATTTCGTGACCATCGGCGTGATGGGCGGGCAGCAGATCGCCTCGGTGGGCAAGATCATCCAGGTGCAGACCTCGTACCTGCAGTTCCCGCTGGCGGCGGCCAACGCCGTGATCCTGCTGGCCATCGTGCTGATGGTCATCTGGGGCCTGACGCGCCTCGTGGACCTCCGAAAGGAACTGTGATGCCGCGCACCTTCCGTGTCCGCGAACCCCGCCCGGCGAGCTTCTGGGCGCTGGCCTGCGTCTTCGCGCTGTTCGTGCTCTTCATGTACGGGCCGATGCTCGTGATCTTCATCCTGAGCTTCCAGGGCCCCGAGGGCGGGCTCACGTTCCCGCTGCGGGGGCTGTCGCTGCACTGGTTCCGCCAGCTCGCCGCGGGCCTGGGCGTGGTGGACATCGGCGCGGCGCTGCGGCGCTCATTGGCGCTGGGCCTGGCGGTGATGGCCTGCACGGTGGCGTTCTCGGTGCTGGCGGGCCTGGCGTTCCGCAAGCGGCTCGCGGGCGGCAACCTGCTGTTCTTCATCGTGGTGGCCAGCCTCATCATGCCGTCCATCATCGTGTCGCTGGGCATCGGGCTGGAGTTCCGGCTCATCGATTCGGGCGTGAAGGCCGTGCTGGAGCGCCTGGGCTGGCAGGCGGCGCTGGAAGGCTACGGCACGTCGCTGGGCCTCTTCACCTCCGCGCTGGGCGCGCACCTCACGTGGACGCTGCCCTTCGGGCTGCTCATCATGTTCGCCGTGTTCAACCGCTTCAACCCGGCCTACGAAGAGGCCGCGCGCGACCTGGGCGCCACGCCGTGGCAGACCTTCCGGCACGTGGTGCTGCCGCTCATCGCGCCTTCGGTGGTGGGCATCGGCATGTTCGGCTTCACGCTGAGCTGGGACGAGATCGCGCGCACCTCGCAGGCCATCGGCGACGTGAACACGCTGCCGCTCGAACTGCAGGGGCTCACCTCCACCGTCACCACGCCGGCCATCTATGCGCTGGGCACCGTGACCACGGTGGTGTCGTTCGCGGTGATGGGCTGCACGATTGCGCTGGTGTGGCTGCTCGGGCGCCGCAAGGCGGGTGCGCGGTGAGCGGCGCGGCGACGCCACCCCGGCCGCGCGCGCGGCGCCCAGGGCCCGCTGCGGCGGTGGCGCCGGCCGCGATGCGCGCGGCAGAGGGCGAGGGCGCCGAGGGCCTCAGCGACCACGCAATGTACGAGCGCATGATCTCCGCCATCCTCGACCACCGCCTGCCGCCCGGCACCAAGCTGGTGGAGGACAAGCTGGCGCTGGCCTTCGGCGTGTCGCGCACGCGCGTGCGGCCCGTGCTCGTGCGGCTGGCGGGCGAGCAGGTGGTCACGCTCACGCCGCGGCGCGGCGCCTCCATCGCACAGCCCACGGTGGACGAGGCGCGCGAGGTGTTCGAGGCGCGCCGCCTCATCGAGCCGCGCCTCGTCGCGCTCTTCGTGCAGCGCGCCACGGCGCAGGACCTGCGCGGCCTGGTGGACACGGTGGCCCAGGAAGAAGCCGCGCGCCAGGCCGGCGACATGCGCCGCGCGATCCGCCTGTCGGGCGACTTCCACCTGCACATCGCGCAGGCTGCGGGCCACCGGACGCTCGGGCGCATCCTGCGCGAGCTGGTCTCGCGCACCTCGCTGATCCTCATGGCCTACAGCCCGGGCCATGCGCAGGTGCGCGAGGAAGCGACGGCCTGCGGCTGCCGCGAGCACCGTGCGCTGATCGACGCGATCCGCCTGCGCGACGGCCAGGAAGCCGGCCGCCGCATGCTGGACCACCTGGCCCGCCTCGAATCTGAACTGGAGTTCACGCCCCCGGCCGCCGGTGCGCCGGATCTGGTGCAGCTCCTGGGCGGTGCCGCATGAGCCCGGCTGGCGTTCCGGCCGCCAGCGGCGCGGCGCCGAAGGTGCGCCGGCTGCTGGTCGTCAACCCCAACACATCCCTGGCGGTGAGCGCGCTGCTGCAGCGCCACGTGCAGGCCGCGGCGGGGCCACGGGTGGCCGTGCGCACCGTGACGGCGCGGTTTGGCGCCCCCTATATCGCCTGCGAGGCCAGCTACGCCGTGGCAGGGCACGCCGTACTCGACGCCTGGGCGGCCGCGCTCGCGGACCCCGCGCCGCCGGATCCTGAGGAACACGGCGCGCCCGATGCGGTGCTGATCGGCTGCTTCGGCGACCCGGGTTTGCTGGCGCTGCGCGAATGCAGCCCCGTGCCGGTCACGGGGCTCGCCGAAGCCGCGTTCATCGCCGCGGCGCGCCACGGGCGCTTCGGCATCGTCACGGGCGGCGAGCGCTGGGGGCCCATGCTGCAGCGCCTGGCGCAGGCGCTCGGCCATGCGCCGGGGCTCGTGGGCATCCACACCGTGGCGCCCACGGGCGCGCAGCTGGCGGCCGACCCGGTGGCCGCGCTGGCCCTGCTGGCGCGGGCCTGCCAGGGCATGGCGCGGCAGCCCGGCGTGCGGGCCGTGGTGCTGGGGGGCGCGGGCCTGGCCGGCATGGCGCAGGCCGTGCAGCCGGAAGTGGACGTGCCCGTGATCGACAGCGTGGCTGCGGGCGCCGAATGGGCGCTGCAGGCGCCGGCACCGGCCGCCGCGCAGGCCTTGCGGAGCGTGGCGGGGTGCGACGCGGTGTGGGAAGGCCTCTCGCCGGAACTGTCGGCGCTGGGCCGGGCGCGGGGCCCGCAAGGCGGATAGAGGCAAGGGGGCAGGGTGCAGGGCCGCCGGGGCCTCCCGGTCGCCTGGGGCCCTCAGGGTTTGGAGGACCGCAGGCCCCATGCGGCGGCGCCATGCCGGACACCGCCAGCGCGCGGTGCGGTGCGGTGCGTTGGGCGCAGCGTATGCTGCCGCGCCCACCGCCGGGCGCCGTCAGTTGCCCTGGAGCGGCGTCACCGTGATGCTGCCGTAGCGGATCTCCGACTGGCGCGGTGCCGCGCCATCGGTGTCCGCCGGCACGATCGTCACCGTGATGGAGGGCGCATCCTGCAGGATGGAGGCGAGGTCTTCATCGATGGGGAACGAGTAGCGCACGCCGCCGTGGTGCGCATGCCCCGAGGCCTCGCCGCGCGCTTTGGCCACGCGCGAGATGAAGCCCACGAACTGCGGCGTCTCGGTGCTGGTCCCGGCGTTGGCGTTGGGCAGGTTGACGAACACCTTGGCGCTCACGCTGCGGTTCGGCGCGGACGACACGTCGTTGATGTTCAGCACGTAGAGCCGGGGCGAGGCGTTTTCAGCCAGTGCCCTGAGGGGCTGGCGCAGCGTGGGCGGAATGCTCACCGAGTGAGTCACCGGCGCTGTGCGCAGCACGCGCTGCTGCGGCGTGGCGAGCACCAGCGGCCGGGGCTCGGGCGCGGCTGCCGTGGCGGCGGCCTTCGGTGCGGAGGATTCGGCCACCGCGGCGCGGGTGCGCAGCCGGCCGATCGGCGGGGCCTTGGCGAGCGAATCGTAGGCGTAGCCCAGCGCTTCGGACTTCAGGACATCCTGCACCTTGATGGAGGTCCACACGCCGTTCTCGTCGTAGAAGCTCCAGGAGTGGCCCAGCCAGGAGGCATCGGTGGGGTTGGCGTTGCGCGGCGACGTGGCGAGCCAGCTCGGCCACATGCGGTCCACGTTGGCGTGGTGGCAGAAGAACACTGGGTCCCGCGCGGCCGTGGCGAGCACGCCCATGTCAGAGCCGTAGTTGGGGGCGAGGTCCTGGTCGGTGCCCGTCCACACGTGGACCTTGTTGTGCGGAATGCGTTCGAGCTGGCCGGGGCTGCCACCGTTGGGGCCGGCCGGGTTGTCCCCGCCGAACAGCGCGAACGTGGGCGCGCTCAGCACCAGGTACATCGCGCGCGGGCCCACGGCTTCCAGCGGCATCTGCGCGCCGGGCCGCACGTGCGCGGCATCCCGCAGCGGGTTGTAGAGCGCGCTCGCGGGGTTGGCGTAGATCTGCGGGAAGGTCTGCGTCGCCGCGCCCTGCGTGCTCCAGTCCCAGTAGGGCAGCCGCAGGTCGGGATCGCCCGAGGCCTTGACCAGCGCGCGCTCCACGAAGAACAGGTAGGCGCGGTGCCAGGGCAGGAACCACCAGCTGTCGTGGATCTCTTCGCCCTGCTGGCCGTCGGTGCCGCCGCCGCAGGCCCAGCAGTGCACGTAGCTCTGGCGCAGCCAGCCGATGGGGTTGTCGGGGCTCTGCTGGCTCAGGGCCTTGAGGTTCTGCCAGCCCCGAGTCAGGCTGGCGATCTCCGCGTCGGTGAGCGCGAAGGCGCTCTTGCGCGGCTTGACGGCGATCTGCCCGCCCACGAAGGGACGGGCCGGGGCCGTGGGCTTGGGCGGTGCGCAGTTCTGGGGGTTGTCGGCAGGAAGGTTGTCGGCCCATGCCGAACCTGCCGTGAAGAAGCTGGCCGTGAGTCCGGCGAGCTGGAGAAGTGCGTCCCTGCGGGACGTGTCCGATCGATGCATTGCGCATTCCCTCCGATGGTTGTTATGGATGGCCCAAAGGGCCCGCGCGGATCCGCCGGAGCGGTCCGCGCGGGCCAATGTATCCCGGAGCGCGGAATTGGGCAAATGCCGTGCACGCCACGGCCGGGTTCGGTCCCGTTCTCTCAGTGGTCGTGGTGCAGGTAGCTCGCCTGCCGCGGCAGGCGCAGGCTGACGAAGAAGGCCACCACCATCATCGCGGTCACATACCAGAAGAAGGCCGACTCATGGCCCAGCGACTTGAGCCCCAGCGCCACGTATTCGGCCGAGCCGCCGAAGATCGCGTTGGCCACCGCATAGGCCAGGCCCACGCCCAGCGCGCGCACTTCGGGCGGGAACATCTCGGCCTTCACGATGCCGCTGATGGACGTGTAGAAGCTCACGATGGCCAGCGCCACCACGATGAGCGCGAACGCCGCCACCGGGCTCGTCACGTGCTGCAGCGCCGTCAGGATCGGCACCGTGCCGAGCGCGCCCAGCGCGCCGAACAGCAGCATGTTGTTGCGCCGGCCGATGCGGTCCGACAGCGCGCCGAACACCGGCTGCATGCACATGTAGAGGAACAGCGCCCCCGTCATCACGTAGCTCGTGGTCTTGATGGGCAGGCCCACCGTGTTCACGAGGTACTTCTGCATGTAGGTGGTGAAGGTGTAGAAGATCAGCGAGCCGCCGGCCGTGTAGCCCAGCACCGTGAAGAACGCCGCCTTGTGGTGGCGGAACAGGCCCGCCATGGTGCCGGCCTCTTCATTCTTCCTGGCCGCGTCGGTCTGCGTCTCGTGCAGCGTGCGGCGCAGCATCAGCGCGACCACGGCCGAGATGGCGCCGATCACGAACGGGATGCGCCAGCCCCAGGCCTTGAGTTCGGCCTCGGACAGCACCGTCTCCAGGACCACGATCACCAGCACGGCCAGCAACTGGCCGCCGATCAGCGTCACGTACTGGAACGACGAGAAGAAGCCGCGCTGGCCGCGCAGCGCCACCTCGCTCATGTAGGTGGCCGTGGTGCCGTACTCACCGCCCACAGAGAGCCCCTGGAACAGCCGGCAGACCAGCAGCAGGAAGGGCGCCCACGCGCCGATGGCGGCATAGGTGGGCAGGCAGGCGATGACCAGCGAGCCCGCGCACATCATGGTCACCGAGATCAGCATCGAGGTCTTGCGGCCGTAGCGGTCCGCGATGCGGCCGAACAGCCAGCCGCCGATGGGCCGCATGAGAAAACCCGCCGCGAACACGCCCGCCGTGTTCAGCAGCTGCGCGGTGGGATCGGATTGGGGGAAGAACGCCGGCGCGAAATACAGCGCCGCGAAGGCATAGACATAGAAGTCGAACCACTCCACGAGATTGCCCGAGGAGGCCGCCATGATCGAGAACACGCGGTGGCGTTTTTCTTCGGGCGTATAGGCGCGGGGAGGGGATTGCGGCGCATCGGCCGCGACGGGTGGAGTCGTCGTGCTCATTCCTGGGATGCCTTTCTGGCCGGGCGGGCCGCCGGGGCGGCGCGCAGCGTGTGTGTGAGTTGTTCTGGCCGGCGGGGATTTTGCGCCCCGGCCGCGCACCCTTGATGTCAGTCAACCCCGCAACCGCTCCCGCCCGCAGGCCCCTCGTGCAACGATGTTTACTATTATTTTGATAGCAAACTATTCAATGGATACGGCGACACCAGGCCGCTGCGGCTTGAAGCCCCCGCTGCGGGGGCGGGAACCAACGGCGGTCGGGTAGGCTCCCTCCCGGGCCTTTCTTTCTTTCTTCCTTCCTTTCCATCGACCCGTCACCGACAAGGATCTTTTGCATGCAGCCTGACCAGACCCGCGCCGTCATGACCCTCGCCCTCATGGCCGCCTTCGCCGACGAGCACAAGGACGAGCGCGAGCGGGAACACATCCGCGAGATGGCCGAATCCCTGGGCGCCGCCAGCGGCACCGACCTCATGAAGACCTACCAGGACGTGCTGCTGGGCCGCGCCAGCCTGGAGGGCGCCGTGGCCGCGCTGGACACCCCCGGCCTGCGCCAGCTGGCCTTCGAGATGGCCGTGGGCGTGTGCGATGCCGACGGCGTCTGCAACGCGCGCGAGAAGGCCTTCCTGGAGCGGCTGCGCGCCGCGCTGGACATCGCCCCCGCGGAAGCCGGCGCCATCACCGAGCAGGCCGATGCGCTCGCCAGCGCGCCCGTGCGGGCCGCGCCGGTGGAGGGCGAGAGCGTGCCCCCGGCCGCGCTGGCCGTGGCCGCTGCGCCCCTCGCCGCGGCGGCCACGGCCCCGGGCGCCGCCTCCGCCTCCGCCGCCCAGCGCCCTGCGTCGGTCAGCGACGCCGAGATCGACTCCATGGTGCTGAACGCCGCCATCCTCAACGGCGCGCTCGAACTCCTGCCGCAGTCGCTGGCCTCCATGGCCATCATCCCGCTGCAGACGCGCCTGGTGTACCGCATCGGCAAGGTCTACGGCTACGAGCTGGACAAGGGCCACATCACCGACTTCCTCGCCACCGTGGGCGTGGGCCTCACCTCGCAATACGTCGAACAGTTCGGCCGCAAGCTCGTGGGCGGCCTGCTCGGCAAGGTCATGGGCGGCATGGGCCGCGCCGTGGGCAGCGCGGCCACCGGATCGGCCTTCTCGTTCGCCACCACCTACGCCCTGGGCAAGGTGGCCCAGCGCTACTACGCGGGCGGCCGGACCCTCGGCACGGACGCACTCAAAAGCGCCTTCACCCGCACGGCCGAGGAAGCCAAGGGCCTGCAACAGCGCTACGCACCGCAGATCCAGGAGCGGGCGAAGGGGCTGGATGTGGGGAAGCTGCTGAAGGAATTGCGGGCTTGAGGCGGGAGGGGGAGGGGGAGGGGGAGGGGGAGGGGGAGGGGGAGGGTAAAGGCAGAATCCGGCTCTCCTTTTCTCCCAAGCTGCTGGCACCCGCCGTGCCGATGTCTGGCGGGTGCGCATGCTTGCGCTGCACGCCCGGCAGTTGATCCGCTGAAGGTGTGCGGCGACGGCCTTGGGTTTCGATCCACGCGCCCACGTAGGGCGCGACGGTCATGCCGCGGTAGTCGGCCACGGCGCTCACGTTTCAATCCACGCGCCCACGTAGGGCGCGACCAGCTTGCTTCAGCGTAAATCGAGAGCCAGCGACGTTTCAATCCACGCGCCCACGTAGGGCGCGACCCCGGCACCGCGAGTCGGTTGAGCGCGCAATTGAAGTTTCAATCCACGCGCCCACGTAGGGAGCGACGGCCTGATGCGGGTGTAGTGGGTCTTGCTTGTGATGTTTCAATCCACGCGCCCACGTGGGGCGCGACAACGCGCGTATCGGCGGCATCGAGCGCGCCATGCTGTTTCAATCCACGCGCCCACGTAGGGCGCGACACAAGTCGGAGGCCATCCGCAAAGTGTTGGACATGTTTCAATCCACGCGCCCACGTAGGGCGCGACCGCAGGGTCTGCGGTGGGCGGCGAAACGTCGCAGTTTCAATCCACGCGCCCACGTAGGGCGCGACGAGGGGCGCATGGTCGCGGCATTAGCGACCCTTAGGGTTTCAATCCAAGCGCCCACGTGGGGCGCGACCTGCGCTCCCGGCTCATCGGGCATATCGTCGTTCAGGTTTCAATCCACGCGCCCACGTGGGGCGCGACCTGCTGCAGGGAGCCAAGACGTGAAGCAGGATTTCGTTTCAATCCACGCGCCCACGTGGGGCGCGACGCGACCTCAACATGCGCCAGCTGGCGGAGCGCACGTTTCAATCCACGCGCCCGCGGTCCTTCTTCGGCGCGCGCAGGTTTCAATCCACGCGCCCACGTGGGGCGCGACCTGCAACCGGCATTAGCGCCAGCGACCTATACACGTTTCAATCCACGCGCCCACGTAGGGCGCGACACTTGGTTCGGAGTCTCGCGCAGGAGACAACGCTGTTTCAATCCACGCGCCCACGTAGGGCGCGACTGTGCCGATCGCGCTGGCGATGACCGAGGGCCATGAGTTTCAATCCACGCGCCCACGTAGGGCGCGACGCGCCGCCGCCCGCGGCGTTGTCGGCGTACATGTTGTTTCAATCCACGCGCCCACGTAGGGCGCGACCAACAGCGCTGCGGCGTCCATCGGTCGTGTTGGCGGGTTTCAATCCACGCGCCCACGTAGGGCGCGATGGGCTCTGCCCCATCCGGCCGCCCACACCCACGATGTTTCAATCCACGCGCCCACGTAGGGCGCGACAAGCCGGCTGGTGGCCTCATGGCGCAGGTCATGGTTTCAATCCACGCGCCCACGTAGGGCGCGACCGAAAGAGGCTCTTCTTCGGGCCGCGAAGCGCAAGTTTCAATCCACGCGCCCACGTAGGGCGCGACAGGCGCTGGGCTCCACGGTCACGTCCGTGGAAAAGTTTCAATCCACGCG
This sequence comes from Acidovorax sp. NCPPB 4044, assembly GCF_028069655.1. NCBI lineage: Bacteria > Pseudomonadati > Pseudomonadota > Betaproteobacteria > Burkholderiales > Comamonadaceae > Acidovorax > Acidovorax sp. NCPPB 4044. Next base: position 1,126,480 of record NZ_JAMCOS010000001.1, read on the forward strand.
CCCACGTAGGGCGCGACGGTCGTCGGGGTCCACGGGCAAGCCATCGACCTCGTTTCAATCCACGCGCCCACGTAGGGCGCGACATAGCGGCGCCTTCCGCGGCGCATTCAGCCAGGCCGTTTCAATCCACGCGCCCACGTAGGGCGCGACTCCAGAACCTCGCCGCGCACGACTACGCCGTGAAGTTTCAATCCACGCGCCCACGTAGGGCGCGACCACCCAACCACCACCATGACCTACATCACCCTTGCCGTTTCAATCCACGCGCCCACGTAGGGCGCGACACGCCATCGGCCGCCCGTACCTCGGTATGGACGAGTTTCAATCCACGCGCCCACGTAGGGCGCGACCGCTGCGCGTGCATGTGCAGATCAACAAGCCCAAGTTTCAATCCACGCGCCCACGTAGGGCGCGACCGGCCCTGATCCGTACAGCCGCACTCCCGATAACGTTTCAATCCACGCGCCCACGTAGGGCGCGACCGGAACACACCATGGACTGCAGCAGAAACGAGGAGTTTCAATCCACGCGCCCACGTAGGGCGCGACGCTCCCTACCCCCAGGCGGATGCGGGAGCAGTGCCCGTTTCAATCCACGCGCCCACGTAGGGCGCGACGTCGCGGCAGCGGCGAGGGCGAAGAGCACAGGGCCGTTTCAATCCACGCGCCCACGTAGGGCGCGACTACGTGCCCCTTTTGGCCGTAGCCACTTCAAGGAAGTTTCAATCCACGCGCCCACGTAGGGCGCGACCCACCCTTCCCCGTGCCCGTGAGGGCTACCGCCAGTTTCAATCCACGCGCCCACGTAGGGCGCGACTTCCGCGACGCGGTTGCGGAGCTTCGGAAAGACATGTTTCAATCCACGCGCCCACGTAGGGCGCGACGGGCCTTTGCGCAATTGGAGCGGGCTACCATCCGGGTTTCAATCCACGCGCCCACGTAGGGCGCGACCAAAGGAAAGACGTGACGGCTTCGATGTAGGGCATGTTTCAATCCACGCGCCCACGTAGGGCGCGACCGCACAGCCTCCAATGCCTGCTCCCGCCCAGCGTCGTTTCAATCCACGCGCCCACGTAGGGCGCGACATGACGCCGGGCGGCATCAATGCGCCCCTTGATGAGTTTCAATCCACGCGCCCACGTAGGGCGCGACCATCGGGCTTGATGCGGACTTCGTAGCGGTCGGACTGTTTCAATCCACGCGCCCACGTAGGGCGCGACATCCTTGACGCCAGTGCGCAAGTCGTTGACTTTGAGTTTCAATCCACGCGCCCACGTAGGGCGCGACCCGGCTCTCGAGCAGATCGCGCTGGCGGGCCAGGTTTCAATCCACGCGCCCACGTAGGGCGCGACGCGCCTGTTTCGTGCCTATTTCTTGGATTGCGACGTTTCAATCCACGCGCCCACGTAGGGCGCGACACGCGCGAGTCCGCTGTCTCTCAGGCAGACCGCCTGTTTCAATCCACGCGCCCACGTAGGGCGCGACCGCCGCGACCAACGCGAGCAGGCAGCACACCAGGGGTTTCAATCCACGCGCCCACGTAGGGCGCGACTCCAGCACGACGCACGACACTTCGCGGGCGAGGTGGTTTCAATCCACGCGCCCACGTAGGGCGCGACGGTAGGTGACGCGCGCGCCTGCAGTGATGATGGGGTTTCAATCCACGCGCCCACGTAGGGCGCGACCGGCGCAGGCAAAAGATGACCATGGCCGCGGCGAAGTTTCAATCCACGCGCCCACGTAGGGCGCGACCAGCGCATCGGCATCACGCGCAACGTGCAGGTGGTTTCAATCCACGCGCCCACGTAGGGCGCGACTTCCGGCGTGCGCAGTGGTCAGGCACCCGACAGCGTTTCAATCCACGCGCCCACGTAGGGCGCGACTGTGCGAGGAGACGGCCCGCAACCTGGTGCCCGCCGTTTCAATCCACGCGCCCACGTAGGGCGCGACCCTCATGGAGCTCGGCGGGTTCGCCACGACGGTCGTTTCAATCCACGCGCCCACGTAGGGCGCGACTTCCTGCACTTGGCAAAGCCGCTCGAACTCCGCGGGGTTTCAATCCACGCGCCCACGTAGGGCGCGACGAGCACGCCGGCCAGCGGCTCTTTGCGGAGATCGGCGTTTCAATCCACGCGCCCACGTAGGGCGCGACGGGGCTCGGCGAGCGCTTCAGCCAGCATCGCGGCCGTTTCAATCCACGCGCCCACGTAGGGCGCGACGCCATGAGCGCATCGCGGATAGCGCGCACTTGAGTTTCAATCCACGCGCCCACGTAGGGCGCGACCCACAACGCGGCGACGGGCGACCCCAAGGCGTTTGTTTCAATCCACGCGCCCACGTAGGGCGCGACGCGCGCTGTGGATCACTGCGACTGCCCGGACGGGTTTCAATCCACGCGCCCACGTAGGGCGCGACGATCGACAACACCGGGCTCTGTGGAAAGCATCCAGTTTCAATCCACGCGCCCACGTAGGGCGCGACCTGGTCCTGGGCGCTGGCGGTGACGACTCTGGAGGGTTTCAATCCACGCGCCCACGTAGGGCGCGACCTTCACGGCGTTGCAGCCGCTGCTTGATTTCGGGTGGTTTCAATCCACGCGCCCACGTAGGGCGCGACGCGCGCCTTCCTGGACATGATCGCCTGGGCCGAAGGTTTCAATCCACGCGCCCACGTAGGGCGCGACTGACGGAGTAGGCCTGCATGGCCCACGACGCGCAGTTTCAATCCACGCGCCCACGTAGGGCGCGACGGCCGGCAAAGACTTGCGAGACGCATTTCTCGCGGCGTTTCAATCCACGCGCCCACGTAGGGCGCGACGCACAGGTTGCGCCTTTATTTTTGTTTGGAGAAAGTTTCAATCCACGCGCCCACGTAGGGCGCGACACCAACAGGAGGCGGGGCGACAAAAGGAGCGCGCGGTTTCAATCCACGCGCCCACGTAGGGCGCGACGTTCAACGACTTTGACAAGCCGCATGATGCTGCGTTTCAATCCACGCGCCCACGTAGGGCGCGACTGACCTGCTCGCCGGTCTCCTTGTCGGTGCTGCGGTTTCAATCCACGCGCCCACGTAGGGCGCGACCGACGCCTGGGGCTCTCCGGTGCCGGGCGCCGAGTTTCAATCCACGCGCCCACGTAGGGCGCGACCAGGCAACCCCCCGCCCTCATTCGCGCTTGGAAGAGTTTCAATCCACGCGCCCACGTAGGGCGCGACGCACCACCATCCCCGTGGTCGATGCCGCGGCGGGCGTTTCAATCCACGCGCCCACGTAGGGCGCGACCAACTCAAAGTGCGCATTTCAGCCATTGATGCGCCTGTTTCAATCCACGCGCCCACGTAGGGCGCGACATGTTCGGCCTCCCGTCCACCCGCAGCCCGCCCAAGTTTCAATCCACGCGCCCACGTAGGGCGCGACGACTATGGGCACGAGGAGGTGTGGGTGTGGCCCGAGTTTCAATCCACGCGCCCACGTAGGGCGCGACTATCGATTTTTTCCCAAAGACGGAAGGCCGCCACGTTTCAATCCACGCGCCCACGTAGGGCGCGACGCGGTAGGCTTCGCTACGGACCGGCGCCGCCTTGGGTTTCAATCCACGCGCCCACGTAGGGCGCGACCCGTAACGTCAGCGGAACGGGCGGCGCGCGGCTGGTTTCAATCCACGCGCCCACGTAGGGCGCGACCGCCTCCTGGATAGCCTTCCAGTCTTGATAGGCCGTTTCAATCCACGCGCCCACGTAGGGCGCGACCAAGGCTTCGCCGAGAGCTGGGCGCGGCCCGGAGTTTCAATCCACGCGCCCACGTAGGGCGCGACCGGTGACGACTCTGGAGATACGCCTCGCATATCGGTTTCAATCCACGCGCCCACGTAGGGCGCGACTCGACGACGAGCGCACCATCTATCTCACCAACTACGTTTCAATCCACGCGCCCACGTAGGGCGCGACGGTGGACGGGTACTCGGCCAGCTCCGACTGCAGGTTTCAATCCACGCGCCCACGTAGGGCGCGACCCCGCGGCGATTACCCAACTGTTGTGCACCATGAAGTTTCAATCCACGCGCCCACGTAGGGCGCGACACGTTCACGGCGGCGCTTGCTCGCGTGACCTACCCGTTTCAATCCACGCGCCCACGTAGGGCGCGACGACTGGCCTGCCCGCGATCTTCCTGCAGGCGATGCGTTTCAATCCACGCGCCCACGTAGGGCGCGACATATCGCGGCCGCCAAGACGCATGGGAGGTTGCGGTTTCAATCCACGCGCCCACGTAGGGCGCGACATCGGTGAAACCCCCGCTATTTGCGAGGTTGGCGGTTTCAATCCACGCGCCCACGTAGGGCGCGACTCTTGCGGCGGCAGTGCGCGGCGCTTGTTCGGCGCGTTTCAATCCACGCGCCCACGTAGGGCGCGACCGTCACCGAGCTCCTTCACCATGGGGCATCGGCCGTTTCAATCCACGCGCCCACGTAGGGCGCGACTGTTTCAGGATGGCCAGTTGCAGTGATCGATCCAGTTTCAATCCACGCGCCCACGTAGGGCGCGACCGCTGCGGCTTTCAGTTGATCGCGCATGCCGTCTGGGTTTCAATCCACGCGCCCACGTAGGGCGCGACGTGGACGACTGGCTCAAGGGGAGGTTGCAGCAATGTTTCAATCCACGCGCCCACGTAGGGCGCGACGCCGAGCATGGTGATGGCCTCGTTTCGCTCGCGGGCGTTTCAATCCACGCGCCCACGTAGGGCGCGACCGCAAGGCAATCTGCGCTCCGGCCGGTAAACGAAGTTTCAATCCACGCGCCCACGTAGGGCGCGACCATCACCCTAACGCCTCACCAACAGCCCGCGCCAGTTTCAATCCACGCGCCCACGTAGGGCGCGACGCACTCAACCGCGGATGGACTTGCGCACGTAGGCGTTTCAATCCACGCGCCCACGTAGGGCGCGACGTTGTCCGGCAAAAAGGTCACGGGCGATCTGGAGGGGTTTCAATCCACGCGCCCACGTAGGGCGCGACGGCCTGTTTATAACCGCGCGTCCCCCCACGGCTTTCTCCACCGTTTCCGCGAACCCCGCGCTGTCCAGGCTCCTGCCAGAGCCACCCCGCGAAGCCTCGCAGAAAAGCCCTTGCGCACCAATGGCTTGCCACGCCGCGAACCTCCCCTGGGCCGCGCCTGCCGCTACCGGTTCGCGGCGCCATGGCCCGCCGATCCGCAGGGGTTCACGCATCGCCTCCAGGCGCAGCCCTGGCAGGGGGCGCGATGAGGGCGTTGCGTTGCGGTGCGATGCATAGCGGTGCCCGGACCCCGGGGCGGCGCCCATCCGCGCCAGCACCTTCGCCCTTATCCCCTCAAGGTGCGGGCGTCTTCGGCTCGTATTCGCACCACCGCGCCACCACGCATTCCCAGCAGCGGGGCTTGCGTGCCTGGCAGACGTAGCGGCCCAGGAGGATGAGCCAGTGGTGCGAGTCCACGGCGTACTCGGCGGGCACGCGCTTGAGCAGTTGCATTTCCACCGCGAGCGGGTTCTTGCCCGGGGCCAGGCCGGTGCGGTTGCTCACGCGGAAGATGTGGGTGTCCACGGCCATGGTGGGCTGCCCGAAGGCCACGTTCAGGACCACGTTGGCGGTCTTGCGGCCCACGCCGGGCAGGGCTTCGAGTTCCTCGCGCGTGCGCGGCACCACGCCGCCGTGGCGTTCCACCAGGATGCGGCAGGTCTCCATCAGGTGGCGGGCCTTGCTGCGGTAGAGGCCAATGGTCTTGATGTAGCCCTCCAGGCCTTCGAGGCCCAGGTCCAGGATGGCCTGGGGCGTGCCCGCCGCGGGGAAGAGCCGGCGCGTGGCCTTGTTCACGCCCACGTCGGTGGCCTGGGCCGAGAGCAGCACGGCGGCCAGCAGCTCGAAGGTGGTGGTGTATTCCAGTTCGGTGTTGGGCTGCGGGTTGGCCGCGCGCAGGGCGGCGAAGAAGGGCTCGATGTGTGCGGTCTTCATCATGGTGTTCGTGGGCGTCGGGCCTGGGCGGCCGCGGCCGCAGGGGCGGTGGGCCGCGCATTGTCCCGCACCGCACCGCACCGCACCGCACCGCACCGCACCGCGCGGCCGGGCGCACCCCGCGCGGGTTGCAGGAAACCTGCTTGGCGATTGGCGACAATGCGCGCTGTGGTCCCGTTCCAACCTTCGCCTTCGAGAGCCCCGTCCATGCAATTCGCGTCCCGCCTCGCCAACGTCGAAACCTCCGCCATCCGCGAGCTTTTCAAGCTGCTGGGCAAGCCCGGCATCATCAGTTTTGCCGGGGGCTTTCCCGACAGCGCCATGTTCGACGTGGACGGTATCCGCGAGGCCAGCGAGCGCGCCTTGCGCGAGGAGCCGGGCGCCGCGCTGCAGTACGGCGCCACCGAGGGCTACCAGCCGCTGCGCGAGCAGCTCTCCTCCTTCATGGGCGACAAGGGCGCGCAGGGCGTGCGGCCCGACGACCTGATCGTCACCACGGGCAGCCAGCAGGCGCTGGACCTGCTGGGCAAGACGCTCATCAGCCCCGGCGACAAGGTGATCGTCGAGGGCCCTACGTTCCTGGCCACGATCCAGTGCTTCCGCCTCTACGGCGCCGAGCTGGTGAGCGCGCCGGTGGACGGGCAGGGCGTGGACCCCGATGCGCTGGAGCGGCTGATCGAGGAGCACCGCCCCAAGTTCGTCTACCTGATCCCCACGTTCGGCAACCCGAGCGGTGCGCTGCTGCCGCTGGAGCGCCGCCGCAAGATCCTGGAGATGGCCGTGCGCCACCAGACGCTGATCGTGGAAGACGATCCCTACGGCGATCTGTACTTTGGCGAGGCGCCGCCGCCGAGCCTGCTGGCGCTGTCCGCCACGGTGCCGGGCAGCCGCGAGCTGCTGGTGCATTGCGGCAGCCTGAGCAAGGTGCTGAGCCCGGGCCTGCGCGTGGGCTGGCTCATCGCACCGGCCGAGCTGCTGGCCAAGGCGACGATGTGCAAGCAGTTCAGCGATGCGCACACCAGCACCTTCGCGCAGGCCACGGCCGCGCAGTACCTGCGTGCGGGCCGCATGCCGGCCACGTTGGCCAAGGTGCGCAGCGTGTATGCCGAGCGTGCCGCCACCATGGGCGAGGCGCTGCGCCGCGAACTGGGCGACGCGATCGATTTCGTGCAGCCGCAGGGCGGCCTGTTCGTATGGGCGCGTCTCACCGGCGCGGGCGGCGCGGTGGCCGACGGCAATTTGTTCGCCAAGCAGGCGATCGACCAGGGCGTGGCCTTCGTGCCGGGCACGCCGTTCTTCTGCGCCCACCCGGACCACGCCACGCTGCGCCTGTCGTTCGCGACGGCCGATGTCGGCAAGATCCGCGAGGGCGTGTCGCGCCTGGGCCGGGCGCTGCGCGGCTGATGCCTGCCTGCGCCGGCCGCGCCGCCCGCGATGGCAGGCGTGCCGGGGGCCGTGCGCGGTTTGCGGTCCAATAGCGCCCATGTCCGAATCCCGCACCCCTTCGCAGCGGCTCGACGAGCTGGAGATCAAGGCCAGCTACGCCGATGACCTGCTGGACCAGCTCAACGTCACCCTCTACCGCCAGCAACAGCAGATCGACGCGCTGCAGCGCGCCCTGGCCACGCTGCAGCGGCAATTGCCCGATGCGGGCGATGCCTCCGCGGCGCGCAACCCGCGCGACGAGTTGCCGCCGCACTACTGAGGGCGAGCACCGCCCCGCCGCTTCTCTTCCATCCACCCTTCGCCTGAAAGGCTTCGCACCATGCATTACCGCCGTCTCGGCCGCAGCAACCTGCAAGTCTCCGCCCTGTGCCTGGGCACCATGATGTTCGGCGACCAGACCGGCCGCGACGAGGCCGCGGCGATCGTGGCCGATGCGCGCGAGCGCGGCGTGAACTTCATCGATACGGCCGACGTGTACACCCAGGGCGCCTCCGAATCGATGCTGGGCGATCTGCTGGCCGGGCAGCGCCATGAATGGGTGCTGGCCACCAAGCTCGGCAACCGCATGGGCGATCGCCCCAACGAAAGCCATTATTCGCGCGCCTGGATGCTGCGCGAGGTCGAGGCCAGCCTGTCGCGCCTGCGCACCGACCACGTCGACATCCTCTACCTGCACCGCGACTACCTGGGCATGGACCTGCAGGAGCCGCTCTTCGCGATCGATGCGCTGCTGCGCGCGGGCAAGATCCGCTACTGGGGCGTCTCCAACTTCCGCGCGTGGCGCATCGCCGAGCTGGTGCACGGCGCGGCGCGCATCGGCATGCCGGGGCCCGTGGTCTGCCAGCCCTACTACAACCTGCTCAACCGGATGCCCGAGGTCGAGATCCTCCCGGCCTGCGAGCACCACGGCATCGGGGTGGTGCCCTACAGCCCCATCGCGCGCGGCGTGCTCACCGGCAAGTACCTGCCGGACCAGGCGCCAGCAGCCGGCACGCGCGCCGGCCGGGGCGACAAGCGCATCGCGGAGACCGAGTTCCGCCGTGAATCGCTGGTGCTGGCGCAGGAGCTCCAGCAGCATGCCCAGGAGCGCGGCGTGACGCTGGCGCAATTCGCCACCGCCTGGGTCCTGGCGCACCGCGCCGTCAGCGCGGTCATCGCCGGCCCGCGCACGCTGCAGCAATGGCAGGACTACGCCCCGGCGCTGGATTACAAGGTCACGCCGGAAGACGAGGCGCTGGTGAACGGGCGGGTGGCACCGGGCCATCCGTCCACGCCGGGCTATACCGACCCCGCCTATCCGATGCCGCCGCGCGTGCAGAACGGCTGAAGCGGACCTTTCGGCGTGCGATGCGGCGCCGCGCCGAGGAACCGCTGTGCGGGCTGCCGTGGCGCTTGCTGCGGGGCTCTGCGCCGATATCCGTACCGCCCCGCGATGCTATGAAAACCATAGTGCACGAAGGCGGGCGGTTACGATCGGCGCATGCGAAAAACCTATGTGCTCCACATCGAGGGCAAGAACCGCGACCGGCTCCTGGACGCCGCCCGCCATGACATCCACCGTTACCTGCGCCGCGAGCGCCGCCGCACGCTGCCCGAAGGCGTGCGGTTCTGGGATTTCGATTGCCGCTTCGGCGCCACGCAGGACGACGCGCGCAGCGTTCTGGAGGAAGAGATCACCGGCCTGATCGACGCGGTGGCGCGCTCGGGCGCCGCGCAGTTCTATGTCGAGATCGTGGCCAAGCCGGGGGAGGGCATGCCCCGCAAGCCGGCACCGCGCGCCGCAGCGGCTTCGGGCGATGGCCTGGAGGATGAAGGCGGTGAGTCTGGCGAGGGCGGCGGGGACGCCGGCGGCGGCGCAGACTGAGGCCCGCAGGCCGCGCCACGCAGGGCGGCGTGGCCGGTCAGGTCATTCCGGGCCCTGGTCCTTCGGTGGGGCTTCGGCGCCGCCGGCCTGCGCGGCGGCCGCCGCTGCCGCTGCACGCAGCTTGTCCTTCTTGCTCGGGCGCTTTCCCTTGATGCCGCCCGTGCCGGGCGGAAGCTTGCCGGGCCGTGGGGTGGCATCCGTTGCTGCACCGGGCGCCTGCCCGTCGTCCGCTGGCAGCGCTGTCAGCACCACTTCGAAGCCCTCGATCTGCTCGACCGGCAGCGACTGCAGGCCTTGCCGCCGGGCGATCAGCTGCCAGTGCGGCGCGGTGCCGGGCGTGACGAAGGTCACCGCCGCGCCGCTGGCGCCCGCCCGTCCCGTGCGGCCGATGCGGTGCACGTAGTCGGCCGCCGCGCGCGGGAGGTCGTAGTTGACCACCGCCGGCAGGCCGGCGATGTCGATGCCGCGCGCCGCGAGGTCGGTGGTCACCAGCACCTGCCAGCGCTCGTCCTTGAATTCCTGCAGCACCTGCCGCCGCGTGCCCTGGCTCAGGCCGCCGTGGAAGGGCGACGCATAGATGCCCGCCTTGTAGAGCTTTTCGGCCACGTGCTCGGCGGCGTATTGCGTGGCCACGAACACCAGCACGCGGGTCCAGCCGGCTTCTTCCTTCACGAGGTGCCTGAGCAACTGCGTGCGCCGGTTCTCCTCCACCGCGATGGCCCGCTGGGCGATGTCGGGCGCGGTGCCCGGCTCCTGCGGGACGTCGACGCGCAGCGGGTCGCGCAGCAGGCCCTCGGCCAGCGCGGCCACGCCGTCCGGAAAGGTCGCGGAGAAAAGCAGGTGCTGGCGCTGCGCCGGCAGCAGCGCCAGCACGCGCTGCAGTTCCTCGGCGAACCCCAGGTCCAGCAGCCGGTCCGCCTCGTCCAGCACCAGGGTCCGCACCCACGCCAGCGACAGCGCGTTGTGTTCCACCAGGTCCAGCAGGCGGCCGGGCGTCGCCACCACCACATCGGCGCCGCCGCGCAGCGCCATCATCTGCGGGTTGGGGGAGACGCCGCCATAGGCCACGGCGATCTTCAGCCGCGCCGGCAGGTGCCGGGCCAGGTCGCCCAGCACCCCGGCCACCTGCACGGCCAGCTCGCGCGTGGGCACGAGCACCAGGGCGCGCACGCGGCGGGGCGTGCGGCCCGGTCCGGCCCCGGGTGCCTCGGGCAGCAACTGCTGCAGCAGCGGCAGGCCGAACGCCACCGTTTTGCCCGAGCCCGTCTGTGCGCAGCCCCGCAGGTCGCGCCCCTGCAGCACGGCCGGAATGGCCTCGGCCTGGACCGGCGTGGGCGTGGTGAAGCCCTGGGCGTTGGCGGCCTGGACGAGGGCGGGCGAGAGGCCGAGGGCGGCAAAGGGCATGGCGGGCAAAAGAGGGACGCGGCGCGCGCGCTGTGCGCGCTGTACCGCTGGAAAGAAGAAAGGCGCGATTGTGCGGTACGCCCCGGGCCACCCGGATAATCCGGACTGCTTCACCCCGAGACCGAGCCTGCCATGACGCCCATCCTTTCCCTCCGGACTCACCGGCCACACCGGAGCTCGCCATGCGCATGAGCAGCCCGGGCGGGCTCGTCTACTCCACAGATTCCGGCCGCATGTGCCCTGCCTGCCGCCGGCCGGCGGCGCAATGCGCCTGCGCCGCGCTGCGGGCCTCGGCCGTGCCGGCGGGCGACGGCACCGTGCGCGTCTCGCGCGAGACCAAGGGCCGTGGCGGCAAGGCCGTGACGGTGGTCAAGGGCGCTGCGCTGCCGGCGGCCGAACTGGTGCAGCTGGGCAAACAGCTCAAGGCGGCCTGCGGCTCGGGCGGCACCGTCAAGGACGGCGTGATCGAGGTGCAGGGCGACCATGTGGAGCGCGTGGTGCAGGCACTCCAATCGCTGGGCCACAAGGCCAAGCGCGCGGGCGGGTGAGGGCGGGCGCATGGACCCCGTGCAACTGGAGCGCCTTCTCACCGTTGCCATGCCCTACGGCAAGCACAAGGGCACGCCGATCGCCGACCTGCCGGGCAATTACCTGAACTGGTTCGCGCGCGAAGGCTTCCCGCCCGGCGACGTCGGCCGCCTGCTAGCGCTGATGCACGAGATCGACCACAACGGCCTGTCGGACCTGCTGGCGCCGCTGCGCGCGCAACAGGGCCGCTGACGCCGTCGCCTCAATGGCCGTGGCCGTGGTCTGGATCGCGGGCCTCCGCGAAATCCGGCAGCCGCCCCAGCATGCCGCGGAAGAGCTGCCGCGCCACGCCGTGCGCCGCCTGCTGCAAGCCGTGCGCCGCCTCGGGCGTGAAGCGCCGGCCGGTGTGCTCGCCCCAGAGCCGCACCCAGGCCGCGAAATGCGCGGGCGTCACGCCCGGCAGCGGCCGGTGGCTCGCCATCACGTTGCCCCGGTAGCTGCGCGCCCCCAGGGCCACCGTGCTCCAGAAATCGACCATGCGGGCCAGGTGCGCGTCCCACCGGTCCTGCAGCGCCGCCTCGAACACCGGGCCCAGCAGCGGGTCGCGGCGCACGTCGGCATAGAAGTCGTGCACCAGCCGGGTGATGCTGTCGGTGTCGGGCGTTTCGAGGAGGCGGTCGTCGGGCATCGGGTCGGGGTTTTCGGAAGGAAGGCCGGTCAGCCGCAGGCGCAGCCCGTGGAGCCGCAGCCCTGCGTTGCCAGGGAGGCGGGCTGCGGCGCGTCGAACCGCGGGAACAGCACATTGTTCTCCAGGTGGATGTGGTCGATGAGGTCGTCGCGGAACTGCGCCAGGCCGGCATAGAGCGCGCGCCAGGTGTTGCACGCGCCGTCGGGCGGCGCCATCTGGCGCGTCAGGCCGCCGATGCGTTCGAGCGTTTCGCCGTGGTCGGTGTGCTCGGCGCGCATCATCGCGATGGGTGCACCGGCGAACGAGCCGTCTCCGGCGGCGAGCAGCGGGAACAGCACGCGTTCTTCCTTGAGCATGTGCGAGAGCAGTTCGCCCTGCGCGGATTCGAGCAGGTCGGCCAGGCCCGCGGGCACCTGCGGATGGTCGCGGTGCACGGCCTCCACCCGGCGCGCCATGCGGATCAGCTCGGGCAACTGCATGCGGTGCACCTCGTGGAAGCGCGTGACGATGTGCTCGATCAGCGCGCGCGTGGGCTGCTGCGGATCGGGCGCGGCGGCGCTGCGCTGCAGGGCGGCGAATTCATCGACCAGCGCGGCGAGATCCAGGCCCTTGTCGGCGGCGGCCTGCGCCAGGCTCACCTGCCCGCCGCAGCAGAAATCCAGCTTCAGGCGGCGGAACACCGCCGTGGCGCCGGGCAACTGCACGGCGAGCTGGCCCAGAGACTGGCGGGCGTCCACCGGGGCGGCGGCGGGCAGGGGGTCGGGAAGGCGGGCGTTCATCGTGGGCTCCTTGAAGATTCATCGTTCATGAATATTTGCAATAAGATGCCCGGCTTACCGCCGATCCGGATTGATCCAACGCAAGCACCATGCGCCTGACCCAGTGGACCGACTACGCCCTGCGCGTGCTGATGTACTGCGCCGCCAGCGAGGGGCGCGCGCAGCCCGTGACCATCACCGAGATAGCGGCGCAGCACGGCATCTCGCGCAGCCACCTCATGAAGATCGTGCAGCAGCTGTCCGCGCAGGGTTTGCTGGGCACCACGCGCGGGCGGGGCGGGGGGCTGCGCCTGGGCGCGCCGGCCACGCAGATCCGCCTGGGCGACGTGGTCCGGCTCACCGAGGCGGATTTCGACATGGTGGAGTGCTTCGACCCGGCGGTGAACCAGTGCCGCCTGACCGGCCACTGCCGGCTGCGCGGCGTGCTCTCGGAGGCCACGCAGAGCTACCTCGCGGTGCTGGACGGGGTCACGCTGGCCGATCTCGTCGCGCGCCCGGCGGCAACCGTCGCCGCGCCCACGGGGCGCCGCCGCGCGGCCTTGCCGGCGCCGGTGCCGGGGCTGCCGTCACCCGCACCGTTGGCACTGCCCTGATATTGCGGCCTGGGGTTGAGTGCTTTTTGGGCTCCATGCCGCCGTATCCATTGGTTTGTCTGCTATCTTTTCGATAGCTTGCGAGCGCCGCCCGTGCGCGGCTTCCTGCCGGTGCCCAGCCAGGCGCTGGCGGCCGACATCACGCACTGGGTGAGCCGCTCCAGCCCCGCCTGCGCCAATCGCGGGTGGGCCCAGTAGAGCGTCACGTCCATGCCGGTGCCGGGCAGCATTTCCACGAGGGTGCCGGCCGCGAGCTGCTCTTCGATCAGCACGGTGGGATGCATGCCCCAGCCGATGCCCATCTCGCAGCTGCGCAGGAAACCCTGGTTGGACGGCAGGAAGTGGCGCGGCGGGTGGCGCCGCGAGGCCAGGCCCTGGCGCTGCAGCCACTGGTCCTGCAGGCGGTCCTTGCGGCTGTAGACCATCATCGGCGCGCCGGCCAGGGACTCGGGCGTGACGCCGTCGCCGCCCACCGTGCCGAAGTGCTGCCGCACGAAGCCGGGGCTGGCCGCCGCCAGGTAGTGCATGGTGCCCAGGGGCCAGCTGTTGCAGCCCGCGATGGTGCCGGCCGTGGCGGTGACGGCGGCGATCACCTCGCCTTCGCGCAGCCGCTGCGCGGTGTGCTCCTGGTCGTCGATGCGCACGTCCAGCAGCTCGTTGCCGCCCGCCGTGAAGGCAGCCATGGCATCCATGAACCAGGTGGAGAGCGAATCGTCGTTCACCGCCAGCTTGAGCGTGGGCGCGGGCGCCTGCGCATCGGGCACGAGCGCGGGGTGCGCGCGCCGCAGCTCGTTCTCCAGCAGCGCCACCTGCTCCAGGTGCAGGCACAGCCGCCGCCCGGCCTCGGTGCCGGTGCAGGGCGTGCCGCGCTGCACGAGCACCTGCCCGGCGCGCTCCTCCAGCTGCTTCACCCGCTGGGAAATCGCCGAGGGCGTGACATGGAGGCGCCGCGCGGCGCGCTCGAAGCTGCCCTCGCGCACCACGGCTGCGAGGGCTTCCAGACCGGCGTAATCGAGCATGGCGTTCTGTGGGGGCAGCCGACGCGACCCTGCCGGCGTCTCCGCCGCCTCCGGCCGCGCAGCGCATGCGGCCCGGATGCTCGGGGGCGGGAGAAACGTCGCCGGAAGTGCTTAGCTACTCTTAATGGTGGTTAGTGTTTTTAAGTTTACATAATTTTTACGGCCACCCAGAATCGGCCGCATGTGGGCTCTCTTCTCCTCCTTCTCGTTCGGTTCTCCGTGGCTGGCTGGCGGTGCGTCCGCCGCCTGGGTGGCCGGCTTCACGGTCTGCCTGTCGCTGATCGTCTCCATCGGCGCGCAGAACGCCTATGTGCTGCGCCAGGCCGTCGCCGGCCGCCACGTGCGGGTCTGCGTGGCGCTGTGCGTGCTGGCGGATGCGGTGCTGATCGGGGCCGGGGTGGCGGGCCTCGCGCGCCTGCTGGAGAGCGCCCCGGGCCTGGGCCGGGCGCTCACGGCGGGCGGTGCCGTCTTCCTGCTGGCCTACGGCCTGTTCGCCTGGCACCGCGCGCTGTCCGGCGCCGGCGCGGGCCTGCAGGCGGACCGGGGCCGCGCCCGGCAGGGCCTGCTGGGCGTGGTGGGCACGCTGGCGGCCATCACGCTGCTGAACCCGCACACCTATCTGGACACGGTGGTGCTGGTGGGCTCCATCGGTGCGCGGCAGGAAGGAGCGCTGAAATGGGTGTTCGTGGCCGGATCGGCATCGGCCAGCCTGCTGTGGTTCGTGCTGCTGGCGTTCGCGGGGCGGCGGCTGCAGGCGGTGTTCGCCCGGGCCCTGGCGTGGCGCCTGATGGACGGCATCACCGGCGCCATCATGCTGGGCCTGTCGTTCTGGCTGTGGCGCGGGCTGGCATGAAAAAAGCGCCGCAGGGCGGCGCTGGGGTGCGGCTGGCAGGGCGCAGGCGCGAGGGCCTGCGCACCGGGCCTCAGAACGCGGGCACGACGGCGCCCTGGTATTTTTCCTGGATGAACTTCTTCACTTCGGGCGTGTGCAGCGCCTTCACCAGCTTGGCGATCGCGGGGTCGTTGGCGCGGTCGGCGCGTGCGGCGACGAAGTTGGCGTAGGGCGAATCGCTGCCTTCGATGAAAAGGGCGTCCTTCGTGGGGTTGAGCTTGGCCTCGATCGCGTAGTTGGTGTTGATCAGGGCCAGGTCCACGTCCTGCAGCGCGCGGGGCAGCAGGGCGGCTTCCAGCTCACGGAACTTGAGCTTCTTGGGATTCTTGACGATGTCGATCGGCGTGGCCGTGATGTTCGCGGGGTCCTTGAGCTGGATGAGGCCCTGCTTCTGCAGCAGCACCAGCGCGCGGCCGGCATTCGACGGGTCGTTCGGGATGGCGATGGTGGCGCCGTCCTTCAGCTCGCTCACGGCCTTGATCTTCTTCGAGTAGGCACCGAAGGGCTCCACGTGCACCTTGCCGTTCGGCACGGCCACGATGCTGCTCTTGCGGTCCTTGTTGTAGCTGTCCAGGTAGGGCTGGTGCTGGAAGAAGTTGGCGTCGAGCTGCTTGTCTTCCACCGCCGCGTTAGGCTGGATGTAGTCGCTGAATTCACGCACCTGCAGGTCCACGCCCTGGGCCTTGAGCTGGGGCTTCACGAAGTTCAGGATCTCGGCGTGCGGGACGGCGGACGCGGCCACCTTGAGGACGGTGTCGGCGGCATGGGCAGACACGGCGAGTGCGGCGATGGCCAGGACGGAGAGGGCTTTTTTCAGCATCGGGAAACGGCTTTCTTCGATCGGTTCGGGCAAGGACATGAGGGTCCGGTTCAGGGGGCTGCCGGAGCGATCCGGCACCAGCCACCCATGGCCGCGAAGTCTAGGTAGTTTCCCGCGTCCTCACCACGTTTTTATCGTCATACCCATATAACGACCGTCACCCTTATGCGGTTATGTTGAAGAAAAAGGCGCTCCATGCCGCCGGATCCATTCAATAGTTTGCTATACAAATAATAGCAAATTGACCTTGCCGGAGTATCAGCGCAGCACTTCCAGCAGCCGGTCGAGCCCGCCCGTGTTGATCGCCACCTTGGCCTGCGCGCGCACGGCCGGCTTGGCATGGAAGGCCACCGACAGGCCGGCCGCGCCCATCATGGGCAGGTCGTTGGCGCCGTCGCCCACGGCGATCGCCTGCGAGGGCGGGATGCCCAGCAGCGAGGCCACCTCCAGCAGCGTGCGGCGCTTCTCGGCGCCATCGCAGATGTCGCCCCAGGGCTGGTCGACCATGCGGCCCGTGAGCCGGCCGTCCTCGATCTCCAGCACGTTGGCGCGAGCGAGATCGATCCCCAGCCCGGCGCGCACGCGGTCCGAGAAGAACGTGAAGCCGCCGGAGACCAGCAGCGTGGTGAGTCCCGCGGCCCGGGCCGCGTCGATGAGCGCCTGCGCGCCGGGGTTGAAGCGCAGGCGGTCGCGGAACACGCTCTCCATGTGCGCCACGTCCACGCCCTTCAGCAGTGCCACACGCTGGCGCAGGCTCTCCTTGTAGTCGGTGATGAGGCCCTGCATGGCGGCTTCGGTGATGGCGGCCACCTCGGCCTTGCGGCCAGCGGCGTCCGCGATCTCGTCCACGCATTCGATGTTGATCAGGGTCGAGTCCATGTCGAACGCGATGAGCTTGAAATCGCTGAGGCGCAGCGGGGGCTCGATACCCTGCAGGACGAGGCCGGGGGCGAATTCGGTGGCGTGTGGCATACGAAAAAGCGGCGCGAGGCCGTGGAGCAACGGAGAGAAAAGAGGCCCGGCCGTGGCCGGAAAAGCCGGCATCTTAGAACGGGGCGGCGGCTCCGCGCAGCGCCGTGCCGCCGGGGCGCGTCAGGGCTGCAGGTAGAGGCGGTCCGACCACGTGGCCAGCCACTCGGGCTTGAAGGCCACGAATACCGCGCAGAGCATGCCCGTCACCACGGCATCGCCCCAGGCCATGAGCCAGCGCGCGACCATCGACAGCTCCGGGCCGACGCCCGGCAGCGCGTGCCCGCTCCAGTGCGCGAGCGTGCCGGCCGCGAACATGCACAGCGCCGTGCCGAGGAAGGCGCGGCCCAGCAGGTAGACGAACAGCTGCGTGCCGGTGAACCGGCGCAGCAGCGCGCCCAGCAGCAGCGCCAGCGTGGCCGGCACCACGCCCTGCCACGCGGCCATGCCCAGCGCTTCGCCCCATGCCAGTGTGGGCGAGAGCAGCGTGGCCACCGCGGCCACGGCCACCAGCGCGGGTACCGCCAGCGGCCACCCGACCATCAGTACGACCAGGCAGGCGCCGGACATCTGCAGCTGCAGCGGCATCCGGTGCAGCGTGGGCAAGGCCCAGAGCCAGGGCAGGAAGACCAGCGTGGCCAGCAGCGGCGTGAGCAGTGCGGGGGCCGGCGCGGCGCCGGTGCCCGCGACGGCGGCGGGCCGCGCCGCGAGCAACCGCCAGGGGCGGGTGGCGAGCGCGGCGGCAAGGGCGAGGAGGACGATGGCGGCTTCGATGGGCATGGCGGCGGGTGCGGGCGCCAAAAAAATGCGGCCCGGCGGGAGTGCCGGGCCTTGCGCGCCCGGCACCTGGGCCCCGGCAATCCGCGTTCCCGCGCGGCCCGCAGGGCGTCAGGCCGCGGCGCCCTGCGCGGCCGTGAGCGGCTGGCCCAGGCTGCGCAGGATGTCGCGCACCATCTGCGCCCGGTCCTTGGCCTCCGGCAGTTCGCGCTCGATGCGCAGCTTCTCGTTGCCCGCGAGCTTGATGTGCTTATTCTTCTGGATCAGGTGGATGATGTGCATCGGATCGATCGGCGGCTGGGGCCGGAACGTGATGTTCGTCACGCCGGGCGCCGCGTCCACCTTGATCACGCCGTAGGGCTGCGACAGCACGCGCAGGCGGTGCACGTCGATCAGCGTCTGCGCCTGCGGCGGCAGTTTGCCGAAGCGGTCCACGATCTCTTCGAGCAGGCCGTCGATCTGGTCGCTGGTCTTGGCCGTGGCGAGCTTCTTGTAGAACGACAGGCGCAGGTGCACGTCGCCGCAGTAGTCGTCGGGCAGCAGCGCGGGGGCATGCAGGTTGATGTCGGTGGTGGCCGAGAGCGGGCTGAGCAGGTCCGGCTCCTTGCCCGCCTTGAGCGATTTCACGGCCTCGGCCAGCATCTCGTTGTAGAGCTGGAAGCCCACCTCCAGCATGTTGCCGCTCTGGTTCTCGCCCAGCACCTCGCCGGCCCCGCGGATCTCCAGGTCGTGCATGGCGAGGTAGAAGCCCGAGCCGAGTTCCTCCATCTGCTGGATGGCGTCCAGACGCTGGGCGGCCTGTTTGGTCAGGCCCTCCGTGTCGGGCACCATGAGGTAGGCGTAGGCCTGGTGGTGGCTGCGGCCCACGCGCCCGCGCAGCTGGTGCAGCTGCGCCAGCCCGAACTTGTCGGCCCGGCTCATGATGATGGTGTTCGCCGTGGGCACGTCGATGCCGGTCTCGATGATGGTCGAGCACAGCAGGATGTTGTAGCGCTGCGCCACGAAGTCGCGCATCACCTTCTCCAGCTCGCGCTCGGGCATCTGGCCGTGGGCCACGGCGATGCGCGCCTCCGGCAATATCTCTTCGAGCTTCTGCCGCCGGTTCTCGATGGTCTCCACCTCGTTGTGCAGGAAGTAGCACTGCCCGCCGCGCTTCAATTCGCGCAGCACGGCCTCGCGTATCACGCCCGTGCCTTCGTTGCGCACGAAGGTCTTGATCGCCAGGCGCCGCTGCGGCGCGGTGGCGATCACGGAGAGGTCGCGCAGGCCTTCGAGCGCCATGCCCAGCGTGCGCGGGATGGGCGTGGCGGTGAGCGTGAGCACGTCCACCTCGGCGCGCAGGGCCTTCATCTGCTCCTTGTGGCGCACGCCGAAACGGTGCTCCTCGTCGATGATGAGCAGGCCCAGGTTGTGGAATTTGGTCGATTCGCTGAGCAGCTTGTGCGTGCCCACCACGATGTCCACCGTGCCGTCGCCGATGCCCTTGATGGCCGCCGTGATCTCCTTGCCCGAGCGGAAGCGCGAGACCTCGGCGATCTTCACGGGCCACTTGCTGAAGCGGTCCACGAGCGTCTGGTAGTGCTGTTCGGCCAGCAGCGTGGTGGGCGCGAGGAAGGCCACCTGCTTGCCGCCCGTGACGGCCACGAAGGCCGCGCGCAGCGCGACCTCGGTCTTGCCGAAGCCCACGTCGCCGCAGACCAGCCGGTCCATGGGGCGGGGCGAGATCATGTCCTGGATCACCGCGTGGATCGCGGCGTTCTGGTCGGCCGTCTCCTGGAAGCCGAAGTCGGCCACGAACTGCTCATAGTCCTGCGGCGAGTAGCGGAACGCATGGCCCTCGCGCGCGGCGCGGCGGGCGTAGATGTTGAGCAGCTCGGCCGCGGAGTCGCGCACCTGCTCGGCCGCCTTGCGCTTGGCCTTCTCCCACTGGCCGCTGCCCAGCTTGTGCAGCGGGGCCTCGTCGGCCGAGACGCCCGTGTAGCGGCTGATGAGCTGCAGCTGGCTCACCGGCACGTAGAGCACCGCCTTGTCGGCGTATTCGAGGTGCAGGAACTCCTGTAGCGCGGGCGTGCCGTCGGCGTTCTTCTGGCCAACGTCCATGTTCACGAGGCCGCGGTAGCGGCCGATGCCGTGCGCGCTGTGCACCACCGGATCGCCCAGGTTCAGCTCGGAGAGGTCCTTGATGAGGGCCTCGACGTCGCTCACCTGCTCCTGCTTCTTGCGGCGGCGCGTGGTGGGCGTGGCGGCGAACAGCTCCGTCTCGGTGACGAAATCGATGCCGTCCTCCATCCAGCGGAAGCCCATGGCCAGTGCCGCCGTGGCGATGCCGACCTTCTCGGGCGCGCCGCCCTGGAATTGCGCCAGCGAATCGAAGGCCGGCGGGTTCACGCCCGAGGCGCGCAGGAAGTCGAGCAGGCTCTCGCGCCGGCCATCGCTCTCGGCCAGCAGCAGCACGCGGTGACCGGTGGCCTGGATGTGCGACTGCAGCCGCGCGAGCGGGTCTTCGGCGCCGCGCTGCACCGACAGCTCGGGCAGCTTCTGGAAGAAGGCGCTGTCCTCCACGTCGCCCACGCCGGGGCGCAGCGCGAGCTGGGCATGCGCGTTGGCGCGGGTATAGAACTGCTCGGCCGTGAGGAACAGCGTCTCGGGCGGCAGCGCCGGGCGCTCGGGGTCGCCCTGCACGAGCCGGAAGCGGTCCTTCGTGTCCTGCCAGAAGCGCTGGAAGGCCGGCTCCAGGTCGCCGTGCAGCACCACCGTGGCGCCGTCGCCCAGGTAGTCGAACACGGTGGCCGTCTCCTCGAAGAAGAGCGGCAGGTAGTACTCGATGCCGGCGGTGGCCACGCCGTTGCCCATGTCCTTGTAGACGCGGCTCTTGGTGGGGTCGCCCTCCAGCAGTTCGCGCCAGCGGCTGCGGAAGCGCGCGCGCGCATCGTCGTCCATCGGGAACTCGCGTCCGGGCAGCAGGCGCACCTCGGGCACGGGGTAGAGGCTGCGCTGGCTGTCGGGGTCGAACGTGCGGATGGAGTCGATCTCGTCGTCGAACAGGTCCACGCGGTAGGGCACGGGCGAGCCCATGGGGAAGAGGTCGATCAGCCCGCCGCGCACCGCGTATTCGCCAGGGCTCACCACCTGCGAGACGTGGCTGTAGCCCGCCAGCGTGAGCTGTGCCTTGAAGCGCGCCTCGTCGAGCTTCTGCCGCACCTTGAATTCGAAGGTGTAGCCCGCCAGGAAGGAGGGCGGCGCGAGGCGGTAGAGGGCCGTGGTGGCGGGCACCAGCACCACGTCGGCGCCGGTGGCCTCGTCCTTCTGGCGGATGCGCCAGAGCGTGGCCAGGCGCTCGCTGATCAGGTCCTGGTGGGGCGAGAACGTGTCGTAGGGCAGCGTCTCCCAGTCGGGGAACAGCGCGCAGCGCAGCTCCGGCGCGAAGAACGCCATCTCGTCGATGAGGCGCTGGGCATCGGTGGCGTCGGCCGCCACGATGGCGGTGGTGCGCCCCGCGGCCTTCTCGCGCTCCGCGATGCGCGCGAGCAGCAGGGCGTCCGCGCTGCCCACGGGGCGCGGCACGGTGAAACGTTTGCCGGGGATGAGTTTGGGGAGGTCCATGGAGCGGATAGGGGCAAGGCGTGTCGGGGCGCCGCCGGGGCCGGCCTGCGGGCGGCCGGGCCATCCGCAGGGCAGGCGCCGGCCGGGCACGCGAAAAGCGGCGGCGCGCTGGCCGGCGGTGGTGCGCGGCCAGCAGGCATTCTAGGCGGGCGGCCCCGCCGGCCGCAGCCCCTGGGGCGCCGCACGGAGCGCTCGCGCCACGCTCCTACAATGGCCGCCCCATGAGCGACCTGCTGCCGTCCCGACCGACCCTTGCGCCACCGGCCGTGCCGGCCCGTTGCTGGGCGCTGCTGCCCTGTGCCGGCTCCGGTGCCCGCGCCGTGGCGCCCGGCGCCGCTGCCGGGGTGCCCAAGCAGTACCAGACCGTGGCGGGCCAGCCGCTCGTGCTGCACACGCTCGCCGCCTTCGCGGGCGTGCAGCGCCTCCTGGGCACGCTGGTGGCCGTCGCCGCGGGCGACACGTTCTTCGGTGCGCATCCGTCCGAGCTGTATTTCGCGGTGCCCTGCGGCGGCCCCACGCGGGCGGAAACCGTGCTCGGCGGGCTGCGCGTGCTGCGCGAGCGCGGTGCCGGCGCGGACGACTGGGTGCTGGTGCACGATGCGGCGCGCTGCCTCGTGACCACCGCGCAGATCGACGCGCTCATCGATGCCTGCGAGCACGACAGTGTGGGCGGCCTGCTGGCCCACAAGCTGGCCGATACGCTCAAGACCGCCAGCGGCGGGCCGGGCGGGGCGCGTGTCGCCTCCACCGTGGACCGCAGCGACAAATGGCTCGCGCAGACGCCGCAGATGTTCCGCATGGGGCCGCTCGAGAGCGCGCTGGGCCAGTACGGCGCGCAGGCCACCGACGAGGCCAGCGCGATGGAGGCCATGGGCCTGCACCCGCGGCTCGTGCCCGGCGGCGCGCAGAACTTCAAGGTCACCTACCCCGACGATTTCGCGCTGGCGGAGGCGGTGCTGGCACAGCGCATCCTGCCGGCCACGCTGGAGCGCTTCGGCGGGCCGCTCGCGCAGGGCGCGCCGCTGCCGGGCCGCACTTTCTTCTGATGTCGATGGACCGCACATGACGATTTCCCTTCCCCCATTCCGCATTGGCGAAGGCTGGGACGTGCACGCCCTGGTGCCGGGCCGCCGCCTGGTGATCGGCGGCGTGCAGATTCCCCACACGATGGGCCTGCTGGGCCATTCGGATGCCGATGTGCTGCTGCACGCCATCACCGATGCGCTGCTGGGTGCCGCGGCGCTGGGCGACATCGGCAGCCATTTCCCCGACACCGACGAGCGCTTCAAGGGCGCCGATTCGGTGGCGCTGCTGGTGGAGGCCGCGCGCCGCGTGCGCGCGCAGGGCTACGAGATCGGCAACATCGACAGCACGGTGATCGCGCAGGCGCCCCGGCTGGCCCCGCACATTCCCGGCATGCGCAGTGGTATCGCGCAGGCCCTGGGGCTGGACACCGCGCAGGTGAACGTGAAGGCCAAGACCGCCGAGCGCCTGGGCCCCGTGGGGCAGGGCCTGGCCATGGAGGCGCGCGCGGCGGTGCTGCTGTTCAGGCCCGCGCCGGCTTGACGGGCTTGCCCCCGTTGCCCTTGGCGCTGGGGGGCAACTGCCGCTTGATCTGCGGGCGCTGCAGGCGCTGCTTGGGGTCCTTGCCGGCTGGCAGCTGTGCGGCGCGCTGCAGCTGGATGTGCGCCACCAGCCCGCCCGACCCCGAATTGGCCAGCGCGAAGATGCCGCCCATGCGCTGCACCGTCTTGTCGACGATCGCCAGGCCCAGGCCGGCCCCTGCGGCGGCCGTGCGGGCCGAATTGCCGCGGAAGAACGGCTTGGTCAGGTTGGCGAGCTGGTCGGGCGGCACGCCCGGGCCATGGTCGCGCACCTTCACGAGCACCCATTTCTCGCGCCCCTTGGCGGCGATCTCCACCGAGGCGGTGCCGCTCTCGGGCGTCTTGCCATAGCGGCGGGCGTTCTCCAGCAGGTTGGAGATCACGCGCGCGAGTTCGACCTCGTCGGCCAGCACGATGAGGTCTTCGGGCACGCTCATGGTGATCTGCAGTTCGCGGTGGTCCTGCACCGCGTAAACGCAGGACGACACCACGCCGTGCAGGTTGACCGGCGTGAGGGTCACGTGGTCGGGGCGCGCGTAGTCGAGGAACTTGTCGATGGTGGCGTCGAGCTGCACGATGTCGGCCACCATGTGCTCGCGCGCCACGTCGTCGATCACGCTCATCTCGGTTTCCAGCCGCAGCCGCGCGAGCGGGGTGCGCAGGTCGTGCGAGATGCCCGCGAGCATCACGGCGCGGTCCTGCTCCAGCTTGGCGAGCTTCTGCGCCATGCGGTTGAAGCCGATGTTCACCTCGCGGATCTCGCTGGTCACCACTTCCTCGTCGAGCTGGCTGGCCGCGAAATCGCCGTCGCGCACGCGGTTGGCCGCATAGGAGAGCTGCTTCAGCGGCCGGTTGATGAGCCGCGCGATCGCCGCGGCCCCGGCCAGCGACAGGGCGGCGGCGGTGATGAGCCAGATCAGCCAGGTCTTGCCGCCGGCCGTGCTGAGCCGCGAGCGGTCCATCAGCAGCCAGTTGGGGTCGCCGTTGATGGTGAAGCCCACCCACAGGCCGCTTTCACCGTTCACATTGCTCGCGACGATGGTGCCGGGGCCCAGGCGCTCGGTCAGCTCCTCGGTGAGGCGCGCGCCGAGCGCTGTGTCGTCCACCAGGTCGAAGCGGTCGCTGGGCTCGCGCGGGAGGATGCGCACGCCTTCCTGGTCGGCCATGGTCTTGATGAGCGACACGCGCGCGATCGCGTCGGCATGCACCAGCGCGGCGCGGCTCAGGTTGACCAGCGAGGCGATCTGCTGCGCGGTCTGCAGCGTGCGGGGTTCGAATTCGAGGGCGCGCAGCGTCTGCAGCCACGCGAGGATGCTGCCCACCAGCAGTAGCGCCAGCAGGAAGAAGGTGCGCCAGAAAAGGTTCAGCCCCACGCGCGCGCGCTGCGCGGCACGCCGGCTGGTGGGCGCCTCGAGCGGGGCCGGGCTGGTGGCGTCGGTGGACGCGTCGTAGGAGGCGCTCATGTCGGATCAGGAAAAGGAGGGGCGCGGAGGCTGGTGCGGGCCGCGCACCCCGGCCCCCGCGTGTCGTGCTTCGGGCGGCCGGTCAGCTCGCTCCGTCCGGCACGAACACATAGCCCACGCCCCACACGGTCTGGATATAGCGCGGCGCGGCGGCATCCACCTCGACCAGCTTGCGCAGGCGCGACACCTGCACGTCCAGGCTGCGGTCGAAGGGCTCGAACTCGCGGCCACGCGCCAGCAGGGCCAGCTTTTCACGCGACAGCGGCTGGCGCGGGTGGCGCACCAGCGCCTTCAGCATGGCGAATTCACCGGTGGTGAGCGGCAGCTCCTCGCCGTTCTTCTGCAGGGCACGCGTGCCCAGGTCGAACGTGAAGGGGCCGAAGGTCACGACCTCGTTGTCGCCCGAGGGGGCGCCCGGCGCTTCCTGCGGCGGGCGGCGGCGCAGCACCGCGTGGATACGGGCCAGCAGTTCGCGCGGGTTGAAGGGCTTGCCCAGGTAGTCGTCCGCGCCCACTTCCAGACCGACGATGCGGTCCACGTCCTCGCCCTTGGCGGTGAGCATGATGATGGGGGTGCGGTCATTGGCGGCGCGCAGGCGCCGGCAGATGGAGAGCCCGTCTTCGCCGGGCATCATGAGATCCAGCACGATCAATTCGACCGTCTCGCGCAGCAGGATGCGGTTGAGGGCCTTGCCGTCTTCCGCCACCATGACTTCGAAGCCTTCCTGGGTGAGATAGCGCCGCAGCAGATCGCGGATGCGTGCGTCATCGTCCACCACGAGAATCTTGTCGGTACGGTTGGTTGTAGAGGCCATGTGTTTCCCAAGTCCTATTTGTAACAGAGCCGATTCTGACCACCTTGCGGGCCGAAGTTCGCGTTTTTCCGGGGTGCCTGACCAAGTGTTACAAGTTTTGCGGCGTCTCGCAGCCGCGCTGCATGGCCTTCATCGTCCGGCTGCATGGCCTGGGTTACCGTGGCCGGTCCAGGCTGCCAGAAGGGCAGTCTTCCACCCTTTTCTCCCCGATCCATGCAAAGGAAATCCATGAAAGTCATCACCCGACTGGTTGCAACCTGTGCCATCGCCGCCTGCGCAGGCACCGTTTTTGCCCAGGGCACGGCTCCCGCGCCGCAGAACGTATTGCAGCTGTCCGCCACAGGTTCGGTGGATGTGCAGCAGGACCTGCTGGTGCTGACCCTGGCCGCCACGCGCGAGGGCGCCGACGCCGCCACGGTGCAGGCGCAGCTCAAACAGGTGCTGGAGGCTGGGCTGGCCGAGGCCAAGCGCGCGGCGCAGCCCGAGCAGCTGGAAGTGCGCACCGGCCCCTTCGGCCTCTACCCGCGCTACGGCAAGGACGGGAAGATCACGGCATGGCAGGGCCGGGCGGAGCTGGTGCTGCAGGGCCGCGACTTCGCGCGCATCACCTCGACGGCCGGCCGGATCCAGGCGATGCCCATCAGCCAGGTGGCGTTCGATCTGTCCAAGGAAGCCAAGGCCCGCGTCGAAGGCGAGGCCCAGACCCGGGCGATCGAGGACTTCAAGGCGCGCGCCTCCGAACTGGCGAAGGGCTTTGGCTTCTCCGGCTACTCGCTGCGGGAAGTCTCGGTCAACAGCAACGAAGTCATGCCCGGCCCGCGCCCGCGCATGATGGCCATGGAGGCGAAGGCCTCGATGTCGTCCGCCGACGCGCCGGTGCCGGTCGAGGCCGGCAAGGCGCAGGTGGTGGTCAACGTGTCGGGCTCGGTGCAACTGCGCTGAGCCCCGCCGGAAGGATCAGCAGCGGTTTGGGGTGTTTTGCCTCCATGCCGCCGATTCCATTGAATAGTTTGCTATTTAATTCATAGCAATGACGCGGATCGGGCCGGGTGCCCGGGCCCGCGTCGGCGGCGCGTTACTGCGCGGCCCAGCCGCCGTCCATGTTCCAGGCCACACCGCGCACGTTGTTGGCCGCGGGGGAGCAGAAGAACACCGCCAGCTCGCCCAGTTCCTCCGGCGTGGTGAACTGCATCGAGGGCTCTTTCTCGCCCAGCAGGAGCCGCTTGGCGTCGTCGTTCGACAGGCCGTGCTCGGCCGCCTTCGCATCCACCTGCTTCTGCACCAGCGGCGTCAGCACCCATCCGGGGCAGATCGCGTTGCAGGTCACGCCCGTCGCCGCGGTTTCGAGCGCGGTCACCTTGGTGAAGCCGACGATGCCGTGCTTGGCCGCTACGTAGGCGGACTTCTGCGCCGAACCCACCAGCCCGTGCACCGAGGCCACGTTGATGATGCGGCCCCAGTTGGCGGCCTTCATCGCGGGCAGGGCGAGGCGCGAGGTGTGGAAGGCGCTGCTCAGGTTGATCGCGATGATGGCGTCCCACTTCTCCACGGGAAAGTCCTCGACGTTGGCGACGTGCTGGATGCCGGCGTTGTTCACGAGGATGTCCACCTGGCCGAACTGGCTGGCGCTGTACTTCATGAGGTCTTCGATGTCCGCCGCGCGGCCCATGTCCGCGCCGTGGTAAGCCACCTGCGCGCCCGCTGCGTGGCCCGCGGCCAGCACCTCGGCGCGGGGGCCGTCGACGTCGCCGAAGCCGTTCAGGACGATGTTGGCTCCTTCGCGTGCCAGGGCCTTGGCGATGCCCAGCCCGATGCCGCTGGTGGAGCCCGTGACGAGCGCAGTCTTGCCAGTGAGAAGCATGTCGGTCTCTCCGAATGAATTAGGATGAACGGGGCCATTATCGAGCGCCCCCGAGACGATTCCCTGCCATGACTGAGCCTACGCTGAACTACGTACATTGCCCCGGTGCCGCGGCGAACCCGACGGCCCCTTCCGGAGGCGGCGAGAGCGGGCACCGCATGGCGTATTGGGAGTGGAACGGCACCGGCGACCCGGCCCACCCGCACGTGGTGGTCTGCGTGCACGGGCTCACGCGCCAGGGCCGCGACTTCGATGTGCTGGCCCGCAGGCTCTCGCGGCACGCGCGCGTGGTCTGCCCGGACGTGGCGGGCCGCGGGCACAGCGACTGGCTGGCCGATCCCGCCTGCTACCAGGTGCCCGTGTATGCGGGCGACATGCTCGCGCTGCTCCACCACCTGCACGCCCAGGCGCCGCTGCGCACCCTCGACTGGGTGGGCACCAGCATGGGAGGGCTCATCGGCATGGCCCTGTGCGGGCAGCCCGACCTGCCTCTGCCCGTGCCGGTGCGCCGGCTGGTCCTGAACGACGTGGGCCCGGCCCTGGAGTGGACGGCCCTTCAGCGCATCGGGCAGTACGTCGGGAAGGTGGTGCGCTTCGGCAGCGCCGCGGCGGCCGTTGAGGCGCTGCGGGTCATCTCCGCCGGGTTCGGCCCGCACACGCCGCAGGAATGGCTGGCGCTGTCCGAGCCCATGCTGCGCCCGCTGCCCGACGGCGCATGCCGCCTGCACTACGACCCCGCCATCGCGGAAGCCTTCCGCAGCCTCACGCCCGAGATCGCGCGCGCCGCGGACGAACGCCTGTGGCAGCTCTACGACCACATCCGCGCCCGCACGCTGGTCCTGCGCGGTGCCGACTCCGACCTGCTGGTGCCTGCCACGGTGCAGGCCATGGCACAGCGCGGCCCGCGCGCCCGCGTGGTCGAATGGCAGGGCGTGGGCCATGCGCCCACGCTGGTCGCTTCCGGACAGGTGGACGTGGTGGAGCAGTTCCTTTTCGGCGAGCCGGCGCAGGACGTGGCGCACACCGAAGCGGGAAGCGCATGAAGACCGTCGCAGCGCCCCAGGCGCACGCCTTTGCGGGACAGGAGGCACTGCCGCAACTGATCGCCGCCACCTCGTTGGCGCTGCCCGAGCAGGCGGGCGCCCTGGTGCGCGCGCGTGCCTTCGCGGAGCCGCTGCTGTCCAGCGAGACGCTGGAGACCGGCGAGAACACGTTCGCCCATGCCGAAGCCGTGGCGGCCATCCTGAAGGCCATCGGCGGATCGGAGGCCATGCAGGCCGCCAGCTACCTGGTGCATGCGTCCTCCCACCTCAACAAGCCCGAGGAAGTCATCGCCAAGGCCTTCGGGCAGAACTTCGCCACGCTGGCCATCGAGACCACCAAGCTCATGCGCGTGCAGCAGCAGGCGCGCGAGGCCCAGTTGGCCGGCCATGCGGTGGACGATCCGGTCACGCAGACCGAGAACGTGCGCAAGATGCTGCTGGCCTTCTCGCGCGACCTGCGCGTGGTCATGCTGCGCCTGGCCTCGCGGCTGCAGACACTGCGCTTCTATGCGGCCACCAAGCGGCCCGTCTCGCCCGCCATCGCGCGCGAGGCCTTGCAGGTCTTCGCGCCGCTCGCCAACCGCCTCGGCATCTGGCAGATGAAGTGGGAGCTGGAAGACCTGTCGTTCCGTTTCCTGGAGCCGGACACCTACAAGCAGATCGCGCGGCTGCTCGACGAGAAGCGCGCGGAGCGCGAGGTGTACATGGAGCAGCTGCGCGGCCGGCTCGAATCCGAGCTGCGTGCCCGCAGCATCAGCGCGAGCGTGCAGGGCCGGCCCAAGCACATCTACAGCATCGTCAAGAAGATGCGCGGCAAGTCGCTCGATTTCGACCAGGTGTTCGACATCCGCGCGCTGCGCGTGGTGGTGCCGTCGGTGAAGGACTGCTACGCGGCCCTGTCGTGGGTGCACGAGCACTTCAAGCCGATCGATGCCGAGTTCGACGACTACATCGCCAAGCCCAAGCCCAACGGCTACCAGTCGCTGCACACGGTGGTGCGCGACGAGGCCGGCAAGGCCATCGAGATCCAGATCCGCACCCAGGCCATGCACGACCATGCGGAGCACGGTGTCGCCGCGCACTGGGCCTACAAGGAAGCGGGCACCAAGGGCTATGGCGGCGTGACCGCGAGCAGCGAATACGATGCCAAGATCGCCGTGCTGCGGCAACTGCTGGCCTGGGAGCGGGACATGGCCGGCGCGGTGCAGCACCGCGGATTGTTCGAGGACCGCATCTACGTGCTCACGCCGAACGCCGAGGTCGTGGAATTGCCCCAGGGCGCCACGCCGGTGGATTTCGCGTATGCCGTGCACACCAGCCTGGGCCACCGCTGCCGCGGCGCGCGGGTCGATGGTGCGATGGTTCCGCTCAACACCGCCCTGCACAACGGGCAGACGGTCGAGATCAGCACGGTGAAGGAAGGCCGTCCGTCCCGGGACTGGCTCAATGCCGAACTGGGTTACCTCACCAGCCACCGCGCCCGCGCCAAAGTGCGCGCCTGGTTCAACGCGCAGGCCACGCACGAGACCATCGCGCGGGGCCGCGAGGCCGTCGAGAAGCTGCTGCAGCGGGAGGGCAAGACGGCCATCCGGCTCGAAGACCTGGCCGTCCAGCTCGGCTTCAAGACGGCCGACGCACTCTTCGAAGTGGTGGGCAAGGACGAGTTCTCGCTGCGCACCATCGAGACCCTCTTGCGGCCGCCCGAGCCGGTGCTGCAGCCCGACGACTATCTGCTGCTCAAGAAGGCGCGCACCTCGGAGGCATCGCCCAAGGGCGGCGTGCTGGTGGTGGGCATCGATTCCCTCATGACCCAGCTGGCCAAATGCTGCCGGCCCGCGCCGCCGGATTCGATCCGCGGCTTCGTCACGCGTGGCAAGGGCGTGAGCGTGCACCGTGCCGACTGCAGCAACTTCCGCGAAATGGCGGCCCGCAATGCCGAGCGCGTGATCGAAGTGGAGTGGGGCGGCAGCCAGGCGGGAGGGCAGGGCGGCCATGGACCGGCCGCCGCGGTCTATCCCGTCGACGTGGCCGTGGAGGCCGCGGACCGCCAGGGTCTGCTGCGCGATATTTCCGAAGTGTTTGCGCGTGAGAAAACGAACGTGATCGGCGTGCAGACCCAGTCCGTCAAGGGCACGGCGTGGATGACCTTCACGGTCGAAGTCGCGGATTCCGGCCGCCTCAACAAGGTGCTGGGCATCGTGGCCTCCGTGCCCGGCGTGCGTTCCGCACGAAGGCGATAGGCGAGCGATCCGCACTGAATGCGCAGGTTGATCGTGGTTTGCTCGGAACCCCTGTTTTTTACTGCTACAATTTCGCTTCTCGAATACACACAGGCGCGTAGCTCAGCTGGTTAGAGCACCACCTTGACATGGTGGGGGTCGTTGGTTCGAGTCCAATCGCGCCTACCAAGATTTGGTAGAAAATTGCAAGCTAAACCAGGGCTTGCAGCAGAAGTGCCCGCTAACTAGCGGGCATTTTTGTTTCTCCATACGGAAAAAGTACGGAAAAGAGATGTGTCTCGCTGGGGAGCGGGTTATTGGCCGAGAGTCCACCGTCCCGGCCTTGCCAAGTTCTTCCTACCTTATCTTGCAGCAATGCTGGTCCCGCATCGAGTTGCCGTAGCGATCGGACTTTAGTGTGCCGTCGCCAGTGCAGGCTCCGTTAGAACTGTGGGCGCCGCGCTTTGCAAGGACAAGTAAGCGCCGTTTCGGCTAGCTTGCCGACATAGCTCATCCTCCCATACCGTTCTAGCCATCTGTGGCGCTACTGGGGAATCTCAGGCGACCTGGGCAGTCAAGTTCTAAACTGGATGCCTAGAACGAACGAGCCATAGGGAGGATCAATGCAATTGTTAACCTACACGGAGTTGAGCGATTATGTTGCTAAGTACAAACTTCTGAAGGGTGTGAAAGAGTCCAACATAAGGGGCTGCACTGTAGATCTGACCGTCGGTGCTATCTATGTACCTGGAAGCTCGCCTGACAAGCTTGGCTCGATCACCAAGCCCCGGGAGGAGTGGTCGTTGGCACAAGGAGCGACAGTCGTTATAAAGACCTCAGAGAAATTTCTGCTTGGCGGCCGGCATGCGGCAGTTGTTTTTCCAGCAAGCAGTGTTTCTTTGAAGGGTTTGTTGATGACGAATCCCGGGCATGTAGACCCGAATTTTGAAGGCCACCTCCATGTCACTGTGATCAACATGGGTCTCCAACCGTTTTCGCTGAAGAAGGGGGACAGGTTGCTGCGGACAATGGTATTTGAGCTCCACCGATCAACCGAACTGAACGTGAGCAGCGCCCCCATGAATGAAGAGCTTCTGGATCGACTGTCACCAGACTTCATGGACATGAACAAGCGAGTTAACGATGCGACGATGAGGGCAATGGACTCAAATGATCGCCGTAACGTCCTAAGGCAGGCTGCAATGCCTTTGGTGATCGCCATAGTGACCGCCGGATTAACAGTTCTCGCTGGTTATCTGTCGGTCAAGGAGAAAATCGATGATCGCATTGGACGTTTGGAGACTGTAAATAAGGAGTTGAACGTGGCGGTAAGGCTCGAGAAACTTGATGAAAAGTTGAAGCAAATTGGTGAATTGACGCCACCCACTCCGCTCGCTAAACAAATCGAAGAGATGCGGGATGAACTAACTACTTTGAGGAAGGCAGCGCTGCCAAAAAGACCATGAAGATTTACTTAATAGCGGCGCCTTCATTGACCGGCGGGATGCAAGAATTTCTAGCGTCTCGCCACGAGAGTTGGCAGCGCGAAAATGAAGCGTCGGACTCTGAATTATTGGTGGAAGCAGCAGGACGTATTTGCTACATGTCTTTCGGAGAACGGCAGTTCCGTAAGCGTAACGGTGACTATATCGCAAATATCGTGGCGCAAGGTCACGAAAGCGTACTCGAACATGCCAACTTCACTCTGCTTGCTGACGGCCTTTCGCGGGCATTGAGCCACCAAATTGTTAGGCATCGACCTGGGTTTGCGTATAGCCAGCTTTCACAACAGTATCACGATGACTCGAATGCTGATTTAGTCGAGCCTGCTGGGTTGAGTGATCATCCGGAGGCGCAACGCCAGTGGCGTGTCGCTACTGCGGCATCACGAGATGCTTACCGGTCGTTGTTGGCCGAAGCTAATGCTCTCGGCGACGGAATATTAAATACGAAAGAAAAAAAACGGTTGTTGCGATCGGTGGCTCGCAGTGTCCTGCCAAATGCGACTGCTACCTCACTTATGGTTACCGGTAATGCACGCGCTTGGCGGCACGTTCTCGCAGTACGCGGGGCTATTACTGGCGACCTAGAGATGCGTTCTTATTGCGTTGAAGTTTTGCGCGTTTTGTCGGCGGCAGCTCCTGTGCTTTTCTTCGACTTTCAGATCTTCGAGGACAATTTGGGTGAACTGGTCCGCCATTGTGACTCAAGGGGACACAAATGCTCGGTCTGAATACAACGGAGCGGGATTTACTATCAAATGCCGCATCGTGTGCTCTTCATCGGCCGACAAGATGGTGCGCGATCACAGGAGCGCCGGGCAGCGGGAAGACCACGCTAGTGGAGCTATTGGCTAGACAGGGTTTTCCTATCGCGGTAGATCCTGGTCGGGTTGTTCTGCAGCAGCATTTGGCAAATGGTGTGGAAGTCGGCCGCTCTGGGCCTGATTACGTCAGGCTTCAAGAGGAGGTCCTCCAATACGAACTTGGAGTGATCGACGTCATTGATCCTGAGCAACGCGTATTTTTTGACTATGGGGTGGCGGAGGCGCTTGCATTCATGAAGCTAGCTGGTCTCACGTGGCCCAAGCACTTTGTCGATGCGGCTGCTGCGCTGCAGTTTTCAAAGGTGTTTCTTCTATCACCATTAAAGCTTGATCAGCCATACGATGGCGTTCGGGTTGAAACAGAACGCCAACGTGATCAATTGTGGAGGTTGATAGGAGAAGTTTATGGTTGTCTTGGAATGGATGTCGTAAAGATAAAGAGTGCAACGCTTAGGCAGCGTTTGGACGAGGTTTGTGCTGCGCTGGATTGAAACTGGAGTGGATAATTTGGTAGATGGCAATTCCTTCGAGTTCTCGTCTAGCTCAGGTGAGCGGACCGAAATAGAACAGTAATAGCTCATTCAATGAGCCAGCCGGAGGGCCAGTTTGGAACAAGGTTATCTGGTCGCGCGTCGAGCGAATCTCGACTTGGCTTTGGCCTTATGCGGGACGGCGGCGATCGTGAATCGCGTCTCCCAATGGACAGCTCTATCCGTGCTGCGTATCGAGCCACCTTTGGCGTTTCGCCACTTAGCCTCCTATCGCTGACGCCTTCGTGCTTTGCTTGCTTAAGTGCGGTGGCGGTGCGTTTGGGGCTGGCTTGCTGTTCCCTTCATCCTTGCACACCGTTCTCGCGGTCAAGGTTTGCGCGCACCGGGTGCGCTTGCGTCCTGGCGGCCGTCGTTGAACCCTGACAGCTGCGCTGCGGCGTGCCGGTTCCGGTCTCGGGCAGTCCCGCCCGATTACTGGAGTTGGCCATGGCGCACGATCTGTTCTCTTCCCTTGATTCCTTCGTTACTGCTTCTGCTGCCGATGCGGCCCTGATGGTCCGCGACGTGGCGGGAGACTACCGTCTGGCCGATGCCGATGAAGTGCTGTTGGCGGCGCAGCGGCTATTGGCAGGCCGGGTGCGTGGGGCCGACATGCTGAACTCGCCGGTGGTGGTGAAGGACTTCCTGCGGGCTCGGTTGTCGAATCTGCCGCACGAGGTGTTCGCAGTGGTTCATCTAGACTCGCAGCTGCGGGTGGTCGACTACGTGGAGATGTTCCGTGGGACCGTAGCCCAGACGTCGGTGTATCCGCGGGAGGTGGTCAAGGATGCGCTGCTGAAGAGCACTTCGGCCGTCCTGCTGGTGCACAACCACCCTTCGGGCTTGGGGGACCCGTCGCGGGCCGATGAGGTCCTGACGCAGACGCTCAAGGCGGCGCTGCAACTGGTGGACGTCCGGGTGCTGGATCACCTGATCGTGGCCGGCACGACGGTGTTTAGCTTCGCGGAGCGCGGGCTGCTCTGACGCAAAGGGCCGTTGGCCCTTTGCTTTGTTTCTTCTTGCCAGCGCGCTGCGCGCGTGCATTCGGCCTGCGGCCCAGGTGGCCGATTCCTCTCGATCCTGTTCTCTCCGGTGGCGCTGGGCGGTGCTCCGCGCCACCTGCGCGCCGCACTGGCGGCTTGCGTGGCCTCTGCGGGCGCTTCTCCCGTCAAGGGCCGCTACGGCGCCCGTGTCCTCGGCTGCGCCTGCGGGCCGCACCAGCGCCTTCGCTTCCTACCTTGACGGCGCACCCGCGCCGGCCCCAGTCGGCCCCTCATGGCCGCGAAAGCGCTTCGCGGTCCCTGCGGAGCCCGAACTTCTAAGGAAAGAGCCATGCCCAGACCACCGTAGCCCGTCCCCGTGCCTAGTCGTTCCGATTCCTTCATTGATCAACGTCCCCGAGCGGGACAGGAGCTTTTCAATGGCCCCGCAGGAGTTGCATTTCTAAACAAAGCATGTGTTGTAACCGCGGAGTGATGCATTGCGGTAAGGCGTATAAAAACTAATTAATTGGAGAAGCCAGTTTTTCAATTATTTCAGCTTTCCTTTTTTCCGATGCGAATGGCAAATCATTCACAAATTTCTTCAAATCAATCCAGTAGCTAATTTCATTTCCATAGGGTGTTTCTTTCGATTTTGTTTTTGCAATTAGAATAGAACTTCTGAATTTGATTAATCCTGCATCGTTGGTTTTGAGGATTAATTTATAGTTCTGGTTGCCATTTTTAATGTTTCGTGCTTCGTGCTCTATTTTTGGAATTAGAAATATTAATTTCAAATCAGAGTAAGAGTTGTATGCAAGCTGATGTGATGGGGTCTTGTTCAGCTTTAGGATTTCGCGGGCTCCTTGATGCCCAAAAATTGACGCTGTCGCCGCTAAGAATCCTGCTCCCCAAATATAATCACTTTTTTCTTTGATTTTCATTAGTTGAATGAATTTTTCCCAGCTGTTTTCTTTGGAGTTCTCGCAGCCTAGAAAGCTTTTAATCTTCGAAAAGCTTTCTAGTTCGATCTTTGCTTCATTATTTTTGTGATCTTGAAGCGCTAAGCTTGTCTGTAGTACGTGGTCTCTGAAGAGAGTACTGTCTGTCCGCGCATTTTTAAAGAACTCGCGAATAAGACTGCTCTCTCTCAAAATGTCATTGCCGATTGCTCCGCCTTCAGTTGAAAAGCTGCTTCCCTCAAGAATTGAAGCTAATCCGGCGACGAAATTGCCTGCGGCATCAATATTTTTTGCCCTTTTAATGAGTTCTGCATTATGTGTTTTTTTCGAAAGAAATCTATCAATTTCTATTATGTAATTTCTATCAAGAATGTAATTCATGGTTGGTTTTTGGGGGATGATGGATTGTGGATTTATTCTTATTATGTTGAGTGGGCTATTTTTTTGCGAAATTTATTCCGAGTAGATGGTGTGAGTTGGCAGTTTGTGAAATTATCTTACAAATAATGCTTCTGAGCGAGTGTCTAAGGCTGCAGAGTTCGGAGTGGATCGGCATCGGCTGTGAAGCCAAACAAGCGCATTGCTCTCGGTCCGCATAGGCGATGTGTAGTCCCTACGCCTCTTCTTTTGGATGGCGTCTGATGTATCTACTCTTGTATCGCTCTATTTCGCAATGCAGCACCAATTTTTAGAATGGAAGCAGCCGGCCGGCGCGCTGGCAGTAGTCGTCGTAGGCCGTGCCGAACTAGGCACGCATCATGGCTTCCTCGCTCGGCACGCGGATGAACCACATGGCTGCGAAGGCGGGAATGATCAGCGCACCGCCGATCCAGTTGTGGACCAGCAGCGGCTGGGTCAGCGCAGCGACCCAGATCGCGGCGTACATGGGGTGGCGGATGCGCTGGTAGACACCTGCGGTTATGAGCTGGTGGTCCTTGCGCACTTCTAGGCCCGGGCTCCAGTTGCGGCCGAGATCTGCGTGGCTGCGCCAGAACAGCCACAGGAACGGGATCTGGAGCAGGGCGCCCGTCCAGGTCGCCCAGGCGGGCAGCTCGTAGTCCGCGAAGGCGAAGATACCGGTGGCCAGGTGCAGCAGCGGCAGGGCCATCATGGCGGCGAACATGCCGAGCAGCAGCAGGCGTTCGTCCAGTCCCTTGCGGGCGCCCACGATCACGTTCGCGCGGTTTCGGATCGTGTGCGGCGTGCGGATCGCGAACATGGCGATGAACGAGGCCAGCCAGACCAGGGCGCCCCAGCCGCTTTCGCGCCAGCGCAGGGCATAGGCCACCAGTGCAACCACCATCAATACGACGCAGGCGATCGACAGGACGATGGCGAACGGCGAGGTATTGATGGAGCGCGCTGGAGTTGAAGGCTCGGATGGCGGAGCCGTTTGGTTGTCGGTAGGCCAGGCGCTTGGGCATGGGATCCTTGATGACTGGCATGGCATCAGGGTCAACGACAGCAGTCCTGTCCATGCGTGTCGGCGCATGGCGCCGTCAGGCTCTCGGGCTTCGCCCCATGCCGACCAGGCTCGTCATGGCCATGCGGCGTCGATCCTTCACGCCTTCGCACCGGTGGTGCTGCGCGCGGTGCTTGCTCAATGTGCTGGTGCCGAGCGGCAGGGCTGCACTGCGGATACGCCTGGGCATGCTGTCCTGGGTTGTGCTCGTCTTCGTCGCCTTCGATGCTGGCGGGACGTGTCCGATTGGGCGGGGAGCGTCGCAGGGTCGTGCGGTCGCCTGCGATCCCGGCAGCCGATCTCTGGTACCGGCTTGATGGAGGGACGTTTCGACAGGGCTTGCTGCTCGGCCGGCATGAGGTTCGGTCATCGAATCCGTGCCGGAAGGCTGTTGGCATGAGGCGGTAGACGACGGTGCGGATTCCTGGGCGAGGACAGGTCCACCCCCATGGCCTTGTATTTGCGGTGAATCCTGGCGCGGGCACGGCGTGCGTCTTAGCCGCACGCCTCGGGCTTGTTCGCCGCAACCGGCCTGCCCGACAAATTTCCCCTCCGCTGCGCGGATTCCTCGCGAGGCAAATTTTCCGTGCCAGCCGGTCCTCCGCGTTGCTGCGGCCTACGGTGCAGCGCGCCCGGCACCTTGCCTGATCGGATCACGCCAAGGCCGCGATGGGCGCGGACCTGGAAACCTCGCAAGGAATCATCATGAGCACCATCGGCAACTTCACCGCCTCAAGCAACGGCTTCACCGGCACCGTCCGCACCCTGACGCTCAACGTCAAGGTCCGCATCGCCGCCAGTGACAAGACCAGCGAGAACGCCCCGGACTACCGCATCGTCGCCGGCAACGGCCTGGAGATCGGCGCAGCCTGGAAGAAGATCAGCAAGGCCGACCGCCCCTATCTGTCTGTGACGCTGGACGATCCGTCCTTCCCGGCCACGATCTATGCCCGCCTGGTCGAAGGCGAGGAGGGTGCGCACAACCTGATCTGGACCCGCAACCGCGGCGACTGAGCCCAGGCGTCCAGCGCCCCGCCGATGGCGGGGCGCTTTCTTGCTTCTCTGTCGCGAAGCACCGGCAGAGGTCGTGCTGGAGCGCGACTTTGCTGAAAGCCGCGTCTGCGATTGGCCGGTTCTGCGCTTCTGGGTGAAGATGGAATTCCGCCTTTGTGGGTTCTCACAGTTCCGGATCCGTTGATCGTCGTGCTTACGCAAAGGCACGTCATCGGGTCTGCGGCTTTGCGGATCCGTGCGTCCCCGGCGTGGCCAGTCGCGCTCTTGTGCTGCGCATCGAGCCACTGGTCCACAGGTGTCTCGTTGTCTCGACCCATCCGGGCGCCGATCGCTGACGCCTGCGCGCTTCGCTTGCGGGGGCTGCGGACGGTGGTGGAAGGGCTGGCTTGCTGGTGAGCCCAGCGTGCCACGGTGTTCTCGCCGTCAAGGTCTGCGCGCGCTGCGCTTGCGGCCTGCGGCCGTCTGCGAACCCTGACCGCTGTGCTGCGCCGTGGCCCGGAGGGCTCGGGCAATCCCGCCCGGCATTCCTTCAGGAGTTCCTCATGACAAAGCTCATCACCGACGAGCAGCGCGCGCAGTTGTTGGCCAATGGCCGTGCATCACAGGAGCGGGAGGGTTTCGACCCGGCGCCTGTGGTCAAGATCTTCACGCCCGATGCGGGGGCGACGTGGTTGCTGACCGAGATCGATCCCGAGGATGCGGATCACGCGTTCGGCCTGTGCGATCTGGGCTTGGGGTATCCGGAGCTGGGCTGGGTCAGCCTGGAAGAGCTTGACGGTCTGCGGGGGCATCTGGGGCTGCCGGTCGAGCGTGATTTGCACTTCAAGGCGGAGAAGACCATCGCGGGCTATGCGCGTGAGGCGCGCTTGGCGGGGCGTATCGTGACCTGACCGTCACTGCCGCAGGCACAAGCCTGCGGCTTTCCTGCCGACGCTACGTGGCCGTGCTGGAAGGAGGTTCCGCAAGGCTCTGCAGCTCTTGCTGGACCTGGGTCAGCAACGCGATGAGGTCTTCGGGCTTGTCACCGCCGTAGCCGAGCGAGAGCAGTGTCAACGGATGGACGTCAAGCACCGCGGCGAGCTCATTGACCTTGTTAAGCGTCGGGCTCTTGAGGTCGCGCTCGAGCGAACTGAGGTAGGTTCGGCTCGACACATCCGAGAACGCTTCCTGGCTCAGGCCACGTGCTTTGCGCACTCGCCTCAAGGCAGTTGCGAAGGATTTGTGTGATGCCATGCAGTGGGTTTTTCCAAACCACCGATGACATTGGATTGCGCCTTTTAGGGCTACAACCTATAGTGTTCATTTGATATCTCCCCTCGGAAACGTCCCCGTTTCTCGCACCAATGTCTCTGCCGCTGCTATCCACCCGACAACGCGACCAACTGCTGGCCAACCAAGCCCGGCGTGTAGCGGGCGATGGGCTGGACCTGCTCCCGGTGGTGAAGCTCTGCTTACCGGACGCAGATGCCTGCTGGCTATTGGTCTCGCTGGATGCAGACGGCGACCGTGCCTTCGGCTTGATCGATGCCGGCACCGGCTTCCCGGAACTGGGTGAGGTGAGCTTGTCCATGTTGGAGGGCATTCGTGGACCGCGGGGCTTGGCTGTCGCAGCCGCGCCCGACTTCCAGCCCCGCCAGACCCTGTCGGCGTACCTGGCCGATGCCCAGCGGGACGGTGCGGCCACGGACTGAGCTGCTGCAACCGATGCTTGCAGTAGTTACTGCT
This sequence comes from Acidovorax sp. NCPPB 4044, assembly GCF_028069655.1. Lineage (NCBI taxonomy): Bacteria > Pseudomonadati > Pseudomonadota > Betaproteobacteria > Burkholderiales > Comamonadaceae > Acidovorax > Acidovorax sp. NCPPB 4044. The sequence goes on from NZ_JAMCOS010000001.1 coordinate 1,165,846, forward strand.
CGGGAGGTGTGTGCAGCTGGTGCTCGCGCTGAAGGCGGCCACTGACGCTGCGATCGATGGCAGCGTAGAGGCTCCGACCGAAGGAGCTTGCCGCCATGCCGACCTGCCGCGATGTAGACCATTCCTCTGCGCCATGCTGCGCTGCCGCGGCGTACTTCTACGCACTGGAACTGGACGGACCTGCGCTCGCCTGGGAGTTCCTGCGGCGCCACGCCGACTACAGGGCTGAATGGCAGGCGTCTGCCGGCCGGACGATGGGCGCAGACCCGATCCGCTGGGGCTTGCGATGTCGCCCTTGACCCTGATAAAGATGCGCGCGCGGTTCACCCCTTGTGGGTCGACATTGAGGACCAGCTCCCCCATGTGCGTGCGGCGGGTAAGCGCGCCCGCACCTCCGGGTGTGTGTTCGACCCTTGGGGATTCCATGGGCCGAAGCAGCTGATCCATACGGGAGCAGACCTGGTCTTTGGTGCCCGGTCCGGCCCGTCAGTGACACGTGCTTGCCTGGCTTCGAACCTCGATCCCTGTCTGCCCTGCCGTATCACGTTGCCAGTCGGCCTCGGGTCGAAGGCTTGCGATCTGGCCTTGCGCTCGCTGAGCCCAGATCCTGCGCAGTCCTGTTCATCCTCGGTCACGCGCATCCAACTGCTGCACATGCGTTGCCTGCAGGCGCTGGACGCGCTGCAGGCAGGCTTCCGCCAGCGTGATGTGGCTGCTGCGGTCTTCGGCCCTGAGGCAGCCGAGAAGAACTGGCACACGGATGGCGAACTGCGCGCCCAGGTCCGCCATCTGATCGGCCGCTCAAAGTCGCTGGTGGACGGTGGCTACCTCGCGCTCGCTGGCGTACGCCGGGCTTAGACCTCGTGCCAGGGAGACGACGCGCCGTCTCCGAATCTCCCTTCGCACCACGCCCCCGTTTGCCCAGACTGCCTCCAACGGGCTGCGAATGTCTTGCGGCCCATGGACTGAGATGGAGGCCGCCATGGCACCAGAACATTCGCTCGCCTTGTCAGGCTCGGACGCGGCTGCGCTGCAGCCCATTGCTGGCGCTGGCGTTGCTGCCGCAAATCCTGAATTCCTGACCACGGTGGAGGCAGCCGGCCTGCTGCGGCTGTCGCCGCGCACCCTGGAGAAGCAGCGTGTGTTGGGCGGTGGTCCCCGCTTTCGCAAGTTCGGCGCACGCGTGGTCTACGCCTTGGCCGACCTGCGGGCCTGGGCCGACGACAATACCTTCGGCATGACCTCGGACCCTGGGTACGCCACCCGGGACTCGGTCCGCTGATCTGCCGGCGTTGGAGCGGATGCACATGTCCAGGCGCCACGGCGAACGCGAGCAGCTGACGCTGTTCCGCGCCCAGCCGGGCGAGGACATGGCGCTGCGCGACGCCCAGGACCTGATGGCCTATCCGTTCTTCAGTCTGGCCAAGTCACGGCGAACGGCGCCGATCCGCTTCGATGCCGTTGGCGTTTCGCTCACCGTAGAGGGAGTGCCGGAGCACGGCATCGCCACCATCTGGGATGCGGACGTGCTGATCTGGGCTGCGAGCCAGATCGTGCAGGCGCGGGACGATGGCCGGCAGACATCGCGCCTGATGGCCGCGACGCCCTACGAGATCCTTCGCTTTGCCCAGCGCGGCACCGGCCAGTCCGAGTACCTCGGCCTGCGGGCCTCGCTGGACCGGCTGCAGTCCACCACGGTCCTGACCTCCATCCGCCAGGCTGGCAAGCGCATGCACCGCTTCTCCTGGATCACCGAATGGCACGAGCATGTCCGGTGGGACGGCCGCTCAGATGGCATCGAGCTCATCCTGCCCGACTGGTTCTATTCCGGCGTGATGGACGACGCGTTGGTGCTCACGCTCGATCCGACCTACTTCGGGCTGACCGGCGGCATCGAGCGCTGGCTGTATCGCCTCGTACGCAAGCATGGCGGGCGCCAGCGCAATGGATGGCGCTTCGACATGCGACACCTGCACCTGAAGTCCGGCAGCCTGCAGCGCTACCGCGACTTCGCAGCCCACCTGCGCGGCCTGGTGCTACGCCAGGCCATGCCGGGCTACCGGCTGGCCATCGAGTGGTCGGGCCGAACCGAATGGCTGGCCTTCCAACCCCGGGACCTGGAACTACCCGACTTCTCCACATCCGCTGTTGAGCGACCTGTGGATAAGCGGTGGGCGGGCTCGGGAGATCACCGGCGGCAGGCACGGGAGATCACCGGCGCCCGTATCGGGAGATCACCGGCGCAAAACCTCTCGCAAGCCGCGCCAGGCAACGGTTTGGGCCTTCCTTAACTTTTATCCATAACAAGGACTAACTCTATGAATAAAAGATGGGGTGCGAAGTACGGTGCCCAAGAAACAGGCAGTGGGGTGCCGACAGGTACAGAAGACCGCTTTCCAGGGAAGAAGACCGGGAAGGTGATCGCGCTGCTCAACCAGAAGGGCGGGGCAGGCAAGACGACCATTGCCACCCACCTGGCCGGTGAACTGGCGATGCACGGCAAGGCCGTGACGCTGCTGGACGCCGATCCTCAGGGCTCGGCCTTGGATTGGGCCCAACGAAGGCTCCAGAGCGGCGATAGCCGCCTCTACGGGGTGTTCGGGCTGGCCAGGGACAGCCTGCACCGCGAAGTGCCTGGAATCGCCCAGCAGTCGGACTGCGTGGTGATCGATGGGCCGCCCCGGGTTGCTGCCCTCGCACGCTCCGCGTTGCTGGCTGCCGACCTGGTGCTGATCCCGGTGCAACCGAGCGCCTATGACGTCTGGGCTACCCAGGAAATGGTCACGCTGATCACCGAGGCGCGGGTTTTCAGGCCCGAGCTGCTTGCGGCCTTCGTCGTGAACCGGCGCGTGGTCGGTACCGTCATCGGCCGCGAGGCTCGGGCAGCGCTTGCTGACCAACCCTTCCCGACACTGCGCGCCGACATCGCTCAGCGCATCGCCTTTGCCGACTGCGTGGCGGCCGGAAAGCTGGTGTGGGAGGTGTCGCCGAAGGGGGCTGCAGCACGTGAAATCGCAGCGCTGGCCGAGGCGGTCTGGGAGATGCTGTGATGGCGGGGTCGGACAACCCCAAGCACCGACGTGCGCCTATCGGCCGCAGGCCCGCTCCCGATCCGGCGACGGCTTGGGTGCACCGGGAAGAGCAGGGCTCAGCGCCAGCCGCCATGCCAGCGAAGGGCGCGGTCTACACCGCCCGGCTGACCATTGACGTGACACCCGCGCTGCGTGGTCGCATCAAGGTCATCGCATTCCGGCACGGCATCACTGCAGCCGACATGCTGCGTGAATTGCTGGAACGCGAGTACCCGGAGGTCGCCTCATGAGCAATGTCATGCGCGTCTCGCTCGCCTACGTCGAGCATCGGGTGAACGTCTACTTGCGCTTCGGCCGGCCTCTTCAGGAGACCGTGCTGGATCGGTGGCGGCGCGTTGCGACCTTCCCGTCTGGCGCCACCTGCTGTCGCATCAAATGGCTCGGCAACGACTACGGGACAGCGCTCTGGCAACTGCTGGTACTGCAGGCGCCTGGCGGCGCTAGCGGCATGCAGCAGATCGGTGGTGTGCGCCCTGGCGCGTGCATCCTGCTGCGCGCCGATGGCGAGGACCGCGTCAAGGTCATATTGACTGCCATCGACGACATCGAGCGGCTGGGCATCGACCCGTGTGCAGTGGCCGACACCTACTGGCGCACGCTCGGCAACCGGCTGGCTGCACGCCAGCCACTGCCGCAGTACACGCCCGAGCGGCATGCTGCGCACCTGGCGCGGGAGGTGCTGCGATGAAGCGCGGGCGTCACATCGGCTTATGCATCGTCGCCAGCGCGGCTGCAGTCGGGGCACAGGTTCTCCCTGTCGTCTCACCCATGGCCGTGCACCTCGTCTACAACCCAAGCGACAGCGTCGCGCGCGGCTGGTACCGCATTGCGCCGGTGGGGGATGCAGGCGCGCTGCAGGTGGACGACATCGTGCTGGCCCGGTTGCCTGCGGCCGTGGCGGCATTCGCGGCGCAGCGCCACTACCTGCCTGCGGGCGTGCCCATCCTCAAGCGTGTGGGTGCGGTGGCGCCACAGGCCGTGTGCGTCCAGGCGCAGCAGGTACGCATTGATGGCGCCATCGTGGCGACGGTCCGAATGCACGATGGTGCGCGGCGAACGATGCAGGCCTGGAGGTCCTGCAGGCATCTGATTGGCGGTGAACTGTTCCTGCTCAGCAGCACCAATCCGGCGTCGTTCGACAGCCGGTATTTCGGGCCGGTGAATGCTGCTGCCGTGCTCGGCGTCGCGCATCCGGTGTGGACATGGTGAGCACCGTGACTGTGCTCCGCATCGCCAGCCAGCCTGCAGCAGAAGCGGTGCTCTGTCTGCACTCCGTCGTGCAGAAGATCCGTCGCCAGCGTGCAGCGCAGGCTGCACTCGCGCTGCCTGCCAGGCTGCGCTGCGCACGCTGTGCGCGGCTGCCGTTGGGGCCGGAGCCGGGAGCGGATGCCGAGGCAGAAGCGGGTGCGGAGGCTGAGGGCAAGATAAAAGGGCCGGCACGGTGGTGCCCGCCAAGCCAGTCTGCACGTGGGTTTGGCGCGGCACCGCGCCGGCAGCGCTGCGTGCTGCTGTGGAGCGGGATTCCAATGTCGATACGGCTTGCGCGCGTGCTGTCTTTGATTCGCTGCGCCGTGGTGCGCTGGAGGTGGCCCGATGGAATCGTCTGATCAGGATCGCTTTCAGATCCGGCTGAAGGCACCCCGGAAGACCTCAGACACGAAGTCCAAGGCCTTCGTTTCGCAGGTACTCAAGGCCGTATCGAAGTCTGGCGCCCGGGCATCGGGGGCTGCAGGAGCGCGGCCTGCATCCACCTTCGGTCGCGGGCGTGTTGCGGCCGGCATGGCTGGCCGAGGGCTTGGTGCCAATGCCCGCCGGGTGATCGTCAAGTCACGGTTCGTGGTGCTCAAGCGAGCGGGTGCCAATGCCGTGTCTGCGCACCTGCGCTACATCGAGCGGGATGGGGTCACGCGCGACGGCGAGAAGGGCCAGGCCTATGGCGCGGAGACGGACGCCGCGGACCTCAAGGCCTTCGAGGAACGGGGCAGGGGAGACCGCCACCAGTTCCGGTTCATCGTGTCGCCTGACGATGCCGCGGATCTGGAAGATCTCAAAGGCTTCACGCGGCAGCTGATGCAGCGCATGCAGACCGACCTGGAAACGCCGCTGGACTGGGTGGCCGTGGACCACTGGGATACGGACAACCCCCACACGCACGTCGTCCTGCGCGGCCGGGTCGGCTCGGAACGTCAGGGACGGGACCTGGTGATCGCACCCGACTACATGGCACAGGGCATGCGCATGCGTGCCAGCGAGATCGCGACTGAATGGCTCGGTCCCCGGACCGAGCTGGAGATGCGCCAGAGCCTTCAACGAGAGGTCGTCCAACAGCGCTTCACCAGCCTGGACCGGCAATTGCTGCGGCAAGCGTCGATGGAGGTCGTCGACCTGTCCCGCTCGGCGGGGGCAGGCCTCGACGGTCAACGCCAGAGCGTGCTGCGGGCCCGGCTGCAGTGCCTGGAGTCCATGGCGCTGTCGAGCCGCATCGACGCGAACCGGTGGAGGCTGATGCCCGACATGGAGCGGACGTTGATGGCGATGGGCGAGCGTGGCGACATCCTGCGCACCATCCACCGAGCCATGAAGGGCGAGCAACGCGAACTGGTGACCAGCGCGCCCGACAACCTGCATGTGGTCGGGCGCATCGCAGGCAAGGGCTTGCACGACGAACTGAATGACCGGCCTTACCTGGTCATCGATGGCATGGATGGCCGGGCGCACTACCTGAAACTGCCCGCCGGCACAGATATCTCCGAGCTGCCTGTCGGCGGCATCGTGGAGGCCAAGCCGCAGGCGCGGGGCAGGACGGTGGATGTGAGCATCCTGGCCGCCAGTCGGGAGGGAATCTACCGCCCGCATGCACATCGGGATCAGCTGGAGCATGCGGGAGCCCGTGATGCGCAGGCCACTGTCGATGTGCATGTGCGGCGGCTTGAGGCGCTGCGCAGAGCCGGGGTCGTGGAGCGGGTGGCCGAAGGGGTTTGGTCGGTGCCGCAGAACTTTATTCAACCGGCCAAGCAGGTCGATGCACAAAGGGCCTCCGGGCTTTCCATCGAGCTGCGATCACATCTCCCGATCGAGCGGCAGATAACTGCGATGGGGGCGACGTGGCTCGACCGGGGGCTGGTAACCAGCAGTGCACCGAATGTCGGAGCCGGGTTTGGCGGCCAGGTTAGCGAAGCGTTGCAGCGGCGGATGGAATTCCTGCGGTCGGAAGGTTTGGCTCAGCAACATGGCGCACGCGTGGTTCTTGCTCGCAACCTGCTCGGCACGTTGCGGGATCGAGATCTGGCCTTGGCTGGCAAGGCGCTGCAGGCGCAGACGGGCAAGGTTTGGCGCCCGGTTGCTGATGGGCACGCTGTGGCTGGAACCTACCGGCAGTCCGTTCAGTTGGTCAGCGGGAGGTTTGCGATGCTGGACGACGGGCTGGGTTTCAGCTTAGTGCCGTGGACGCCCGTGATGGAGACTAGGTTGGGCCAACAGCTGTCCGCTGTGATTCGAGGAGGTTCGGTGACTTGGAATGTAGGGCGCATACGAGGATTGTCTGTTTGATGAAAGGTGACTTCGGACTTGCCCCCGATGGAATTCTTTTTGGTAGTGCACCCTGTCAGTTACATGACGGAGATCATTCATCACAGCAGCCCCTGGAAATAGGGTGTGGCTTGGTTATAAGACCTGCGGCTGACGGCACCGGCGGACTACATCCCGCCTGCCGAGTTCGACGCCAAATATTATCCCCAACGCGTCAGTCAGACCGCGTCCGTCTGACTTAACGCAAGGTGTCGCGCGATACCCCGCGCGATTCACTACCCATTGAAATTCTGCAAACTTATAGAGCTGTTAGCCACCATGACTATCCTCATCGTCAACGGGTGTGATTGGTCTTCCACATGTCATGAAGCACTCAACTTAGCTTAGTGCTGATATGAAATCCATCTGCGGTGGCACCGATCTACAAAAAAACTCTGCGATTACGGAATAAACGTCAGGTGCCGGTCGTCTATGTGGATGTCACTCCCGACAAGTCCCATCACCCGAAAGCCTTCCCATGACATCTTCCGTGCTCCCCACGCTGGTTCTTTCGTTCGCTGCGCTAGCCGGCGGCGCCGCCATGGCGGCGGCACCGGTCAAGACGTCCGGCGGCATGCTAGTCAATGCCGCTGGGATGACGCTCTACACCTTCGACAACGACACTGCCGGCAGCGGCAAGAGCGTCTGCAACGGCCCGTGCGCCGGCGTGTGGCCGCCCGTCATGGCCGCAGCCGACGCCAAGCCCGAGGGCGACATGACCATCATCACCCGCGACGACGGCACCAGGCAGTGGGCCTACAAAGGCAAGCCGGTGTATCTGTACAAGTCCGACGTGAAGGCGGGCGACGCGACCGGCGACAACTTCAAGAACGTCTGGCACGTGATCAAGCCCTAATCGACCAGACAATGCAGGCTTGATCTCCCGCCCCAAATCCGCCCATGCGTGACCAGGATGAAGCTGCCATCGTGGCCTGCATTCCCAACCTGCGCCGTTATGCGCGCGGGCTGGTGAGCGACCCGGCGCTGGCCGACGATCTGGTACAGGACACGCTGGAGCGGGCCTGGAGCCGGTTCTCGCTGTGGCACCAGCGAGGGGACATCCGGGCCTGGATGTTCGGGATCATGCACAACCAGTTCATCGATGGAGTGCGCGCCAAGGCCCGGCGACCCGAGGACAGCGCGGGCGATGATCTGCCCGACGTCGAGCAGCGCGCCAGCCAGTCCGATGGCATCGAGGTGCGCGACCTGGACCGAGCCATGCAGCGCCTGCCGCCCGAACAGCGTGAGGTGCTGCTGCTCGTTGCCGTCGAAGACATGGGCTATGCGCAGGCCGCTGCGGTGCTCGGGCTGCCCATCGGCACGGTGATGTCCCGCCTGGCGCGTGGCCGTGAAAGGCTGCGGCAGGAACTGCAAGGCCGCGCGCCATCTGCCCACGCCGCTGCACCCCTGCGCAGGATCAAGTGACATGGACTCTCACCCCCTCCACCCCCGGTCGGCCGATGGCGCAAAGCCGGTGACCGAAGCCGATCTGCACGCGTACGCAGACCAGTTGCTGGATCCGGCGAGGCACGCCGAGATCGATGCGTATCTGCGCGCACATGCGGCAGACCGCGAGCGCGTGGACGATTGGCGCGCGCAGAACCTGGCGCTTCGCCAGATGCTCGACCCCGTGATGTCCGAGCCCTTGCCGCTGCGTTTGCCGCTGCAGCCTGCGACCACGGCGAGCGGCCTGGGCTGGCAGGACTGGCCGTGGCGGTCCCTGGTGGCCGGCGTGGCGATTGCGGTCGTCAGCACCGGTCTGGCCTGGTGGGGGCGCGGCGTCTACGACGGCCCACTGCAGCGCGGTGCCGCGCTGGCCGCGACGCAGCCGGGCACGCTCCACGGTTTTGCCCTGCGCGCGGCCGTGGCCCATGGGGTCTACAGCCCGGACGTGCGCCGGCCGGTGGAGGTGGGCGCGGACCAGGAGCAGGCACTCGTCACCTGGTTGACCAAGCGCATGGGCGCCGAGGTTCGACCGCCCGACCTGCGTGCCTTGGGCTACGGGCTGATCGGCGGGCGGCTGTTGCCGGGTGACAAGGGGCCAGTGGCGCAGTTCATGTTCGAAGGCGCCCAGGGGGAGCGGCTGACGCTGTACATCACGCGCGAGGAAGCCGGCCGCGAGACCGCCTTCAGGTTTGGCCAGGACGGACCGGTCAATGTCTTCTACTGGGTCGATCAGGACTTTGGCTACGCCCTCTCTTCTGGTGAGAACAAGCAAAAAATTCTGAGGGTCGCGCAAACGGTGTACGGACAGCTGGAAGCAAGCAGATAGCTGCAGCTTTCCGAATTCGGATTGATCGGTATCACCTGGCTACCAGGGGAGTTAGGCACGTGCCAGACAAACCGAACCGCGCTTCATAGGTGGCGGCCCATGCGATGGCAACACCCAGTCGACACTGACCGAAGGGTAAATCTTGGATCTGAGTTTCGATCACGAAGCTGGTTTTTCGCACTGGCTCCGCAGCCACTTTTCGAGAACTGGTTAAGAGGCCTTCAAGGTCGAGCGCTCCAAGGTGGTTTCCTGATAGCTCCTGCAGATGCACAGACTGTAGTGATGACGTGGTGGACACAGTTTGCGGAGGTGCACGCTTTTCCGCGACATACGCATCGCGGTTAAGGGCTCCAATGCATTCCTTGATTCCCCGGGGGCGGCTCTAGCATTCCACCGAGTCTCTGCATAACGTGCCTTCACGCTTGGCGGAAATCACTTTGCCATTTTTGGCATTGCTGCGGATGGAGGGCGATACAACCGGGCTTCGCTCCGCAAGAGTCAAGCACTGCCGTTGAGCGTATTTGACCGCCATCCAGGACAAAACCTGGGTTGGCAATTCTTTCGCGCACAACTATGCCGGTCGTTCCCATGTCAACGCCATGCGCGAAACGCCAACACCCATTCCTCCCCTGCATGAGTCGCTCTTCGAAAAATTCGCTTCTTTAAATTTGACGTGCTCTTCAGAATTGGATGCATGCCTCAAAGAAGGCTAGAACTATCCAATACATAGGAGACAACATGTTCGGGAAATCATTTCTGGCCCTGAGGGCAACTTCCATTTGCTCAATTGTGCTAGGGACGGCATTGCATGCAGGGGCACAGGCCCCATGGCCCTCCGAAGTCCAGAAACATCTGGATGCCGCAACCAAGATAGCCAACGGCGACAAATTTCTTATCGACAAATTTCGTGTCAGTTCATGCTTTGAGGTAGAAGATCCAGCATGGCGCCAATGGGCTCGAGCACAGGCTGCTACGCGCGTACCGCTCACGCAATTGTTCGACAATGTTTGGTACATTGGGGATAGGTTCGTCGGCCAGTACATCTACAAAACAGCGGATGGCGGATTCATGCTCATCGACACGCTGAACAACAGCGCCGACGTCGAACAGTACACGTTGCCGGCGTTCAAAACGCTCGGTATTAATCAGCAAAGCTTTCGTGGGGTGATTCTGACGCACGGGCATTTCGACCACGACGGCGGTGCCGTTCGCCTACGGTCCGAGTTCGGCAGCAGCTTCCCGATATATCTTGGCTCTGGCGATGCCGCTGGCAAGACCTATTTGCCGACGGCAATTGATTCGACCAACGCAGATCCTCAGAAGCTGACAATCGGTGGAACCGAGTTCACCGTCCAGTCCACCGCCGGACACACACCTGGCTCGATCGTGGGACTTGTTCCGGTCACAAAGGAGGGCAAAAAATACAGCCTTTTGTTGAACTGGCGGGCAGGAATTCCAGCTACTGCAGCGGGATCGAAGTTGTACCTCACAGGAACAGAGCGTGCATTTCGTCTAGCTCTAGATTCAGGTGCCGAAGGAGTGATCCATACGCATCCGATCTCAGACGTCACCTTGGCTGCGTTGGATAATCCGAGCCTGTTCATCATTGGCAATGAGAAGACAGTCAAAGCAGCAGCGATATCGCGGGAATGTTCCGCGGCCCGGGCTGCGCAGCTTGATGCTACAGCCCAGTTCTCCACATGGCGCAGCACCAGTCTCGCAATGCAAACTCCGGCCGGTGGGACGAGCTTTTCGGCACGGCTGCAGAATGAAGCTGGCCCCATGGCGGGCTATCCAGTTCGCTTCCGGGTAGAGGGGAAAGACGGCGTTTGCTCGGCGAGCACTGATTCGAGTGGCATCGCAACGTGCGACCTGCCAGCCGTTGAGTCGCGGTCCATCGTGACTGCAAAGTTCGAGGGGCGAGAAGTGGGCACCACCTATGAAATGCCAAGCAGGGCTTCTGGGGAGGCACCAGAGTTCAGCAGCGGTGGCTGCACGATTGGCAATGGCCGCTTTGACCCGCTCCTCGTCGGCATGGCATTTTTTGCTGGACTCGGGATGTTCTTGCGCCGACGTGGTAGGCGCGTCTAGTCCATGGAGGTCGCCTGGGCGATGCGCGCTAGCTTTTACAGTCGCCGGGGCGTCGCTAGAGTCGGCTGGTTCGGTGGCCCGCTCCTCGCTTCTGTAGCGCTAGGAATGCATCACATCGGGTTCTGGCGCTTTCATATGCAGGATGCGACTGTGCCTACGGTTGCGTTGACGCTGGTGCTGGCACCGCTTTTGGAGGAGCTCGCCTTCCGAGGCGGGCTCCAAGAATTGCTTCGCTCGGGATTTCGCGTGCTCGAGGTAGCTGACCGCCAGCCTTTGAGTTGGGCCAACCTGCTGACGACCGTTGTATTTTGTGCCTGCCACCTTCCTTCGCACTCGGTGCAATTGGTATTCGCCATCGCCATCCCATCGATTTTTCTAGGTTACCTCTACGAGATCACTCGCTCCCTCACTTTGTGTGTGGCAATGCATATGTGGTTTAACACCTGTTTGCTAATGGCATTCTGGTGGATGTAGTTGAGCCGGATGGACTTCCTGTTTTTCTGCGCAGTAGGCTAGCTTGCACGTGTGCCAGCTGACGCTGCGACGAATCCCTACGCCATCCCACGATGGCTATCGCAAAAGAAACGTATGCGGCCAATTCTTCGCAGCTTGTGGGCAGCCCTGTTCTTCAGTGTTGGTGTGATGAGCGCGCTGGCCCAGTCCGAGTCACGAATCCCTCAGCGCAGTGCCAATCCGATCTGTACATCAATTGATGGCCTGGAGGCTGGTAAAGCACAAAACTCTTTGGACGTGGGCCACAACGCTGATTCGTTTCACTTTTCGTGGAACAGCGATGGCGATAGACATTGGGTCCTTCGTACCCGACACGAAGCCCCCGGTTCGACACCCCTGCATCGATCATCCAAGCTTCATTTCACTGCGGTACCGAAATCGTCGTTGATCAGTGATCCCTCGATCAACATACACCATGCATCGACGTCTTTTCCTGCCCATAGGATTGATATCCTGGCGCGTTTGGAAGACAGCAGCCAAGCCGCCATTCTGGCAATTGGCATCCGAGACATTGATTCGCAGGGCAGGGCGTTGGCAGGTAAAGTCACTTGGAAGTGGGTGCCACAAGCTCCCGATGCGCCGCGACGTGATGCATTCGATTTGGCCGCGCTGGAAAGTCTGTACGTTCAAGCGCTCTCACAAGACCCTGCAGCTCGCTACTCCTTCACCGTCTCCACAACGAGTACGCGACCAAAGGTTCCCACACTGTCTTCTGCTGAGCTACCAGAGTTGCTTGAACATATTGCAGTAATTAGGTCCTGCTTTACAAAGCGTGTTGATTCGAATCTCAGCGCCTTACCTTGGGAGGTGGCGTCTTTGAAGAATCTTCGCATGCCGAAGAAGGAGTCGGACGCCACGTTCGTAGCGCTGTCCGCAGCCGGGAAACCGATTTCAGGTGTTCGGGTTTTTCTTGACCGCGCGCCTCACTACGCTTGTTCTGGCTTAACCAATTCGAAAGGCGTGATGTCTTGTGTCCTTGAAGACACCCATGGACACGAACATGTGCATGGGTTGCATGACAGCCAAGAATCTGCACCAATCATCGCCAGCTACCCAGGTCGTGTCACTGCATCGGGAATCAGTCTTCCGACTGCGGTCCCGATGTGGTTTCCGGGGCTAGGCCGGGGGCGGTAGTGGATTTGCTAATGTTGCCGGCGCTGGCCTATCGCGCAGCGCGCCTAGTCAAGTAATGCCTGCAGACGGTTTTGGACGCCGGCATAATTTTCCTCCGCACCACGAGTGGAGAACGATTTCGACGCGTTTAGCGCGAAATTCAGTCAGCAAGCGCTGCCTTATTTCGACTGCGAAGTCGATAATACGCGGCCATTGGCGCGCACCGCATTAGCATTGGCTTTAGCTTCTGCCACTACGCTGGCGGACAGATTTACTTGGCTCAGGCTGGAGGGGACAGGGGAAGCGGCAGTCGTCCTGAAGGCGTCACTCCTTCTTCTTGGCGGGCGACCATGCGGTCACTTCGATTTCCACGTCAACGTCCTGCGAGAGCTTGGCTTCAACCGTGCTGCGCACTGGCAGCCCCTCCGAGAAATACGTTTCGTACACCTCGTTGAAGGCCCTCATGTGCTTTATGTCCGACAGCCAGCACGTCGCGCGCACTACGTGTTCCATGCCCAAGCCGTGTTCGGCCAAGCTCGCGGCGATGGCGTCGAGCACGTTGCGCGTCTGTACTTGGATGTCGGCGCGCAGGGGTGTGAAATCGACGTTTTTGGGTGTCTGACCTGAGAGAAACAGGAAATCGCCAGCACGTACGGCTTTTGACACTGGGGCCGCAAGCGGAGAGGGATAGCGAATCGGCAGAGACATGATCATTTCCTTTGCGTTCTCAATCACGATGGTCGTGACGGCTTTTTCAGTTGAATCGTTCCAGCGACATGGGTGATAGGTCGACTGGTGGTAGGGTGCCTCTAACAAGCGCCGACACGCAGCGCGCAGTCACGGCCGACAGCGTCAAGCCGTTGTGCGCATGACCAAAGGCGTAGTGGATCGTCGGTGCGCCGGGCACTGTGCCGATGGCGGGTAGCCCGTCAGGCAATGAAGGACGGATGCCCATCCAGGGCTTTGCCTCTTCGCCGTTCAGACCGCGCAAGTATTGACTCGCTAGGGGCAACAGCATGTGTGCACGCTGCCACGCCGGCGGAGCGTCCCACCGCGCGAACTCGGCCGTGCCGGCAAGGCGTAGGCCTTCGTCCATGGGGGTGGCTGCGAAGTGCGGCTCGCCGAAGACCACGGGCCGCGTCAGCGACAGGCCGGAGCGCGGCAGCATGAGGTGGTAGCCGCGCTCCGAAACCAACGGCACGTGGCGAAAGAAAGGCTGCAACAGTGCACCGCTCCAGTACCCGCCGCAGACCACGACCCGGCCGTAGTGTCGAGTACGGTGCCGCCCCTGAACGCTAACCAACCCCGCCTCCTGCTGCCTTACCGCGCGCACCTCATCACACACGACTCGCCCGCCATGCGCGGCGAGATGTTCCGCATAGCGGAGTCCCAGACCCTGCGGGTTGCTGCAGCGCCCGGAGTTTTGGAACAGCAAGCCGCCCACGATGTCGGGAGCTAGCGCAGGCTCCAGTTCCGCGATCTCGGCGGCAGACAGCCGTCGCGCAGGCAGGCCGTGCTCGTTCCAAGTGCCCAGCGCTGCGCACTTTTTGTCCAGTGCCACCTGCGTCTTGAACGCGACCAAGCCACCGTCGCGCGAAAGCAGCCCGCTGGCGCCAGCCTGCGCGGCCAGTTCGGACATGGATGCATAGGCCAGCCGCGTCATCGCCGCCAGCGTGCCAGTGATGCGCGACATGGATTGCGGCTTAAGCACTGCCAGCGCGCGTTGTCCCCAGGGAAGCATTTGCAGCGCGTAGCTGGGGCGAATAACCAGAGGTCCGTCCTTGGCAAGCATCAGCTGCGGCATCTGCCAGAGCATGTCGGGTGAGGCCGGCGGAAAGATGTTGGCCTCGGAGAGGTAGCCCGCGTTGCCTGCAGAGCAAGCCTGCATTGGCGTGTCGCGCTCGATGACCGTCACGTCGTACCCGTCGCGCTGCAGCTGCAGCGCTGCGGAGAGCCCTACTATGCCCCCGCCGACGACGGCAACCGTCGGCTTGGATGAGATAGAAGTCATGAAAAGCCTTCAGTGAGACCGCAGGTCCGACAGGAAGCGCTTGGCGCGCTCACTCTGCGGATTGGAAAAGAAGGCGTCGGGCTTACCGTTCTCGATGAGCTGGCCCTGGTCCATGAACCAGACCTGGTCGGCAACCTCGCGCGCAAAATTCATCTCGTGCGTCACGCACATCATGGTCATGCCATCTTTGGCGAGTGACTTCATGACGTTCAGCACCTCGCCTACCATCTCCGGGTCCAGCGCGCTGGTCGGTTCGTCGAAAAGCATCACCGGCGGCTTCATTGCCAGCGCACGGGCCATGGCGACGCGTTGCTGCTGGCCGCCAGAGAGTTGCTGTGGATAGGAATCGGCTTTGTGCGCTAGACCTACGCGGTCAAGCAGTGCCATGCCTTCTTCGCGCGCCGCACCCTTGCTCTTGCCCGAGATCTTGACCGGCGCGAGGCATACATTGTCGATGGCCGACATATGTGGGAACAGGTTGAAGGACTGGAACACGAAGCCCACGCGAGTGCGGAATTGATTGATGTCCAAACCCTTGCCATGTACATTCTGGTCTTCCAAGTAGATTTCGCCACCCTGGATCTCCTCCAGCCGGTTGACGGTGCGGATCAGCGTGGATTTGCCCGAGCCCGATGGCCCGCACAGCACCACTACTTCGCCCTTGCAGACTTCCTGGGTCACGTCGATGAGAGCGTGGTACTCGCCATACCACTTATTGACTTTGGAGAAGCGAATCATTGAGAACTCCTGCGGAAGGGGTAGCGCGGGCACGGCGCCGCTCGACGCGCCGCTCGACGGCACGCGCGGATTGCGTCAGGGCGAAGCAGACGACGAAATAGATCAGCGAGAGCGTGACGAAGACTTGCAGCGGCTTGGTCAGCAACGAGGAATTGACCATGTTGGCTGAGTACGTCAGCTCGTGAACGCTGATCACGTAGCCAATGGATGTCTCCTTGATGGTGGAGACGAACTGGCTGATAAGGCTGGGAAGCATGTTGTAGAGGGCCTGCGGCAGAACCACCTGACGCATTGCGAGCCCGTAGGTCATTCCGAGTGAGCGTGAGGCTTCGGTCTGGCCCTTAGGCAGCGCTTCGATACCAGCGCGAACGATCTCCGACATGTATGCGGCCTGGTAGATCACCAGCGTGACGACCAGCGTGGTGAAGGCACTTGTCGGCCGGCCGATCAGCACTGGCACGAGGAAGTAGCTCCAGAACACCAGCATCACCAGAGGGATGCCGCGCACGACGTAGACGATGACTGTGCTGGGCCAGCGCACGATGGCCCAAGGAGACAGCCGGCACAGCGCCAGTGCGATGGACAGAGGGAATGCCAAGCCGAGGCCTAGCACAGAAAGGATCAGCGTGAGCGCCAGTCCGCCGAGCGGGCCGTTTGGGTACTGCCCGATCAGCAGACTAGGCAGATAGTCTCGAAGAATTTCTTGCATGGCTTATCTCGCGGGGATCTGCATTCGCCTGGATACCAGCACGCCGATACCCATCAGACCCAGCGACACCACTAGATAGAACACTGTGGCTAGCGTGTACGCCTCGAAGGTGCGGAAGGTCTGGTTCTCGATCTCGCGCACCACGTAGGTCATCTCCGCCGCCCCAAGTGCCATTGCCAAGCTGGTGTTCTTGAATAGGATCACCGTGTGGTTGATGAAGGGCGGCAGTGCGGTGCGCATGGCCTGTGGCAGAACAACGAAGCGCATGGTCTTGAGGAAGCTAAGGCCGAGCGAACGCGATGCCTCTTGCTGGCCATGCGGCACCGCGCGCAGGCCGCTGCGCACGTCTTCACAGAAATAGGCCGACATGCAGAGCCCGATGGCGAGCGAGGCAAAGATCAACTCGCCGTTGTGGCCGTTGATCCAGGACTGCGTCGCATCGGGTAGCAGCGTGGGGATACCGAAGTACCACACGAAAAGATGCGCGAGGATGGGGACGTTTTGTTGGTAGGACACCCAGGCTGCAACGAGCCGCTCGATGACCTGATTGCCGCTCACTCGCAGGGTGGCCAGGGCCACTCCCAGGAAGAACGCAAGTAACCAACTCGCGGCGGTCAGCAGGCCCGTGTACATCATCCCTGCGACGAGGTGATCCAAATGAGGCGCCGCCAGAAGCGAGCTGAATTCCAGGCTGATGGTCATGAAGGCCTCTGGGTCTCGTGGCCGAGGTCAACCCTTGATCTGTTCAATCGTGAAGTCGCGCTTCATTTGATAGATGGTCGCCGGTCCCATCCACTTGTCGAAGAGCTTCTGGGCTTCGCCTGACCTCTCCAGTTCGTCCAGCGCGTCGTTGACAGCCTTCTCCAGCGCGGGCTCGCCTTTGCGCAATCCCAAGCCCCAATATTCTCGGCCCACTGGCGGGCTCAATACCTCGATGTCAGCGCTAGTTCCCAGCTTGGAGATGAAGCGTCGCATCAACGATTCGGAGAGAACGTAGCCATCCACTTTCCGCTGCACAAGGGCCGTGAACGCCGAGGGGCCATCGTCGTAGCTCACCAACTTTGCCGTTGGTACGACCTTCTGCATCAGTGGAATATTGCTGGAACCCTTGATCGTGGCCACTCTCTTGCCGGACAGGTCATCGCGGTGCTTGAAGGATCCCCGCTTGACAGCGATCGACTGGTTGCTCACGAAGTAAGCTTTTGAAAAGGTAATTTGTTCCGCGCGCGTTGGGTTGTATCCCAACACCGCAGCGAGAACATCGACTCTGCTTTGCGTGAGTTCGGGAATTCGGGCTTCCAGCGAAACCACCTTTGGCTCAGCGTTCAAACCCATCTTCGCAGCCACTGCTTTGCAGATGTCCACGTCGTAACCAACCACCTCGCGCGTCGCCGCATCTTGATAGGCGAAGGGTTCCAGCGTTCCGACGACACCGCAGGTCAATGTGCCCTTGGCTTTGATCTCTGCCAATTGATCAGCGCGCACGGTAGCGCCGAGAGAAAGCAGGCCCAAGACGGCCAGGGAGGAAATGAGCTTGCCGATTTTCATGTTCATCGCTTTCAAGAAGATGGAGGAATTGACCGGGCCTTGCCTGTGCCTCACCACGAAGTCGAATAAACGCGGTTCGGTTGTGCATTGTCAAAAACAGAGCATATTCCGTAAAGAGATATTTTCAGATAAAATTTAAGTCGAAATTGGTATGAAAACCGAGGGGTATCCAGTAAGCCTATGACTTCTTTCAGAGAGCTGGAGGCGCTTGTCGCGGTAGTTGACATGGGCTCGTTCGAAGCAGCTGCTCGAGGCTTGAACACCTCGCAGTCTGCGGTGTCGCGTTTGATCCGGGACTTCGAAAGTGGGTTTTCCGTGCCGCTCTTGGATCGTGACCGGCGGGCGGCGCGGCTGACAGCGACGGGCTGGGAGGTTTTGCGCGTGGCTCGGGCAATATTGCGTCAGCGCAACACGCTGCTCGAGCACTTCTGCAGCGCAGATTTGCTGAGTCTTGTGTTGCGCGTGGGCGTCACAGAGCTGGCTGCGAGCACTTGGCTGCCGAGCTTCGTCGGCCGGCTACGCGAGCGTTATCCCAGGGCCCATCTGGAGGTTGAGGTGGCATCGTCGCCATCGCTCGTCGAGCGCGTACGCACGGGTCAACTGAGCTTGGCGATAGTCATCGATGTGATGCGCACCACAGAGATGGTACGCAGCCCCATTGGCATTGCCCGCACAGGCTGGTTCTGTGCGCCGGGTCTAATGTCTTCGGACACGCTGACGCTGCACGATCTTGAGAGGCACACTCTCCTTCTGCAGGGGGCAACGACTGGAGCGGGGCGGCTGTTGAGCGCCTGGCTTGCAGAACGATCGATCGAACCAGCCAATGTGATCCAGACTGACAGCCTGAGCGCTCTCTCCGGGATCGCCGCAGCAGGTCTCGGTATAGCGCATCTACCCCGTTCCGTTGCATCGGACGCACTTCAACGTGGCCGATTGAAGGAAGTATGTCTACCTGTGGCGTCGCCAGATCTGAATTACGTGGCCATCGCCCGAATCGAGACCATATCTTCGTTTCACCGAGCGGTGATCGAAGTGGCGCAGGGGAGCTGCGACTTCAACACCCCCTTCCACTTGCTGTCTCCACAGTTGCCCGGGGAGGGGCGGTAGATGCTCACAATTAAGCAAATTCAGACTTTTTATTGGGTGGCCCGATTGGGAACCCTCAACAAAGCTGCTGAGAAGCTGCATATCACGCAGTCCGCTGCGACGAAGCGACTGCAGGAGGTCGAGGTAATCGCTGCCGTGCCACTTTTTGAGCGGGGAGGGCGCAAAAGCGCTTTGACGACCAAAGGCCGAGAGTTAATGCGCGAGTGCGAGCAACTGTTCCTACTGTTGGATGAGATGGACCTTCTCAAGGGAACTGCGCAGCAGCCGGCGCGTTTGGTGCATGTGGGCTTGACCGAACTGACCGCGCTGACATGGTTCGGGCGATTCATCAAGGAGATGAAGAAAATCTACCCTTCGGTGACGATTCAGCCTGCGCTCGACCTATCCTCCCTTTTGCGCCAACGCGTAGAAAACGGCCAACTGGACTTCGCGATCTTGCCGGACTCTCCTCCCATGGAGGGGATGACGCGGATGAGGTTGGGAGCTGTCCCCTTCGGTTGGTTTGCTGCGCCGGGGACCTTCGCACCTGATGTCGTTCATCCCTTGCGCGAATTGGCGGCTTATACCGTCATAGAGCAGAGTGCCAACTCGATCATCACGGAATTGTGCGCTCAGCTATGGGAAAACGCGGGGGTTGAGCCAGAGCGTATCTATGGCGGCAACAACGTCAATGCGCTGGCTGGACTGATTGCCGCAGGCGTGGGCATCAGTTGTTTGCCGGTGGCAATGTTCCGACAAGAAATCGAGCGTGGACAGTTGCAGTTGCTAAAGACGAGGCCAGCGGCGCCTCAAGTTCCGTACCACTTCTGTTTTCTCAAGCACCTGCATTCGGCGCTCGGCTACGGCGTCGCCAGCATCGCCAAGCGCTCATTCTCGCTGTCACACGAGGCGTCGTAGTCTTTCCCCGAAGCGACAGAATTTTTTGACGAGCTTGCACAACCGGAGCAGGCGCGACGCATGCCGACTGTCGAAAGAGGAATGCTCGAGTAGTCCAATTATTCGTTTGATGAAATAGTGATGCTCTCAGATCATCGGCTTGCAAATACATGAATGAGCGCCCGGCACGAAGGGCGTGAATGTCAAAAAACAGCGGAGACATCCATGCAACGCCGTGACCTGCTCAAGGCCCTGACCGCAACAGCAATGTTGCCGGCCGCTAACTCTTCTCTTGCCGCACCGGTCGATCAGGCCAAGATGCTGGTCGGCTATGTGCCTGGGACCGCTACCGATGGCCTGGCACGGCTACTGGGTGAGCGTATGCGCGGGGACTACGCTAACAATTTTGTCGTCGAGAACCGTGCTGGAGCCAGTGGCCAGTTGGCGCTTGGCGTAGTCAAGTCAGCGCCCCCGGATGGCAAGACCATCCTGGTCAGCCCCATCATGACTCTAGTGGTCGTTCCGCACACTTTCAGCAAGGTAAGTTTCGATCCGTTCAAGGATCTGGTTCCCATCGGCAACAGCGTGACCACCGATTTCGTTCTGGTGGTCGGCCCGGCTGTGCCGGAATCCGTGAAGACGCTGCAGCATTTCGCGGCCTGGTGCAAGGCCAACCCGGCCAAGTCCACCTATGCAACCGGCGCTACCGGCACCAAGGTTCACTTCTCCGGCGTGCGCTTTGCGCAGTCGGCGGGCTTCAACTTCACGCACGCGGGGTACACCAGCAACAGCACGGCGCTCACAGATACCGCCTCTGGCAATGTGCCGGCCTATATTGGTTCGGTATCCACGGTGCTGCCCTTCCTCGACCGGGTACGCGTGATTGGCGTCATGGGCGCTCGGCGCAGCCGCTTCCTCCCCGAGGTACCGACGTTCGTGGAGTCCGGCTACAAAGACATGGTGATTGACGAAGCTATCAGTCTGTACCTGCCGGCGCGCACGCCGCAAGACGCGGTACAGCGAATGCATGCGGCCATGGTTAAAGCCCTGTCCACGCCAGAGGCCGCTAGGACATTGACCACGCTGGGTCTGGAGGCCACCCCGTCATCGCAGGCAGAGATGGCTGCCAAGATCAAGACCGAGTACGAGCAGTGGGGCCGCTTCGTGAAAGAGCTCGGCTTCAAGCAGGACTCCTGATGGCACCGCTGTTCGCTGCACCGCCGCGCGGCGTGGCCACAGTGTTTGCAAGGTTGCCCGACGAGCTACGCAACGCCACTGCCGAGTCGGGGTGGAACGCGCTGCAACCATCCGGTCTGGCTGCGCCCTCGTTCCTCGAAGGCCCCAGTTTCGATCGTGATGGCACGCTCTGGTGCGTTGACGTGGTGAACGGTAGGTTGTTGACCGTGGATGAAAGGGGTGAGTTTCACGTTGAACTGGCCTACGAGGGCTGGCCCAACGGGTTGAAAATACATCGTGACGGCCGCGTTTTTGTAGCCGACCATCAACACGGCATCATGGTCTACGACCGCGAACGTCGCCGCATCACGCCGCTGCTGGAGCGCTGGCGTGTGGAACGCTTCAAGGCAATCAACGACCTTTTTTTCGCGCGCAACGGCGACCTTTACTTCACCGACCAGGGCCTGACTGGCCTGCACGATCCCACCGGAAGGCTATTCCGTCTGCGAGCCGATGGGCAATTGGATTGCTTGCTGGACAACGTGCCCAGCCCCAACGGCTTGGTGATGGACCGCGAGGAGCGAACATTGTTCTTGGCCGTCACGCGCGAGAACGCCGTGTGGCGCGTACCGCTTGATCGCCAGGGCCTGCCGACCAAGGTCGGGCGTTTCCTGCAACTGTCCGGCGGCGTGGGGCCTGATGGCTTGGCGCTGGACACCGGCGACGGCCTATGGGTCGCCCATGCCGGACTTGGTTGCTTGTGGCGCTTCTCCGCCGAAGGCGAGCCGCTGCAACGCATCGACGCACCAGTAGGAAAGTTGACCACCAATCTCGCCTTCGCGCCCGGTACCGCCGACATCTTTGTTACTGAATCGACCACCGCCACCATTTTGCACGCCAGCGTCGAATGCTGCGGACAGTCCATGTTCAGCCATGGCTGACGCTCAATGCGCTGCAGCGTTGTCACAGACCGAAGCGCTATCCCAGTTTTTCAAGAACCCAAAGGAGACTCATGTTCGCCTCTCGTCGATCCATACTGCGTCACAGTGGCGCTCTTGCCGCGAGCCTGATAGCCATACCCCTGGTGCGCGCGCAGGGAGCCCCCTTTCCCGTCAAACCAATAACCCTCGTCGTGCCCTTCGCGCCTGGCGGCAACATCGACATCGTGGGCCGAAGCGTGGCGGTGCCTCTGGGCAAGATCCTGGGACAGTCGGTGATCGTAGACAACCGCGCTGGCGGCAGCGGCTCCATCGGTACTGGCGTGGTGGCGCGTGCCGCGCCGGACGGCTACACGCTGCTGGTGGCCACTGCCGGTCAGATCGTCACGCTTCCACAGATGTTCAAGACTGCCTACCGCAGCGACAGCCTCAAGCCGCTGGGACTGGTGAGCAAGACCCACATTGCCACTATCGTGCGAAAGGGAGATCAACGCTTCAAAACTTTCCAGGAACTGGTGGCTTACGCCAAGGCCAACCCAGGCAAGCTCAACGGCGGGCACGCAGGCGCAGGTACGCCCAACCATCTGGCCCTTCTGCAGTTGGAAAGCGCTCTGGGCATCCAGCTCACCATGGTGGCATACAAGGGAATGGGTCCTGCGCTGATCGACCTGCTGAGTGGCCAGATCGACGTGGTGGGCGACCAAGTGTCCAGTTCCATGCCACATTTGAAGGCCGGCACGCTGGAGGCGCTGGCGGTGCTCGGCCCAGAGCGGGAGGCGGCGTTCCCGGCCGTGCCCACGCTGGCTGAACTCAAGCTGGGCAACTTCGACATGACCACGTACGCCGGCATTCTGGCACCGGGCGGCGTGCCGGCGGAGATCAGGTCCCGCCTGTCGGACGCAGTACGCCAGGCCGCCGCTGACCCTGCCTTCAGCGCCACGTTGCGCGAGCTCGGCAGCGCCGCGCACGGGGGCACGGCTGCGCAGTTTTCCGGATTGCTGAAGGACGAGGAAGCCTTCGCAGCTCGCATGATCCAGCAAGGCCGCCTGAAGGCCGACTGACGGACACTTAAACGACGCCTTAAAAGAGCTTCCATCGAAACGGCGAGCTCAAGGCGCAGAATCTGTGCATGACACTCAAGCAGATTGAAGCTTTCTACTGGGCTGCCAACTTGGGCAGTTTCAGCATAGCGGCACAGCGGCTGCATGTTACGCAATCTTCGCTTTCAAAGCGAATTTTCGAGTTGGAGGAGTCTGTAGGTGAGGTACTGTTCGATCGATCTAGTAAACGCGCCCACCTGACAGAGGCTGGTCAGCGTTTGGTGCCGCTGGCAGGCCGCATGCTGGAGTTGCGCGAGCAGTTCCAAGTTGAAGTACGTTCTTCCTCCGCGCTATCGGGAGTGTGCAAATTCGGCGTGAGCGAACTGGTCTCATTGACTTGGCTGCCCGACTTCACGCGGTTGGTAAATCAGGAGCATCCTGCGCTGGTCCTCGAGCCATACGTCGATTTAGCGCGGCCGCTGGAACGCAAGGTGTTGCGCGGTGAACTGGACTTTGCTGTTGCGCCGGGGCCTGCCCAACAGGCGCAGGTCAAAGGCAGCGTCGTCGGACGCGTGGACTTTACCTGGGCCGCGGCTCCCGGTCGACTGCGCAAGGACACCTTGCTTCGTAAGGCCGAACTGGAAAGCCTGCCCATCATTACCATGACTGAAGGTTCCGGGCTCACGCGCGCGATCGAGAGCTGGGCCGCTGAGCAGGGCATCACCCTGCGTCGCAACCTGGCCTGCAACAGCTTGATGGCCATCGTCGCGCTGGTGCTGTCGGATACCGGCATCAGCTTTCTGCCTGACGCCTTCTTGCGCCCCTGGGTCGCCCAGGGCTCGTTGGTTGCCCTCAAGAGTGCGCCACCGTTACCCAGCCTCAACTACTACTTCTTCCAGCGCACCGATGACAACCGCGTGCTGCTGGATGCGATGCATGGTTACGTGATTCGAACGGCGGAGTTCTCGCGTACTCCCGAGCACCTGGATCCTCACGTCAAAAGTCAGAAAAGGAATAACGTTGCATTGAAATAAATCGCTTGTGTGCCTTTTTGCAGGCGAGGAAGATTCAGTCTCCCAGAATAAAAGGAGACACCTTGACCACTTCCGCATTCAAGCTGGCGGCTCTTGTCGCAGCCGCTTTCTCCCTTACCCAGCCCGCCCTCGCGGCCTGGCCCGACGACAAGCCCATCGAGGTCGTGGTCGGCTTCGCGGCCGGCGGCGGCACCGACCTGATGGCGCGAAAGCTGCTGCCCTTCGTGCAGAAGCGCCTGGGACCCACGGCGCAGTTCGTCGTCGTCAACAAACCTGGTGCCGCTGGCGAGATCGCCAACGCATACGCTAAAGCGGCTAAGCCCGACGGCTACACGCTCGCAGTGATCAACGTGCCGGGCTTCCTGTTTCTTCCGATGACGAAGAAGTCGCAGTACCAAGCAGAGGATTTCACGCTGATATCCCGCGTCGTAGACGATCCCACGGTGCTCGTCACCAAATCCGATAGCCCGGTCCAGACGCTACCCGGGCTCGTAGCAGCACTCAAAAGCAAACCTGGTTCGCTGACTTTTGGCCACAACGGTGTCACGACCAACGGTGACTTGGCATTGCAGCTGGTCTCTCGCGAGGCGAAGGTCGAACTCAATGCCATTCCTTACAAGGGCACGGCGGCTCAGAAGACCGATGTGCTGGGCGGCCACCTGGCCTTCGGCGTCGTTAGCGCTGGCGAGGTGCCTGAGTTGCACGGCAACGGCTCCGGCCAGCTCAAGGTAGTCGCGCAGTTCGGCGAGAAGCGTTCGCCGGCCTTGCCCAACGTGCCCACCGCTTCCGAAGGCGGTGTGCACGTGGTGATGTCCTCTGAGCGCGGTTTCGCGGCGCCCAAGGGCGTGCCGGCGAACATCATCAAGAAGCTGGACCAAGCCATCGCGGAAGCCGTTCGCGACCCCGAGTTCATCGCCAATGCTTCTGCCGATGCGCCAGTGTTGGCGTACTTGAGCGGTACGCAATGGGACAAGTCACTGGAGAAGAACCGCGCTGCGCTCCAGGAACTGGCCAAGACACTGCCCAAGCAATAACCCCGACAAGGATACCGATGAGCAATCTGGCTCAATGGCGCGTGACGCGCTTCGACGTTTGGATCAACCCGGTCTTCGATGAGTCCATGAAGCAGGAGCAGGGCGTCACGGTCGAGGTCGCGCCCGTTACTGGCGACGACGATGCGGCATGGGCTGCACTGCAACGTGCGCACTTCTATCAGATCACCGCTGCCAAGGACGAACTGCCAGCTCAGTTCCACGCGCGCGCTTCTCTGCTAGAGCGCTGCCCCCAGCTGCTGTGCGTGTCTTCCACCGGGGCTGGCTACGACACGGTGGACGTGGAAGCATGTACGCACGCTGGTGTAGCCGTCGTTAGCCAAATCGGCGGCAACGCACCTGCAGTCGCCGAGATGGCGATTGGGCTGATGCTGGCCGTCTCCCGCCGGATCGTCGAGTCCGACCGTAAGTTGCGCCGCGAGCGCGGCTTCTCGCGCGAGTCGGTCATGGGTCACGACATCGGTGGCAAGGTATTGGGCATCGTGGGCATCGGTCACGCTGGCACACGCACGGCTGCGCTGGCGCGCGCCTTCGGCATGCGCATCCTGGCAGTGGACCCGTTGCTCTCGGCCGAGGAAATCCGCGCGCGCGGCGCCGAGCCGGCCACGCTGGAAGAAATGCTGACGCAGGCCGACATCGTCTCGCTGCATTGCCCGCGGGATGCCAGTACGCTGAACCTGTTCAATGCCGAACGCTTTGCCGCGATGCGGCCGGGCGCGATCTTTATCAGCACTGCGCGCGGTGGCGTGCACGATGAAATGGCGCTGGCCGAGGCACTGCGCTCGGGACACCTGGCCGGCGCCGGCCTCGACGTGTGGCACCCCGAGCCACCTCCACTGGATCATCCGCTGCTGGCGCTGGATAACGTGGTCGCTACGTTCCACACGGCCGGCGTGTCGCACGAGGGGCGCCACAACGTGGCCTCCATGGCAGCCCAGCAGATCATCGCCATGCTGCGGGGCGAGCGCCCGGCGCGACTGGTCAACCCCCAGGTTTGGGACCGCTTCAAGGCGCGCCTGCGCGAAGCGTCGCAGTGCTGAACGTACCTTCGCGACAAGGCCAAAGCCGCAGCACGCCATGATTCCCCGTCTCGACCCACAAGAAGCTCCGTCCGATCTCGTGACGGACTTCCTGGCCGAACTGCGCTTGCGTGGGTTTGCGGGCGACACCACGCGCTCGCATGCCGACCGCACCGTGTTCGCCACCGACAACTCCGTCTACCAGCTCGCGCCGCAGGCGATCGTGTTCCCGCGGAACGAAGAAGACGTTGTGCGTTTGGCCAAGCTGTCGAACGACTCGCGCTTCAAGGCCTTGCACTTCACGCCTCGCGGCGGCGGCACCGGCACCAACGGCCAATCGCTGACGAATGGCGTGAGTGTCGACCTGTCGCGCTACATGAACCGCATCCTGGAGATTGATCCGGCTGGCCGCTGGGCGCGCGTGCAGGCCGGCGTGGTCAAAGACCAACTCAACGACGCTGTGCGTGAACACGGCCTGTTCTTCGCCCCAGAGCTGTCGCCGTCCAACCGTGCCACCATTGGCGGCATGATCGCCACCGACGCCAGCGGCCAGGGCTCGGTTCTATATGGCAAGACGCGCAATCACGTCCTAGAGCTCAACGCTGTGCTGCTGGATGGCACCGCATGGCACTCGCGCCCGCTATCGCCCGAGGAACTCGCTCGCATCAAGCAGAGGCCCGACCGCGTGGGTTTCATTCATCGATTGCTCGACCGTATCCGCACCGAGGACGCGGCGTTGATCGACGAGCACGTCCCCCAGCTGAATCGCTGCGTCACTGGTTACGACCTGGCTCACCTGTGCGACGACTGCGGGCAGTTCAACATGAACTCGGTGCTGTGCGGAGCGGAAGGCAGCCTGGCCTTCGTCACAGAGGCGAAGATCAACCTCATGCCGATACCGCGCCACACGGCGGTTCTGAACATCCGCTACGCCAGCTTCGACGCCGCGCTGCGCGATGCCGGCAACCTCATGCGTCTGGAGGCAGCTTCCAGCGAAACGGTGGACGCCAAGGTGTTGGAACTGGCGCGGCAGGACGCCGTGTGGCTGGCTGTGAAGAAATGGTTTCCCGATGACCTCGAAGGCCTTGCGCAGGGCGTCAACATCGTCGAGTTTCTTGCCGAAGACGAACAGGAAATGTCGGCCAAGCTGGCTCGCGTGGAGGCCGCGCTGGCGGAAGAGGGCACCGATGCGGGTGCGCGGGGCCGACTGGGCTACACCGTCGCCCACGGCGAAGCCGCTGCCAAAGCCATCTGGTCCATGCGCAAGAAGTCCGTCGGACTGCTGGGCAACATGCAGGGCGAGCGTCGGCCGATGCCCTTCGTAGAGGACACGGTGGTGCCGCCCGAGCGTCTGGCCGACTACATTGCCGAGTTCCGTGCGACGCTGGATCGGCGCGGTCTGGTCTACGGCATGTTCGGCCACGTCGATGCCGGCTGCTTGCACGTGCGCCCGGCGCTGGATCTGAAAGACCCTGCACAAGAGCAACTGCTGCGCGAAATCAGCGACGAGGTGTTCGCGCTCACGCGCAAGTACCGGGGCGTGCTGTGGGGTGAGCACGGCAAGGGCTTTCGTTCCGAGTACGCCCCGGAGTTCTTCGGCCCGCTGTACCCGCGCCTGCAGGAGATCAAGGCCGCCTTCGACCCTGACAACCAACTCAACCCTGGGAAAATCGCCTCGCCACCCGGCCACTCGCTGACACGCCTGGACGCGGTGCCGTTGCGCGGCCAACTGGACCGTCGCATCCCGCTGAGCGTGCGGCAGGACAACCAGGACGCTCTGCACTGCAACGGGAATGCTGCCTGTTTCAACTACGACCCTGACGACGCCATGTGCCCGTCGTGGAAGGCCACTCGCGAGCGCCGGCACTCACCCAAGGGCCGGGCCTCGTTGATGCGTGAATGGCTGCGGCTGGCGACCGAGGCAGGAATCGATCCCGCCGCCGAGGCGCAAGTGCTGCGCCGTGGCGGTGCGCTGGATGATCTGCGCGCATGGCCGCGTCGCGCCATCAACAGTTGGGGGGCGCGTGGCGAGAATGGTGGCAATGCCCCAGACTTTTCGCTGGAAGTCAAGGATGCAATGGACGGCTGTTTGTCCTGCAAGTCCTGCGTCGGCCAATGTCCGATCAAGGTGGACGTACCGGCATTTCGCGCGCGTTTTTTGGAGGTCTACCACGGCCGCTACTTGCGTCCGGCACGCGACGGATTGGTGGCTTCGCTGGAGCGCTGGCTGCCGCTGATGTCGCGATGGCCTTCCCTGCTGAACTCGCTGTTGGGCGGGGCACCCGGACGCGCCGCATTGCGCCGACTTGGTTTGGTGGCGTTGCCCGCACTGAGCGTGCAGCCGCTGGCCGCCGAGGCACGCCGGCGCGGCATCCGCATCGCCACCGCGCAGGCGCTGGCCACGCTGCACGAAGACGAACGCGGACGCTCGGTGGTGGTGGTGCAGGACGCCTTCACCACCCACTACGACACCCAAGTTGTGCTAGACCTTTGCGAACTGCTGGTGCGCCTGGGCTTCACGCCATGGTTGGCGCCCTTCATGCCCAACGGAAAGCCACAGCACGTGCTGGGTTACCTGGGCCGGTTCGCGCGCACTGCCGCCGGCAACGCCGCGATGCTACGTGCGCTGGCTGCAACTGGTGTACCACTGGTGGGCGTTGATCCGTCAATGACGCTGACGTATCGCGCCGAGTACGCCAAGGCGCTGGGCGCCGACCAGGTGCCGCCTGTGGCGCTGCCGCAAGAGTGGCTGGCGCGCCAGATCGACCGGTTGCCGCAACTGCCTGCCGACGGCGAGGCGTCTTGGGCCCTGTTGCCGCACTGCACCGAGAAAACCAATGCCCCCGCCGCCATAACCGACTGGACGAAGCTGTTCCAGCGCTTGGGCACGCCCCTGCGCGTGATTCCGGCCGGCTGTTGCGGCATGGCCGGCTTATACGGCCATGAGCGAGATCGGCGCGCTACCTCCGAGGCCATCTACCGCCTGAGTTGGGAGGGACACATTGCCGACGCGGGCCATGGCGGGCGCGTTATGGCTTCTGGCTACTCGTGCCGGTGCCAGGCCGCGCTGATGGATGGCAAGGAGCTGCCGCACCCGGCGCAGGTGCTGCTGGAAAGGCTCCGTCGCATAGACGGTGCGCAATCCACCGAGGCCGCGTGAGGGCGACGCGATGCCGAACTTTGCCATGCCAGCGCTGGCCACGGACTGTCACCACCACATCTACGACGCACGCTTCCCGAGCGCACCCGATGCGCCCTTCGCGCCGCCGGATGCCAGCGTTGCCGACTACCAGGCCGTGCAGGCGCAGCTTGGCTTGGCACGCAACGTCATCGTACAGCCATCTACGTATGGCTTCGACAACCGGTTGCTGTTGCGCGCTCTGAGCGAGTTTGGTCCGTCGGCGCGCGGAGTGGCGGTTGTCCCGTTGGATATTGCTGATGAGGAACTGGATCGGCTGCATGCCGCTGGTGTACGCGGCGCACGTGTGAACCTGCTGTTAGGTTCGGGTACCACGGCCGAGCAGATCAAGCCGCTGGCTCGCCGAATCGGTCCACGCGGTTGGCACGTGCAACTCGTCGCCAACGGCAAGCAGATCGCTGCGCAGCGGAATGTGCTAACGAGCCTGGAAGCCCCGCTGGTAGTCGATCACATGGGTCTGCTGCCGCTGCCCTTTCCAATGGAGCACCCTGGCTTTGCGGTCATCGCCGATTTGCTTTCCACGGGCCGCGGCTGGGTGAAGCTTTCGGGGGTTTGCAACCTCAGCGAAGTCGGTCCGCCCTACTACAGCGACTACAGCGAAGTGGCCCGCGCGCTGGTCGCGGCCTTTCCGCACGGTCTGCTATGGGGCAGCGACTGGCCGCACGTGGCTGGCCGCTTCACTCATAAGCCCGACGACGCGCAATTGCTGGCCCTGCTGGCTCAGTGGTGTCCTGAAGAGCGCTTGCGCGAGCGGGTGCTGGTGGACCATCCAGCGCAGGTATACGGGTTCTGACATTTTTCCACCTCGCATCAATCCAGGAGACCTTCATGTCCTACGCATCCACCGCCGAGTTTGACCGCGTGACGCCCGAGCAGATAGCCCGTGCCCGCCAGTTTCAGGCCGCCATCTTGTGCGACGTGGCTGGCCGACGCGGCACAATGGATGCCCGTATCCGCGCACTGAGCCCGGCCATGACCGTCTGCGGTCCAGCCTACACCGTCGAGGTGCGCCCCGGCGACAACCTGATGTTCCACGTCGCACTGGCGGTTGCCAAGCCCGGCGACGTGATCGTGGTGGACGGGAAGGCCGACAGCACCTGCGCGTTGTTCGGCGACCTGATGGTCACTCAAGCTGCAGCCGCCGAGTTGGGGGGCTTCGTGGTCGATGCGGCCTCGCGCGACACTGCAGAGCTGGCCCAGGGGAACTTTCCGATTTTCGCGGCCGGCACCAATCCTTGCGGACCTACGAAAGGCCTGCCAGGGCGTTTGAGCATCCCCGTTTCCGTAGGTGGTGTCGCGGTCAGCCCTGGCGACCTCGTGGTGGGCGACGTCGACGGTGTGGTGGTGATTCCGCGTGGCGAGGTCGAGGCCGTACTGCGGGCAGCGCAGAAGAAGGTCGAGGCTGAGGCCCAACGCATCAAGGAGATCGAGGAGGGTGTCCTCGTCTCTCCCTGGCTGGACGACGCGCTGCGTCAGGCCGGCCTGCCTGCTCTGGCAACTTGATGAAGCCTAGCTGCCGTTGGGTGATGAGTGAAGAAAGATGAGAAGTGCGGATTTCGGCATTCCCTTCTGGGTGGCGCGTCTTGTTTCTGGTCTTTGCACGGGAACTGCATCAACCAGCTCGCAGCCGCGCGCGGCTGATCGTGCTCCATGTGAGCACCCATAGACGTGACGGGCCTACCGGCCCCAGAACAAGTCCTCTTGAACCTGGTCACTAGAGAAAAGCCGGACCTCCGCGATCTTCCCATCCTCGATGCGGATCAGATCCACGCCTGGTTGCTTCAACGTGATGCCGTTGGCCTGGCCTGCGAATTCGATTGTGATCGCGACCCAGTCGCCGTTGGCCATGTAATGGTCGGCGCGCGTGATAGCGAAAGTTCCCTGGGACACTTCCATCATCTTGCCCAGCATGGGTCCAACTACTGCCATGCCTTGGTGTGTGCCTGAAAACTGGTTGTGCCCCGGCTGGTGCCAGACCACTTCCGGAGAAATGAGGCGGCCGAGCGTGGCCTGGTCGCCTGTCTGCACGGCTTGGATGTATGTTTTGGCGATATCGATGTTGTTCATAGCGTGATCCTGTTGAGTGATGTTGTGTTGGCGAGAGCGGTGTGCGTGGGCTGGCATCGCAATGCTCCGCCGCTTGTCCGCAGTGTTTCCAGCGCGAAGATGCTCC
This sequence comes from Acidovorax sp. NCPPB 4044, assembly GCF_028069655.1. Taxonomy (NCBI): domain Bacteria; kingdom Pseudomonadati; phylum Pseudomonadota; class Betaproteobacteria; order Burkholderiales; family Comamonadaceae; genus Acidovorax; species Acidovorax sp. NCPPB 4044. The sequence continues at coordinate 1,197,114 of NZ_JAMCOS010000001.1, forward strand.
GAGTGCTCTGCTGAACCGTCTTTTTTCACAGTCAGCAAACTTCTGGCTGGAGGTGATTGTCAAACGTCGAATCCGCAAAATCACGGCCTTTGGCGGACAATAAATGGTGCTTTTTGGACATTTGCCATTTGGGGAGCATCTTGGCGCATCGACGTGACATTGAACGGCTGGACTATCGGCCGCAAGGCGCCTATGCGCTGGATGTGGAGGTGTCCTCGATGGCTGAGCTCAGACAGCGGGGCAGCAGGGAGAAAGTTCGGACCACGCACCGTTACGGATTCCACATGCTGGTTTGCGTCACGGAAGGAACGTGTACCCAAGTGATCGATTTCAGACCGATCGTCTGTACACCAGGATCGCTGCTTGTTGTGCGCGAGGGTCAGGCACACAACTTCGGACCTGATGAGAATTGGGATGGCTGGATCGTGCTGTTTCGATCGGAGTTCGTGCTGCCCCATTCCGTACCGATGCGCGAGGTTCAATTTGCGCTCAATACGGCGCGGCTGCCCGAGTACATGCTACTGGACCAGGTAGCGCTGCGCACCTTCACCGGCGTGGTGGTTCAAATGCGCGAGGACTCGCAGCTTTCTGGTCCCAATCCAGAGATCAAACGGCTGCTGCTTCACCAACTCTATGTTCTGCTGACTCGGCTCGCATTGCTGCAAGACCAACGCGGCTCGGAGGAGGCACTTGGCTCCCCGGCCTTACAACGTTTTCAGCGCTTCCAGCAATTGGTGGAGGAGCGTTTCCCGCAGTGGCACCAAGTGTCCAACTATGCACACCAACTTGGCTGCACAGAAAAAAGTCTGGCGCGCGCGGCCGTAACTGGTAGCGGCATCACTGCCAAAGCGTTCATTGCGGGGCGGATCGCTCTGGAAGCCAAGCGCCTGCTGGTTCACACGGACCTGTCAGTGGCAGCCATTGCAGGAAAACTGGGTTTTGATGAACCCACCAACTTCGGAAAATTCTTCAAGCGCGAGGTCGACTGTACGCCGCTGGACTTTCGGCGCCGGCATCTGGAGTCTGCCCTGCCAAGCTGATGGCTCCGAAAGGACAGGCGGCGTTCAGGGCCTGTTTGCTCAAGGTGGGTCTGCTGTTAGCCACCTTCCCGGAAACAGTTTGCTCCGGCAAGGCATCACCCCATTTGCGCATGGCTTCCAGCACGTCTCGCAACTCGTGACCGGACTGTGTGAGTTCATAGACAACACGCGGCGGAGTCTCGGCGTAGGCCGTGCGCGTGACCAGTCCGTCGCGCTCAAAGCTCTTCAGTCGATGGGTCAGCGTATGGGCACTGATGCCGGATAGCGCTTCCCGCAACTCCGTGAACCGCCTTGGGCCCTCGAGCAGCTCCCGCACGATCAAGGTGGCCCAAGGGCCGTCCAGCAGCGTTAGGAAGCGCTCCACGCCGCAGCAGGCAATTGCTCTTCGCTTCATTCTGAAAATGGTCCATTAGTGCATTTGACGTAACTAGTGCTCTTTTTGCACCATTGTCGTGTCAAAGCTTCCTGATGGAGAAAATGAAGTGAAAAAAGTCCTTGTCATTGGCGCTTCCGGACCTCAAGGTCGTCCTGTGGCAGAACAACTTGCTGCTGCCGGATTTCAAGTCCGGGCAATGGTCCGAGACACAACCAAGGTTGAAGATCTCGCAGCCAAGGGTATCGAAATCGTTCGAGGCGACTTGGGAGATTCCGCCAGCTTGTCAGCAGCAATGGAGGGGCAAGAGGGTGTGTTCATGCTCATCTCGTTCTTTGCGGGCAACTTCAACCAAGCCAACGCAGTTGCAACCGCTGCGGTTGCCAAAGGTGTCAAGAAAATCGTCTGGAACGCAACTGGTCCCATTCTTCCGTTCGACACCGGGAATCCGTCGATTGACATGCGCCGAGGGATTCTCTCAACACTCGAGAAGAGCGGCATCCCATTCGTCGCGCTCCAACCAACGGTCTACATGGAGAACTTCCTGATTCCCGCTATCGCGCAAGAAGTGGCCGAGAAGAATGTGCTGGCCTACCCTATGCCTGAAGCTGTGGAGTGCCAATGGATCAGCCATCAAGACGCAGCAGCCTATGTTGTGGCAGCGTTCAAGGCCCCTGGCATTGGCAAGTTGGCTATCGATATCAGTGGCCCAGAAAAGCTGAACGGCCTCCAGATCGCCGAGAGATTCAGCAGGGCCCTTGGCCGCGAAATCACCTTTCGTCCCATGCCGCCCGAAGAATTCGCCAGAGCCATTTCCTATGACGGCAACGAAGAAGCGATAGTGGGTTACTACCGCTCTATCTTCGATAACCCCAGTCTCATGACAACCAACGTCGATCACAAGCGGGCCGTCGAGGCACTACCGATCAACCCGCTGTCAGTCGAGGGTTGGGCGCGCATGTATCAGAACGCGTTGACTCGGAATTGAATGGCATCTCGGTAAGGGATGACGGGGTCATGATGGACCGTATACACCAAATGTTTGTTCGCCCTGAGGGAGCCCTGGGGGAAGCCGGGGCAGATCTCATGGAGCGCAACGCGGGCGCGATGGTGCTGGAAGCGCTATGGCGGATGGATCTGAACCCTGGCGACCATGTCGTCGAGATCGGATTCGGTCCTGGCGTAGCCTTAGAGGCCCTTGCCAGCGTGGTCACAACGGGCCACGTGACTGGCATCGACCCCTCCGCGCTGATGCAGCGAAGAGCTGCCGCTCGCAACGACGCAGCGATTCTGGAGGGAAGGATGACGCTGGTCGAGGGGGTGGCTGGTCTATTGCCCTTCGACGATGCGAGCTTTGACGCGGCGCTTGCGATCGACACGCTTCATTTCTGGCCGGATCCTCTGGCCGGGGTACTGGAAGTTCGGCGCGTGCTACGTCCCGGAGCTTGCTTTCTTTGCGCCTTCACTCCGCCATCCGGCGCCACGCGCGCCGGGATTTTCGATCTATTCAAGTTGGCGGGCTTGACTGACATTTTGCCGGCCGAAAGCTCGGCCGGCTTCACCCTTGCAGGGCGCAAGCCTGACTGACGAAACGTCCCTGCCTCAACGTAAAGAGCCATCCGACAGGAGAAACCACATGAAATCAAACGCGCTGCAAATTATCAGAGCAACTACTCTTTCAACCATTTTTGCCTTGGGCATGGCGGCTCCCGCCTTGGCTGACGGATCAACGGCTCCTAGAGTGACTTCGCCTGACTCTGCCAAGTGGATACCCATGATCCCAGAAATGGGCACCAAGGGCCCTTCGTTCTCGATTGTGTTCGGCAAGCCTGGAGAAATCGGAAAACCTTTTGGGGGCATGTTTCGCGTGCCCGCGGGCGAAGAATCCCCGCTTCACACTCACACATCAGAGTATTGGGCAGTAATGATCTCAGGCGTCGAGTCCGCTCGCGAAAAAGCTGGAGATGTGCCGGCAAGCATTCCTCCAGGCGCTACTTGGTACCAGCCTGCAAAGGCCCCTCACATCAACAAATGCATGGGCCCCGAGGATTGTCTGTTCTATGTCTATTACCCTAAGGGAATGGACTACCATCCAGTGGCGTCAAAACCCTGATGGTAAATCGACGATGTTTTCGCTACCTCTGGGTAGAGGCGCTGCGTCCATGTACGGGGCCGACGAGCGCGATTTGCCGGTATTGCGGCTGCAGTATGACGATCCGGGTCGGACACTCGTGCATATCAGGCCGTCGATGGCCGACGTCGTCCTCAATGCCGACGGAGCTCAGCGAGCAGGGCGCTGGCTGTTCAACTTCCGGCATAGCCGGGACCTTCCGCGGATCCAGTGTCATCCTTTAGACCGTGCAACCGCACTCACCAGTGTGAGCATCGGCGCGCTAACACCAGCGTTCACCGGTGTGGTTTTAGGATCCCGCCGCTTACGGTTTTTCTTATACGCAGGGCTAGGCCCAACCCCAGCCAGAGATGAGCGTTTCGTTCAGCACCGTGCGTTCATGACTTCGGTTCGTATGGGTCTAGGAGTTGGCAAGAGGTGCAGTCGAGGTATGCGCTCTTCAATCCTTTCCGTGCCGTGAAGTGGCGGTACGTTCGAGAATCGTCTTGACCAGCACCTGTATACCTCGCGTGAGCGGCTTGTCTTGCCTCAGAACAATTCCTAGGTCTCGCGAGAGGCTCGGTTTGAGCGGGCGCACCTGAAGACGCTTTCTGTCCGCAGTCGTCAGCGCCATTTTGGGAAGAATGCTGCAGCCTAGCCCAGCGGCGACCATCTCCTTGATGGCTTCAACGCTTCCCAGTTCCATTGCCGGCCTGATCCTTACGCCACCTGAGTGCAGCCAAGCTTCGACAATGCTGCGAGTGTTCGCTGCTGGCTCAAACAGCACCAACGGCGACTCGGCGAAGTCCAGCGGAGTAACCGATCGAGGTAGTGCGCTAAATTCACGAGCGGCAACTGCCACGAAGTCATCCGAAAGCGCTTTGGACACGGTGAGTGCGCGACTCGCTACCGGCAGCGCTACCAACGCCAAGTCCAGCGTGTTGAGTTCGACCCGCCTGACGATGTCTTCCGTATTGCCAGTAGAAACTACCACGTGCAGACCCGGGTGTGACATCTTGATGTGCTGAAGTAGGGGGGGGAGCAAGTGGAGGCAGGCGGTGGCGCCCGTGCCCAGTCGGACTGTTCCCCGGATATGGCCTGAGCGGTCGGACACCAGCTCCGCAGCCTCCGCCGCAAGATCCAGAAGAGCACGGGCGTGGCCTGCCAATTCCACTCCTGCTGCCGTTGGCCCAACGGTTCGACCGACGCGTTCCAGAAGTTTCACAGCGGTCTTTCGTTCCAACTCCTTAATCTGGGCGCTGACTGCAGGCTGGCTTATGCCAAGGTGATTGGCCGCAAGGGAAAAGCTGCCGGTGTCAATCACCAGGAGAAGTGCTTGAAGTTGATCGAATGTGAATGGAAGCGTCATAGCTTTTTCTTATACACCGAAGAATCCCCAGCTGCTTCTAACATTTGAGCAGGCGATGGAACATCGCCATATGAACTCAACAGTTGAAACCCCTCCGGATGTTCCTTTTGTCATCACTGAGGCTCGCCCCGAGCACATGGCCCAGATCGCAGAGATCTATGCCTACTACGTTCGCGGGAGCATCTGCACCATGGAGGAAATACCTCCGACCACCACCGAGATGCATCAGAGGCTTGATGTGCTGCGCCGTGGAGGACTCCCCTGGTTGGTCGCAGTGCGCGGGAATGAGGTGCTCGGCTACGCGTATGCCGGGCGGTACCGGGCTAGGGTCGGGTACCAGGGCACGGCTGAGACGTCGATCTACGTGGGTCCCGCTTATGCCGGACGGAGGATCGACCAGGCGCTGCTGGGCTCCTTGATTGGGCAGTGCCGGCAGCTTGGAATGCGCCAGATGGTTGCTGTGATCGTCGAGGATGAGGGCGCGCGCAGTTCGCTGCGTTTGTACGAGCGCTACGGATTCATTCGAGCAGGTGCTTTCAAGGAGATCGGCAGAAAGTTCGGCCGGGCTGTCGACACGGTCCTGATGCAACGTGGTCTCGTAGAGTCTTGATGTCTCGCACGGTACCGGAGAAGGGGTGGCTGGCGCTTTTGTGTGTGACGCGCATGTTCCAAGCGACCGTTGCGACGGTATGGGCCGGCGTCTTGCCAAGGGTGATGGTGGATTGGAACCTGTCTGCTTCTGGTGCGGGTCTCGTCCAAAGTGCGTGGCATGTCGGCTATCTGATTTCGCTCTTCGGCGTCGGATTCATCTCCGACCGCATCGGTCCCAGGCGTGTCTTACTGGCTAGCAGTGTGCTCACCGCTTTGGCTGCACTCGCCTTTGGATTGGGAGCTGAAGATCCTGTATCTGCTGCGACGCTATACGGATTCACTGGTTTGTGTGCGGGAGGCTGCTACAGCCCTGGTCTGCAATTGCTTTCGGCCAACGCGTTGCCATCCGAGCGTGGCAAGGCGATGGGAGCTTTCATCGGTGCAGCCTCCATGGGATATGGGCTGTCGCTGCTTACGGTGGCCGCGCTGGCAGATGCTCTGCCTTGGAGGAGCATTCTGCTAATCATCGCCGGCATGGTGGCACTTGGCGCTGTGCTGACGATATGGGCTTTGGCACGGATGCAACCAGACTTCATCCGAAGCAACCGTGCCGCACCTTTCTCGATCACATCTGCCGTTGCCGAAACGGTTCGAGACAAGCCTGCGATGGCGGGAAATTGGGCCTATGCCGCGCACTGCTGGGAGTTGATGGCCCTGTGGGCGTGGCTGCCTGCCTACCTCGCTTATGCCGCGAGTACTGGGGGTACATCAGCGGAGATGGGTATCGCCTTCGCTGCGGTGGCGCACTTGGTTAGCGTTGCGGGCAGCATGATCGGGGGCGCAGCATCAGACCGGTTCGGCCGGGTTCGCGTGATGTTGCTGGCCAGCTGCGCAAGCTTGGTGTGCTCGTTCACCTTCGGTTGGTTGTTCGCCGCTCCGCTTGTGCTGCTGACGCTTTTTGGAGCGATCTACAACATGGTCGCGATTGCAGACTCATCAGTCTACTCGACGGCGCTCGCCGATGTGGTTCCACCTGAGCGCCTCGGGGCCGCATACTCGGTCCGGTCTGTGATGGGCTTCGGAGCTGGCGCGATCAGTCCGTGGGTGTTCGGCCTTGCCCTCGACTGGACGGCGGGACAAGTCAATTTGCCAGGTAATCCATGGGCCTGGGCATGGTCAACGGTGGGATTGGGTGCCGTCCTCGGGCCTGTCATGATTCTGCGATTTCACCGGCTCGTTCAAGATCGTCACTAGCGCGTCATGCATGTGCATCGGCAGGGCTTTTTTCGAGGTACTGAAGTCGCCTTGCCTTGCACGTGCCTTATACGAGTGGCCCGGTGCGCGTTGATCAACTGACTGGCGTGGATCAGTCGCGCCAGCCTACAAGCGCGCTGCAGCTGTGAACGAGTGACTGGCATTGACCGCCGCGAGAACGATGGTCCTCTTGCACTAGGACGCAAAAGCTCGACTCAGCCGTTTGTTGCTCGCTCGCGGGCGTACTGAACATGCATGGTGGCTCGTTGACGAGGACGGCAGCCATCTGAGCGAGCCGTAGCTCCTTCTGCCGTACCACCTTGTAGCGCTAGTCCGTGCTGCACACCTGAAATACCTTTTTGGGGCGACGACGATTCCCAAAGTCGTTATCGTAGGTGCCACTGCCACTGCCACTGCCACTGCCACTGCCACTGCCACTGCCACTGCCACTGCCACTGCCACTGCCACTGCGACTGCGACTGCGACTGCGACTGCGACTGCCACTGCGACAAGTTTGCTCAACGGCTGGCACGGCTAACCATGCCGCGGCTTGCCGCTGAGGTCCGACCAGAGCGACGTACTAGACCGAGTCGATCGTGCGTTGCTTCCCCATCTTCTTCGCTTGAGACCACAGCGCCAGTGCTGCCGGTGACAATCTGTCTTCGTTCAGGCAGGCCAGACCCACTCTTCTCGAAGCGCGAGGAGAAAGTGCTCGATAGATCACACCTGGATAGTGCGCAGGAAGTGCCAAAGACGCGAGTATTGAGATTCCATTCCCTCTTGCGACAAACTCCAAGATTGACAACAGCTGAGACATCTCATGCGCGACATTCGGACGGAGGCTGCTGCGTTCAAAGAGACGTGCAATGAGGCCTTGGGATCCTGCATGTGTGAGGACCAGCGGGTGTGCCGCAATCTGTGAGAGGGAGACCGCAGAAGCTGAGGCGAGCTCATGATTCTCCGGTAACACAACCACCATCTCGTCGATTGCCAGCAGGTGTGTGTCGAACTGGGGCTTTGGTAGCGTTACGACCCCTATCTCAATTCGTCGCTCGATGAGGTCCTGCTCCACCTCGCTGTCCGGCTTTTCGGAAACGAAGACCTCGATCCCCGGGTAACGCTGCCGGAAGCTCTCGAGGAGTGGGGGCAACAATTTGAGCGAGGAACTGGCTCCGAAAGAACCGAGGCGGAGCTTCCCCGTTTTCAGCCCTGCACTGGCTGCGGCCGTCGTCTGCACGAGCTGTAGAGCGGCGAATACATCCCGCACGTGCGGGAGTATCTGCTCACCCGCATACGTGAGCGCCACGCCAGTGGCGTTGCGGTCAATGAGGCTTGTTCCGAGGGTGGATTCAAGCGCTTTCAATGCGTGACTTGTAGCAGATGGAGTCATCCCGAGGCGTGCACCCGCGCCTGCAATCCCGTCTGAAGAGGCAAGTGCCAAAAGGAGCTCCAACTGATGAAGCGTGGGTGTCTTGGACGTAAGACTTTTCACTTGAAGAAAAACTCAATTGTTTGTGAATGGATTGAAATTTAACATGGATCACATGGAGCACAGAGGTAGATGCATTGGGTATCTATGCGTGTCCATGGGGATTGCACATGTTTTCTACCCTAATTTCATCGCTGCGTGCTTCTCCGATACAAGCAATGGCAGAACGCACTCGCCAAGCATTAGCGCAGGGCAAGAGCGTCGTGGACATGACCCTGGGGGAGCCAGACTTTCCTACGCCCGAGCACATCTCTGAAGCCGCGGTGCGGGCGATTGCTGAAGGGAAGACGCGCTACACGCCGATCAATGGGTCGGTACAACTGCGCGAGGCCATCGTCGCTAAATTTAAGCGCGACAACGGCATCTCGACAACCATTTCTGAGATCAGCGTTGGATGCGGTGGAAAGCAGGTCATCTATCAGGCTTTCTTGGCGACGCTGAATCAAGGCGATGAGGTGTTGATTCCAACGCCGTACTGGGCGTCCTACTCCGACATCGTGGGCATGAATGGCGGCAAGCTTGTACCGATCCAGACCTCGCCCGAAGAGGGTTATGCGCTGCAGCCTGGCGCTTTGGAGGAAGCCATTACCAATCGCACGAAGTGGTTGGTTCTGAACTCTCCCAGTAACCCGAGTGGCACGGCATACACAAGGGACCAACTGCAAACGTTCGTTGATGTGATCCGCCGCAATCGCAACCAGAAATTCTTCGTTTTGGTGGATGACATCTACGAGCACATTCTTTTCGATGGGATCCAGTTCACGACGTTGGCACAACTTGCACCGGATCTGCTGGATCGCATTCTGACGGTCAACGGGGTTTCCAAGGCCTATTCGATGACTGGCTGGCGCGTGGGCTACGCATGTGGACCGCGTCCCCTCATCGAGGCAATGACCAAGATTCAAATGCAGGTCAACTCGCATACCTCTTCGATTTCGCAGGCTGCAGCGGCTGCAGCACTTGATGGACCGCAGGACGAAGTTCGCCGTCGTTGCGCAATCTTCCAGAATCGCCGCGACCTGCTCCTTCAACGTTTCGCGAGCATCTCCGGCATGCGCACTCCAAAGCCGGAAGGTGCGTTCTATCTGTTCCCAGACATCCGCGAATTGATTGGACGGAAGACGGCCGCGGGACAGGTCATCGAGAACGACATGGAATTCGCATCCTACTTGTTGGACGAAGGCGTATCCGTGGTCCCTGGTTCTGGATTCGGTATGCCAGGCTTCATGCGGCTGTCCTATGCCACATCGGACGAGCAGCTGCACTTGGCCGCTGATCGCATCAAGACCGCAGTGGAGAAGCTCACGTGAACCCCGTGCCTCCAGGTGCACTGTCCGGCCTGCGCGTGTTGGATCTTTCACGGATTCTCGCTGGCCCCAGCGCCACTCAGTTGCTTGGAGATCTTGGAGCGGATGTCGTCAAGGTCGAAAAGCCCGAGGAGGGTGATGACACGCGCAAATGGGGCCCGCCCTACGTGATGGGAAACGACGGGATTCCCACAGATGAGAGTGCCTACTACCTCAGCGCCAATCGCAACAAGCGGTCGATTGCGATCGACATCACCAGCCAACCCGGGCAAGACCTGGTGATGCGGTTGCTTGCGAGCGCAGACATTCTCGTCGAGAACTACAAAGTGGGTGGGCTATCGAAGTATGGCCTCGGCTACGAGCAACTCAAGGACCGGTTCCCTTCACTCATCTACTGCTCGGTTACAGGCTTTGGGCAGACCGGGCCCTACGCCAGCAGGCCGGGCTACGACTTCCTGATCCAGGGTATGGGCGGAATCATGAGTTTGACAGGCGAGCCTAGGGGGCTGCCTATGAAGGTGGGTGTGGGTATTGCCGATGTGATGACGGGGATGTACGCGGTAGCGGGAATTCTCGCGGCGGTGCATCACAGGCACGGCACCGGTCGCGGTCAGCACATAGACATCTCGTTGCTTGACACACAAATTGCCTGGCTGGTCAACGCTGGAACCAACTTCCTTACGTCGGGTGAGCTCCCTGAACGCCTGGGTAACGGTCATCCCAACATCGTTCCGTACCAGGTTTTCTCGACTGCAGACGAGCCCATGATTCTGGCTGTTGGCAACGACGCGCAGTTTTCGCGTCTGTGCCAAGTGATCGAGCTGGAATCACTGGCGTCAGATGAACGCTATGCCACCAATGTGAGCCGTGTTGCGCACCGTGCGGACCTTTGTGAACGCATTGAAGCTCGTTTGCTGTCAGCTTCTCGCGGCCACTGGCTGGCACTCTGCGAGGCCCGGGGAATCCCGTGCGGTCCTGTGAACAACCTGGCGGATGTGTTCGCAGATCCCCATGTAGTTGCCCGTGGATCGACCCTCACCATGCCATGCGAGTGGGCCAGCGGCGGAGACATCAAGTTGCTTGCGAACCCGCTGAAGATGTCCGAAACACCCGCTTCCTACCGAATTCCTCCACCGCGTCTGAACGAGCACGAAGACAGCATCCTGGCTGACTGGGGATTGCAGAAGCCAGCCCACAGCAACGATCCACAAGGCATCTGATGTACACACTAAACGCTGAACAATTGATCCTCCAGTCCGAGGCTCGGGAACTGGCACAAGCCAACTTTCTGCCAAGAGCCGCAAACACAGATTTGACCGAGTCCTATCCTTGGCAAAGTGTCAATGAGTTGCGTGATGCCGGGTTCATGGGGATGACGATCCCCAAGGAATACGGCGGCCGCGGGCTGAGCTATCTCGATGCCGTGATCGTCGTCGAAGAAATGGCCAAGGCCTGTGCAACCATGGGCCGCATTACCGTCGAGGCCAACATGGGGGCGATCGGCGCCATCATGCAATATGGCACCGAAGAGCAGAAGCGCCTCGCTGCAGATGCAGTCTTGTCGGGAGACAAGCCCGCGATCTGCATCTCCGAACCAAACGCCGGCAGCGCGGCAAGCGAGATGACCACCCGTGCTGATCGTCGAGGCGACCACTACTACATCAACGGCGAGAAGTATTGGATCACTGGCGGTGGCGTATCGCGCCTTCACTTGATCTTCGCGCGAGTTTTCGATGATGGTATTGAGGAAGGCATTGGGGCCTTCCTTTGCTTGCGCGAGAACCCTGGATCCACGCCCGGCCTCGTGGTTGGCAAAAGGTCGCATGCCATGGGGGTGCGCGGGATTCCAGAGACGCATCTGGAATTTGATGACTTGAAGGTCCACAAGTCGATGCTCTTGGTTCCACCGGCTGGCCTCGCGCGGGGGTTTGCTGCACTGATGCAGGCCTACAACGCGCAACGGGTCGGCGCTGGAACCGTCGCTCTTGGAATTGCACAGGGAGCATTTGAAGAGGCGTTGAAGTATTCCAAAGCGAGACATCAGTTTGGGCGGCCGATTGCAGAGTTTCAGGGCTTGCAATGGATGCTGGCTGATATGGCCACGCAACTGGAAGCCGCTCGCCACATGCTGCGAGCAGCAGCTGTGAGCGGAAAGAACTTCCCGGACATGGTGCAAGCCGCTCAGGCCAAGATTTTTGCGGCCGAAATGGCCAACAAAGTTACCAATGATGCTTTGCAGATCCATGGGTCCAGCGGCTATGGGCGCGACCTTCCGATGGAGCGGCACGTGCGAGATGCCCGCATGTTCACGATTGCGGGTGGAACAGCCCAGATCCTGCGAACGCAGGTAGCCAGCGCGCTCCTCGGAATGAAGCTGCCTCAAACCCGCGATGGCTTCGCCAATTCTCTCAATCTCTCCACGAACAAGGTGTCCTGAATGACTTCCGTTTCTCAAATCATTGGTCAACGTCTGTATGAAGCCGGATGTCGGCACGCTTTCGGTATTCCCGGTGGCGAAGTGCTTGCAGTCATGAAAGGTATTGACGACGCAGGCGTACGATTCACCTTGGTCAAGCACGAGAACTCCGGCGGATTCATGGCCGAAGGAGTCTTCCACAGGGATGGTGCTCCGGGCGTTTTGATCGCCACGTTGGGCCCAGGCGTTGCCAATGCCATCAACGTCGTTGCCAATGCCTGGCAAGACAGGGTGCCGATGCTCTTCATCACAGGCTGTGTTGACGAGAGCGAAGCAGCTACTTACACCCACCAGATCTTCGACCATTCCCAGTTGATGCGGCCGATAACCAAGGCGACTTTGCGGATGACTGCCGAATCCGCGGAGGTCATCATCGACAAAGCCATAGCGATTGCCACCGACGATCCGCCGGGACCTGTTCATATCGATGTACCAATCAATGTAGCCATTGCGGAAGTAAAGGCTGCACTGGGTACCAGGCGCGTGCCTCCTGCTCCGTCAGCTCCAGCCCCGTCCGCTGCCTTTGATCAGGCCCGCGAATGGCTTTCTCGCGCAAAGCGCCCCATCATGATTGCGGGCGTTGACGCTTTGTATCACAAGGCGGACAAGGAAATCCTGGCGCTGGTAGAGGACCTGGGGATTCCTTTGATCACCACTTACAAGGCGAAGGGAATCGTCGATGAGCGGCATCCGCTGGTACTGGGTGGCGCAGGCTTGTCGCCCATGGCGGACAAGGTTCTCATGCCTTTGATTGAAGATGCTGACCTAGTGCTTCTTGCGGGCTACGACCCTATCGAGATGCGCGTGAATTGGCGAAATGTCTGGGACGAAGGAAAGCAAGTGGTCGAGTTTGCTGCGACGCGCAATACCCACTACATGCACCAGGCATCGCTCTCGTTTGTGGGTGACATTCGTGCAGGACTGTCCGCTTTGCGGGAAGGTGTCAGCAAGGCATCTACGTGGACCGCGACACAGGTCGGCAGGTCCACGAAGGCTCTGAAAGCGATCTACCGTACAGATGAGGAGTGGGGCCCCGGTGCACTCGTCGACGTCGCTCGTCGCATGCTGCCAGCGAATACGGTTGCAGCAGTGGATAGTGGCGCGCACCGGATTTTGCTCAGCCAGACGTGGCATTGCTACGAGTCGCACGGGCTGATGCAGTCCAGTGGTCTGTGCACCATGGGTTGTTCACTTCCCCTAGGCATCGGTGCGAAATTGGCGGAGCCGTCGCGTCCCGTCGCCGTGTTCACCGGAGACGCTTGTCTGGAGATGACGCTCGGAGAACTGACCACTGCTCGGGATGCAAAAACGCCAGTGATCGTTTTCGTCTTTGCAGACGAGTCTTTGTCACTGATCGAGATAAAGCAGCGCGCCAACGGCCAGCCCAACCTGGGTGTCGACTTTGAACTGACTGACTTTGCCGCTGTGGGGCGTGCGCTGGGAGGGCAGGGCTTCGATGTTGCCTCCCGTTCAGAGTTGGAGGCAGCCATTACCCAGGCCCTGAATTCCAACGTTTTCAGCGTGATCAGCTGCAGGCTGCCACGCAAAGCATACGACGGTCGAATCTAAGGTCGATTCGCTCGTAAAGGTCGAGCGTGCGCCAAACGTTCTCAGAGACGGGCGCGCGCTTTCCTACTCTCAGCAGTGCAGACGAAAACAGGAGACAAGCCATGAATCGTCGAGACTATCTTGCAGGAGTTACAGGAGCCGCCACCATGATGGCGTGGACTTCGGAAAGAGCCTTTGCGCAACAGCGCTTCGATGGTGCGCCGACCGCAGCCCCCATCAAGCTGATTGCCCCGTTTCCTCCGGGCGGAACGGTAGACATACTGGCTCGCGCCTTGACGCTTTCGCTCACTCCCGCGCTCAACAGGCCAATGGTAGTTGAGAACAAGGGTGGTGCTGGAGGAACGGTGGGTGCGGATATCGCTGCGCACTCGCCCGCTGATGGAAACACGCTGCTTTTTGCCACAGCCCATCACGCCATCGCACAGTCCGTGTACCCCAAGTTAGGTTACGACATCCAGGCGGACTTCGCACCCGTCGCATTCTTGGGCCGTGTGAATCATGTCCTCATATGCAACAAAGCACTACCGGTGACGAATGTGCTCGAGCTGGTCGACTACCTTAAAAGGAATCCAGGCCGGTTGAACTATGGAACGCCTGGGAGTGGCACGTTGCATCACCTGATGGCGGAGCAGTTCAAGGCTGCGTCAGGAACCAGCATGCAACATGTTCCCTACAAAGGATCGGGGCAGGCGATGGTGGATCTGATTGCGGGTCAGATCCACGTGTATTTCGAAACGATGCCATCCGCTCTTCAGCACATTAGAAATAAAAGCGTGCGCGCTCTGGCCGTAACTTCGCAGCGTCGTTCCGAGCATTTGCCAAACGTTCCTACCGTTGCCGAGAGTGGACTACCAGGCTATGACGCATCCAGTTGGTACGGACTTCTGGTTCCGAAGGGTACACCGCCTCGCTTCATAGACCAACTGAACAAGGCTGTGAATGCGGTCTATGAGGACCCGAACTTTGTTGTGCGTTGGACCGAACTGGGAGCGGAGCGGGGCGGAGGAACTCCCCAGGATCTGGGCAAACTATTGGCTGATGAGGTTGGGCGCTGGAGCAAAGTCGCTACGACGGCCAATATCAAAGTGGAGTGATCAGATGAAACGCCGCCATTTGATTGCTGCTGCAGGCGCGTGCTGCGTGGCAGCACCCAATGTCTTTTCGCAGGGAACCGAAAAAGCTATCCGGCTCGTGGTTCCATTCGCACCCGGTGGGTCCGCTGACCTGATTCCACGCACGGTCGCCCCCATCATCGCGGAAATTCTTCGCCAACCCATTATTGTTGAAAACAGATCGGGTGCAGGCGGCAGCATTGGCAGTGCTCAGACTGCACGTAGCGCGCCAGACGGTTTGACCTTTGGAATTGCCACGGTGAGCACGCATGGCATTTATCCAGCGGTGGCCAAAGCGCCGCCCTACGACCCGCTCAAGGATTTTGTGTGCGTCAGCAATTTGGCGCTCGTGCCCAACGTGGTTTCCGTGCACCCTTCAGTTGCTGCATCGGATATCCGAGAATTTATGGCGCTAACACGCAATCCCCGATCGCCGCTGGATTTCGGCTCGCCAGGAATAGGTTCGCTGGGCCACATGATGGGTGAGTTGTACAAACAGGCCACTCAGAGCTACCTTCTACACATACCTTATCGCGGCGCGGGCCCCGCACTGCAGGACACTTTGGCAGGTCAGGTCAGGGTGCTCTTCGACAACCTACCTGCCTCACTGCCACACATCAAGGCCGGCAAACTTCGTGCGCTCGCGGTTGCGTGGCCATCGCGCGTGACCCAGTTGCCTGCAATACCCACATTTGTCGAGGCTGGCCTGCCCACTCTGAATGATCCTGCTTGGTTCGGCCTGGTGGCGCCTGCTGGTACGCCGGTGGCCACGGTGCAGCGCATGCAACAGGCGGTGGCTGCAGCCATGGCACGTCCTGACGTACGTGCAAGGATTGAAGAGATGGGGGCTGTCGCGTTGGGTGGCACCTCCGAAGCGTTCGCGCAAGAGATGCGTAAGGAACTCGCTAAATGGAAGCGGGTCGCGTCGCAGGGGAATATCACCCTGGAGTCCACATGAGCGACCAGTCCACATCAAAAGAGCCATCCAGTGCGGCGATAAGCTGGCTGCGTGACCTCGTGAGGTTTCAAAGCCTATCGGGCAGTGCTTCCAACTTAGACCTGTTGGAGATGGCGGATTCTGCATTGAAGCTGATGGGTTTCAGCAGTCGGTTCACTTACTCATCGGATGGGAGGCGAGCAAACCTGTTTGCATCCATCGGGGGATCAACCGGTGGATTGCTGCTGTCTGGGCACACGGATGTCGTACCCGTTGCAGGCCAGAAGTGGAAATACTCGCCATTTGAACTCACTGAGGATTCAGAGAGACTCTTCGGACGCGGTAGCTGCGACATGAAGGGCTTCATTGCCGCCTGCATGGCAACGCTGCAACGTATCGATTTCAATTCGCTGAATGCCCCTCTGCACATCGCGCTTACCTACGATGAAGAGATTGGCTGCATTGGCGTGCGGCACTTGCTCGATGACTTGGCCAAATGCGGGATTCGACCATCCGCATGCATTGTCGGTGAGCCTACCAATATGCAGGCAGTGAGGTCTCACAAAGGGCGCCATGCTTATCGCTGCCGAGTGTTGGGTCAAGCGGCGCACTCGTCATTGAGCGGTCTCGGAGTGAATTCGCTGAGCTATGCGTGTGAACTGGTTGGCCGCATTGAAGAGCAAGCGTCAAGATTGCGTGAGATGGAACGGGATGAGGGCTTCTATGTTCCCTATTCCACGATGGCGCCGTGCCGAATCGAAGGGGGTCATGCCAACAATGTGATTCCCGAGGAAACGGTGCTGGATTTTGATCTGCGCTTTCTTCCATCCACTGATCCAGAGCGCGCGCTAGGCCCCGTGCTGGAAGCGGCTGCTGGCCTTGCGGTGCAGATGCAACGCCGCATACCACAAGCAAGCATCGCCATAGAACGGCGAACGGGGGTGCCCGCATTGGCTGCAGATTCTTCAAATGATGCCGTGACGGTGCTGGCACTGAATGCTGGAGCCGAGTTGGGGCCGCATGTGGCTTACACCACTGAAGGTGGTCTGTATCAGGCGGCAGGTATTCCAGCCATTGTGTGTGGTCCAGGGGATATAGCCCAAGCCCACACGGCGGACGAATACCTCCTGCGCTCTCAATTGGCGGCATGTGAGCACTTCTTGTATCGCCTTATCGCACAACACCCCGATGCGCCGAACGCCAAATGAATCCCCTTGAAACCTCAATAAGCCCCAGCGTTTTGGATCACATCAGCGATCCCGATTTGCTAAGAAAATCATCTTTCGTCCGTGGAGAATGGAGCGCCACTGGCCCGAAATTCGATGTGACCAATCCAACGACAGGAAAGGTCGTTGCCTGTGTTTCGGGCTCAAATGTGAGCGATGCGAAGAGTGCAATTTTTGCTGCACAAGCGGCACTGCAAGAGTGGAGGAAACTTCACGCAAAGGCTCGTTCACATCTACTGCGAGCTTGGTTTGAGCTGATCGAAGAGCATGCGGAAGACTTGGCGAAGATTCTTTCCGCGGAGCAAGGGAAGCCTCTACGAGAGGCGCGCTCAGAAGTCACCTATGGTGGTTCATTTGTGGAGTGGTATGCAGAGGAGTCAAAGCGACTGAACGGAGAACTGCTTCCGGCCTTCGAAACAGGTCGCCAGTTGATGGCGTTGCGTCAACCGATTGGCGTGTGCGCAGCTATCACACCCTGGAACTTCCCGATAGCGATGATCACCCGCAAGGTGGCGCCAGCGCTCGCAGCGGGATGCACTGTGATCGTCAAGCCAGCTGAGCAGACTCCGCTGTCTGCATTGGCGCTTGTAGAACTAGCCCGAAGGGCCGGCATACCGGCGGGGGTCTTCAATGTGCTGGCCGCCGACGGGCCATCATCTGTGGCGATTGGCCGGGAACTTTGTGAAAGCCCCATTGTTCGCCACCTGTCCTTCACGGGATCTACCGCAGTCGGCAAGCTTCTCATGGCGCAATGTGCTCCGACGGTTAAGAAACTCGCTTTGGAACTCGGTGGCAATGCTCCTTTCATCGTCTTCGATGACGCGGATCTTCCGAGCGCGGTGGCAGGAGCCATTGCCAGCAAATTTCGCAATGCAGGTCAGACCTGCGTGTGTGCGAATCGAATTTACGTTCAAACTGGACTGCACGATGCTTTTTTGTCGCTCCTCGTTCAAGAGGTGAAAAAGCTCAAGATGGGCAACCCATTTGAAGCCGAAACCACCATCGGCCCGCTGATTGACGCCGATTCTGCTCTTAAGGTTCAACGGTTTGTTGACGATGCAGTCTCTCAAGGTGCGACCGCAGTCACTGGCGGAACGCCTGAAGCTGGGACTTTCTATCCTCCGACTGTGCTTCAGAACGTCAATGAACGCATGCTTTGCATGCGTGAGGAGACGTTCGGACCATTGGCTCCCATCTCCCGCTTTGACACGGAGGAGGACGTAATCCGATTAGCCAACGCTGGTGACTCTGGGCTCGCCGCGTACGTTTACACAAAAGACATAGCCAGGATCTTCAGGATTGCGGAAACGCTCGAATGCGGCATGCTGGGAGTTAATGCGTCATTAATTTCCAGTGAGCACGTTCCGTTTGGCGGGATCAAGCAATCAGGATTGGGAAGAGAAGGCGGACGGGTTGGCTTGGATGAATACACAGAAATAAAATACCTTTGCTTGGGGGGACTGTGAATCTCTCCGTATCTTTCACGCAATCGCGTGGGTGGTTCAGAAGCAATCTGCTCGGTATCGTACTTTGTGTAGTTATCGGTCTAGCGGCCGTAGCCATTGCGGGCCGCATAGGCGGAGCCACGTTCCTCTATGCGCTACTTCTTGGGGCGCTACTGCACCCCCTTCAGCAAAGCCCGCTCGTCGGGCAAGGCGTCGACTTTTGCGCTCGACAAGTATTGCGTGTCGGGGTTGCACTTCTCGGGGCGAGAATCACTTTTTCACAAGTGTCTGAGTTGGGCTGGACGCAGGTGATTATTTTAGTGCTTGCGATTGCGACAACCATCGCCTTTGGTATTGGCCTGGCCATGTGGTTGGGTATGCCGCGCTGGAAGGGCTTGCTTTCCGGTGGGGCTACTGCGATCTGTGGAGCTTCTGCTGCCTTGGCTCTCGCTGCAGCATTGCCCAGAGGGCCAGAGAAAGAACGCTTTACCCTAGTGGTTGTGGTTGCGGTAACTGCGCTCTCTACCGTAGCCATGGTCAGCTATCCAATAATTGTCCAGTTTCTCCAGTTAAGCACCTCTCAAGCAGGATTGTTCTTGGGTGGGGCAATTCACGATGTGGCTCAGGTCGTGGCCGCAGGGTTCATGATTTCCGATGAAACAGGGGAGCGCGCAACTATCGTGAAGTTATTGCGAGTCGCATCGCTCGCAGTTGTGGTGGCATGTGTCGCGGCTGTCTACAGAGGGGAAAGCAGCCCCGATGGAAAAAAGGCACCCCTGTTGCCATGGTTCATGGTTGTATTTATTGCTTTGGCCACATTCAACAGCCTGAACTGGATAGGCCCTTCAATAAAACTGGCTGCCGATGAATCGTCTAGGGCAATGTTGGTCGTCGCGATCTCGGCACTAGGTGCTAAGAGTTCATTTGGCGGGCTTGTATCCGCAGGTTGGCGAGCCGCCTTACTCATTGTCGGTGAGACCGTTTGGATTGCTGTGTTCATTCTGGGATGCATTTGGTGGCTTCACCTCTACCATTGATCACTTAACCTAAAGCGATTTACTACTGAACTTGGCTTCCGTGACAGTAGGGTGTCGCAAAACGTTTTTCCGTCGAAATTGTCGCAAGCTTTTTTACTTAGTACGACGGTTTATCTGGGCACCAATCGCTGATGATAGAGTTGCGTCATCTCCGTTACTTCATAGCCGTCGCTGAGGAACTCAACTTCCGCCGTGCAGCCGAGCGGGTCCACATCGACCAAACTCCGCTCTCGCGCACGATCCGGGATTTGGAGGAGCGGTGGGGCGTGAAGCTTTTTGTCCGAACACCACGAACGCTTCAGCTCACTCCAGCTGGAATCAAACTGCTCGATCATGCAAAGAAGCTCCTCGTCCGCGTAGAGCGCACCAAACGAGCCGTCCGTGCCACTGATGTGCGCTACAGAGAACCGCTACGTATCGGCGTCGACGAATCCACGGTGCAACCAGCACTAGCTGGATGTCTGTCTCGGTGGAAGAAGGTTGCTCCGGATACAAGTTTTGAAATCATGGAGATGACTGCGACTGAGATGCTCGCAGCCCTGCGCAGCGAAACCATTGACATTGGTTTCTCCTTTGGTGCCCCGCAAGACGATGCCGTCGTGCAGCAAGCAGCATGGTCTACTCTGCTAGTGGCAATCGTCTCGCCGGAGCATGAGCTTGCGGGTCAGCAAGTGGTGTCGTTAGACGATCTGTTGTCATTCCCCACTATTACCTGCACGGAAATACATCAATCGGGTTTGTTCCACCAGATGGGCGAGATATTGCGGCGGCGCAATCTTTCTCCAACGATTGCCGGACAAGCGCGGTCGCTGACCGGCTATCTGACGAGGGTGGCTGTTGGACAGGGAGTCGGTGTTGCCGATGCAGATCACATGCGTGCACTTCGCCGAAGCGACATCACCGTCGTTCAGCTCTCTGAACAGACATACATCACCACATACATATTGCACAAGCGTCGCCAGGATGGCCTACCTGATGCGTTGCAACGGTTTGTCACGCACGCCACAACAGTGTGTTGATTGTTACTTTCCTCTTTGGGCGCGAAATTTCCGTCGCGCTAAAGGCTGTGGATTCTAGAGCCCCTCGCCCCGAAACTCCGCGTGTGACGCTGTGAAGGCGTGACTTTCGGCTTCCAAGCCTTAAGCCAGTTCTCCCCGCCAGCGTACGCTGCAGCGCTCCCCGATGGGTGTGCCGCGCGGCGGTTTGATTTCAGACTCCTACTTGTGTGCCATGACGGCACGCGGAATCTGAATCAACGCACACGCAAAGGAGCGGCCCATGCCGGCGTCAGCCACTGGCATCCTGTTTGGACAGATCACTGTGGTGTCCGGTGTGACACTGGGCGGGGTGTGGACGGCCACCCAATGGACGGCTCATGCATTGGGTTACCAAGCGCGGCTCGGGGCCGCTTGGTTCGAGGTGTCCGGCATGCCCGTCTACATGCCGTGGAAGCTGTTCGAGTGGTGGTACTTCTTCGATGTCTATGCGCCCCACGTGTTCGAGCGCGGCGGTCTCATCGCCGCCTTCAGCGGCCTACTCGCCACTGGAACAGCTATCGCGATGGCCGTCTGGCGCGCTCGGATGCTCAGACAGGTCACTACCTATGGCTCCGCTCGCTGGGCCGAGCAAGATGAGATCGTCAAGGCCGGGCTGACGAAGCCTGCGGGAGTGTTGCTCGGCAAGTGGCCCGGCAAGGAGGGGGGATATCTGCGGCACGAAGGCCCGGAACATGTGATGGCTTTTGCGCCCACGCGCTCGGGGAAGGGCGTGGGGCTTGTTGTGCCCACATTGCTGTCCTGGCCCGGATCCGCCGTGATCCACGACATCAAGGGCGAAAACTGGAACCTCACTGCAGGTTGGCGTGCGCGCTTCTCGCACTGCTTGCTCTTCAATCCTACCGACGCGAAGTCGGCGGCATACAACCCACTGCTGGAAGTGCGACGCGGCGACCAAGAGGTTCGCGACGTGCAGAACATCGCGGACATCTTGGTCGATCCGGAGGGGGCACTGGAGCGGCGAAACCATTGGGAGAAGACCAGCCACGCACTGCTGGTTGGCGCCATCCTGCATGTGCTCTACGCGAGCGAAGACAAAACGCTGCGCGGTGTCGCCAACTTTCTTTCGGATCCGGCGTTCCCGTTCGAGGTGACGCTGCACCACATGATGACCACCCGTCACTTGGCGGACAGCGTGCATCCGGTGGTGGCTTCTGCTGCCCGCGAGGTTCTCAACAAGAGTGAAAACGAGCGCTCGGGCGTGCTGTCCACCGCCATGAGCTTCCTGGGCCTGTACCGCGACCCGACAGTGGCCGAGGTCACGTCGCGCTGTGACTGGCGCATTGCCGACCTGATCTCCGCCCAGCATCCAGTCTCGCTGTACTTGGTGGTTCCACCCTCGGACATCAGCCGCACCAAACCATTGATCCGTCTGATCCT
This sequence comes from Acidovorax sp. NCPPB 4044, assembly GCF_028069655.1. NCBI lineage: Bacteria > Pseudomonadati > Pseudomonadota > Betaproteobacteria > Burkholderiales > Comamonadaceae > Acidovorax > Acidovorax sp. NCPPB 4044. The sequence continues at coordinate 1,218,884 of NZ_JAMCOS010000001.1, forward strand.
CAACCAGGTCGGCCGGCGTCTTACGGAATCCCTGGATGGTTCGGACGGCATCGAACGCAAGCACAAGCTGCTTTTGATGCTTGACGAGTTTCCGGCGCTTGGCCGTCTGGACTTTTTCGAGTCTGCTCTGGCCTTCATGGCCGGATACGGCCTGCGCGCCTTCCTGATCGCTCAATCCTTGAACCAGATCGACAGGGCTTACGGCCCTAATCACTCGATCCTCGACAACTGCCATATCCGCATCACTTTTGCGACCAACGATGAGCGCACGGCCAAGCGAATCTCTGAGGCTTTGGGAACGGCCACTGAACTGCGTGCCCAGCGCAACTATGCAGGCCACCGGCTTGCCCCTTGGCTGGGCCACCTGATGGTGTCGCGGCAGGAGACCGCCCGGCCATTGCTTACGCCCGGTGAAGTGATGCAGTTGCCACCCGAGGACGAGATTGTGATGGTGTCCGGTCAACCCCCGATCAAGGCCAAGAAGCTGCGTTATTACCTGGACTGCAACTTCACCAGCAGAGTGGTGAAGGCGCCAGCACTTACCTTGGGAGCGTACGCAGACAGGCCGGCAGTGCCGGCGGACGACTGGAGTGGTTTGGCGTCTTTGGTTGCGTCCTGTACTTTGCGTGTGAGCGGAGAGGGTGGTCCAGCCGACGAAGGCGGATATCAGCTAAAGCCCGAGTTGCAGATCGAGCCAGTCGATATGGACGCGCCAAGTGATAGCGACCTGCTGGTGCTGGACGATGAGGACGATGTGCCTTTACCGCCTCAGGACACGGATCGGCAGCTCATGCGTACGGCGCGGCTGGCAGCGTTGGATCCGAATGACGGGATCGTCCTATGAGCCGGTCCCGTCTCAACATCTTCATCGAGCCGGAGCACGCCAGGCGGCTGGAGGACGTGTCGACCCATCGGGGTATGTCGAAGTCTTCGATCATCGCTGCTGCGCTAGCCTCGTTCCTGTCGCCAGACGCCATGGACCAGCGCGAGGCTGCGATGGCCAAGCGCCTGGACCGGCTCTCACGGCAGTTCGACCGGCTGGAGCGAGACCAGTCGATCCTCATCGAGACGGTGGCGCTGTACGTGCGGCACTACCTGACGCTGGCCCTGCCGGTGCCCGAGGGGCAGCAAGAGGCTATGCGCGCGCAGGGCAGGGCACGCTACGCCCAGTTCATCGAGCAGTTGGCCCGCCACATCCAGCGCGGGCGCAGCATGGTGCGCGAGATCCATGAAGACATCGGACCTGCGGGCGCTGCGGATGCGGGTGGCGATACCCCCGTCGAAAATGACGCGCCATGAGCCAGCCAGGCGACCTGCCGGACCACGAGCCCGCACAGCGGCGCATCCGAATGCTGCTCACCGCCATGGGCCCCGAGATCGCGGCGGCGCTCGAAGACCCGGAGGTGGTCGAGGTGCTGCTGAACCCCGATGGGGCACTGTGGGTGGACCGGCTCGGTTCTGGCCGTGCGCCGACCGGCCACTTCTTGCCGGCACCCATGGCCGAACGCATCATCCGGCTGGTGGCGGCGCATGTGCGTGCCGAGGTCCATTCGGGTGCACCGCTACTGTCCGCCGAGCTGCCTGAGACCGGCGAGCGCTTCATGGGGGCGCTGCCGCCCGTAGTGCGCGGCCCGTCCTTTGCCATTCGCAAACGGGCACTGCGCATCATGGGCCTGCCGGAGTACGTGGCGTCTGGTGTCATGACGGAAGAGCAGGCAACGTTCTTGCGCGCTGCAGTTCACGACCGCCTGAACATCGTCGTGGCCGGCGGCACCAGCACCGGCAAGACCACCCTGACCAACGCACTGCTGGACGAGATCGCGAAGACCCGCGACCGGGTGCTGATCCTCGAAGACACGGTGGAGCTGCAGTGCCGCAGTGATGACCACGTGAGCATGCGCGCGGAGTCGGGCGTGGTGTCCATGGCCGACCTAGTGCGCGCCACGCTGCGACTGCGGCCGGACCGCATTGTGGTCGGCGAGGTTCGGGGTGCCGAGGCCCTGGAACTGGTGAAGGCCTGGGGCACCGGGCATCCGGGTGGCATTGCCACCGTCCATGCCAACTCTGCGGCCGGCGCCTTGTCCCGGCTGGAGCAACTGGTGCAGGAAGTCAGTCTGACCGTGCCACGGGCGCTGATTGCCGAGGCGGTGAACGTCATTGTCTTCATCGCCGGCCGCGGCACCTCGCGCCGGGTGAGCGAGATCGCGCGTGTCGTGGGCCATGACAGCCATGGCTACCAGCTCGATACCTCGCTCGGGCGGTTGCTGCCTGTGCTGCCTCCATTGCCGCCGGCTCCCGGCGTGCTTCCCGTCCCGTCGATTACTCAACCGCCTTCATCCACCTCAGGAGATCCGTCATGACGCCTTTGCGCCTTTCCGTAAAACCGTACCTGTCTGCCGCTGCCATGGCGGCAGTCCTGCTGGCCCTGGCAGTTCCGGCCTTTGCCTCAGGTTCCAGCATGCCGTGGGAGAGCCCGCTGCAGTCCATCCTCGAATCCATCCAGGGGCCCGTGGCCCGGATCGTGGCGGTGATCATCATCATCTCGACCGGGCTGGCCCTGGCCTTTGGCGACACCTCGGGCGGCTTCCGCAAGCTGATCCAGATCGTCTTCGGACTGTCGATCGCGTTTGCAGCATCGTCGTTCTTCCTGAGCTTCTTCAGCTTCTCGGGTGGGGCGGTACTGGCATGAGTTCGACCGTCCCTGGCTTTGAGGTGCCGCTGCACCGGTCGCTAACCGAGCCCATCCTGATGGGCGGTGCGCCCCGTACCGTGGCGATTGCCAACGGCACGCTGGCTGCTGCTGTCGGCCTGGGCCTTCAACTGTGGATCCCCGGCCTGGTGCTCTGGATCGTCGGGCATTCGCTCGCGGTCTGGGGCGCGCGCATGGACGCCCAGTTCATGGCAGTGTTTGCGCGGCACATCAAGCACCCCGTGGTGCTGGACGTGTGAGGTCACAGCCATGCTGAACCTCACCGAATACCGCCAGCGGCCGGCGCAGCTGGCCGACTGGCTACCGTGGGCCGGGCTCGTGGCGCCGGGCGTGGTCCTGAACAAGGATGGCTCGTTCCAGCGCACGGCGCGGTTCCGCGGCCCCGATCTGGACAGCGCGACGCCGGGCGAGCTGGTCGCCACCACCGCCCGGCTCAACAACGCGCTTAAGCGTCTGGGCTCCGGCTGGGCGATCTTCGTGGAGGCCGAGCGTCGGGAGGCTGCGGGCTATCCGGAATCGAGCTTCCCCGAACCGCTGTCCTGGCTGGTGGACGAGGAACGAATGGCTGGCTTCGAGGAGGCGGGCAGCCACTTCGAAAGCCGATACCACCTGACTCTGGTCTACCTGCCGGCCGAGGAAGTACGCTCGCGTGCTGGCGGCCTGCTCTACGAGAACCGCAAGTCTGAAGGCGTGGATTGGCGCGAGCGCCTGTCGACCTTCGTCGCTGAATCCGAGCGCTTTCTGGACCTACTGGATGGTGTGATGCCGGAGGTCGCTTGGCTGGACGAGCACCAGACGCTGACCTGGTTGCATGGCTGCATCTCGGATTGCCGGCATCCGGTGGTCGTGCCCGAGGTTCCCATGCACCTGGATGCGCTGCTGGCGGATAGGCCGCTTTTGGGCGGGCTGGCTCCCAGGTTGGGCGACCAGCACCTGCGGGTGCTCACGGTGCGCGGATTCCCGACCTCCACCTGGCCGGGCATCCTCGATGACCTGAACCGGCTGGGCTTTGCCTATCGCTGGTCCACACGCTTTCTCTGTTTGGATAAGTCCGAGGCAGAGAAGGAGCTGGTCCGCCTGCGCCGGCAGTGGTTCGCCAAGCGAAAGAACATCGTCGCGCTACTGCGCGAGACGCTGTCGAACCAAGAGAGCCCGCTGGTGGACACCGATGCCAGCAACAAGGCGGCGGACGCCGATGCGGCGCTTCAGTCGCTGGGCAGCGATCAGGTGGCCTTCGGCTTTGTGACCGCCACGGTCGTGGTGATGGACCCCGACGCCACGACCGCCGACGAAAAGGTGCGGCAGGCCGAAAGAGCCATCCAGGGCCGAGGCTTCGTGACGATTCCCGAAACGCTCAATGCGGTCGAGGCCTGGCTGTCGTCCGTTCCTGGCCACGTCTATGCCAACGTGCGCCAGCCCATCGTCTCGACGCTGAACCTGGCGCACCTGATGCCGGTGTCGGCCGTCTGGGCCGGGCCGGAGCGCAATGCGCATCTGGATGGCCCGCCGCTGATCGTGACCCGGACGGACGGCGCCACGCCGTTCCGGCTGGTGACCCACGTAGGCGACGTGGGTCACACGCTGGTGGTTGGGCCGACCGGCATGGGCAAGTCGGTGCTGCTGGCCACGCTGGCGCTGCAGTTCCGGCGCTATCCCGGCTCGCGGATCCTGGCCTTCGACATGGGGCGCTCGCTGCGCGCCACCGTGCTGGGTCTGGGCGGCGAGCACTACGACCTGGGCGCCGATGGTTCCATCGCGTTTCAGCCGCTGGCTCGCGTCGACCAGGAAAGCCAGCGGGCCTGGGCCGCGGAATGGATCGAGGGCCGACTGCGCCACGAAGGCGTGGAGGTCGGCCCAGCCGAACGCGACATGGTGTGGTCGGCGTTGGCGAGCCTGGCTAGCGCGCCGCCGGACCAGCGAACGATGACCGGCCTGTCGGTGCTGCTGCAGTCGAACGCGCTGCGGCAGGCCATCGCACCCTATTTGCTGGGCGGCGCCCATGGCCGGCTGCTGGATGCCGATACCGACCGGCTGGGTTCGTCGTCGGTTCAGTGCTTCGAGATGGAAGAGCTGATGCACAGCAAGGCCGCAGTGCTGGCCGTGCTGGGCTATTTGTTCGCCCGGTTCGATGCGCAGTTCGACGGTGCCCCGACCTTGCTGATCCTGGACGAGGCCTGGCTGTTCCTGGATGACCTGGTGTTCGCGGCCCGCATCCGCCAGTGGCTCAAGACGCTGCGCAAGAAGAACGTGTCGGTCGTCTTTGCCACGCAAAGCCTGGCGGACATCCAGAACTCCAGCATCGCGCCTGCCATCGTGGAGAGCTGCGCGAGCCGCATCTTCCTGCCCAACCCCCAGGCGACCGAGCCGCAGGTGCGGGGCATCTACGAGGGCTTCGGGCTCAACGCGCGGCAGATCGAGATCGTCGCCACCGCTGTGCCAAAGCGGGACTACTACTACCAGTCGCGGCTGGGCAACCGCGTCTTCGAGCTGGGCTTGGGGCCGGTGGCGCTGGCCTTTGCCAGCGCCTCGCGGCCCGAGCAGCAGCGGGACATCGACCGGCTGATCGATGCCCACGGCGTCGAAGCCTTCGCACGCCAGTGGCTGCTGCAGTGCCACCTGTCGTGGGCCGCCGAGCTGCTGGATTCCTTCTCAACCACCAACAAGGAGCAACTATGACTGTCTCTTCTTACACCCGTTCTCGATGGATTGCGCTGGTCACGGCGGGTGTCATAGGTCTTTCTACTGCCGTACCTGCCCAGGCGTTCCTGGGAGGACGCATCGTGTTCGATCCCTCCAACTATGCGGAAAACGTCATAACGGCGGCTCGCACGCTGGAGCAGATCAACAACCAGATCCGGCAGTTGCAGAACCAGGCGACTTCGCTGATCAACCAGGCACGCAACCTGGCAAGCCTGGATTTCAGCGCCCTGGCGGAACTGCGGGCTTCGCTGGCCGCGACGAACCAGCTCATCAGCCAGGCCCAGGGCCTGGCCTTCAGCGTGCAGCAGATGGAGACGCAGTTCCAGGACCTGTACCCCGAGTCTTTCAGCACTGCGATCTCCAGCGGGCAGATGGTGCTGGATGCGCGCAAGCGCTGGACAAGTTCGCTTGATGCCCTCAAGACGGCGGCCAAGGTGCAGTCGCAAGCGGTGCAGAACTTCACGGCCGACGAGAAGGCGCTGACCGACCTGGTGACCCGCAGCCAGTCGGCCGGCGGTGCCCTGCAGGCGATGCAGGCGACGAACCAACTGCTGGCCCTGCAGGCCCGCCAGTCCATGCAGGCGCAGCAACTGCAGCTGACCCAGGACCGGGCCACGGCGCTGGAACAAGCCCGACAGGTAGCGGCGCACGAGCGTGCGCGCGAGGTGCGGCGCCGATTCACGGGCGATGGCACGGCCTACACGCCGTACACGGTCAACTTCTACAGCAACCCGTGAGGCCGGAATGAAAAAATCCATTCTGGTGCTGGCCGTTGTGGTCTCTTCGTTGCTGGTCGCCTGCGGCAAGGCGGACCCTGCGGCGATCGAGTCCGTCGAATCTCTGGTCGCCCATCCTGAGCGGCTGCGGGAGCTGCGTGCGGCCTGCAAGGCTGATCATGACAAAGTCGGAGATGCACAATGCAATGCAGTGGCCGAAGCCACGCGTCGCATGTTCTTTGGCTCCGGCGGGCCGAAGTACACGCCGAAGGAATAGCCATGCAGGACGTGGCGGTCATCGACCGCTTCCTGGATGTCTTCTCGCGCTACATCGATTCGGGTTTCGGACTGCTGCGGGGCGAGGTCGCTTTCCTGACGGCCACATTGATCGCCATCGACATGACGCTGGCTGGCCTGTTATGGGCCATGAGCCATGCGACCGGCCAGGGCGAGGACGTGATCGCCAAGCTGTTGAAGAAGGTGCTGTACGTGGGGGCCTTCGCGTACATCATCGGCAACTTCAACTCGCTGGCCGGGATCGTGTTCCGGTCGTTCGCCGGGCTAGGTCTGACGGCATCAGGTTCTGGCATGTCGCAGGCGCAGCTACTGCAGCCAGGCCAACTCGCCAAGGTCGGCATCGACGCGGGTCGGCCGATCATGGCGCAGATCAGCGACCTGACCGGCTTCCCCGAGGTGTTCGCGAACCTGGACACCATCGCCGTGCTGTTCCTGGCCTGGCTGGTGCTGATCGTGGCGTTCTTCGTGTTGGCGGTGCAGCTGTTCGTCACGCTGATCGAGTTCAAGCTGACCACGCTGGCGGGCTTCGTGCTGGTGCCGTTCGCGCTCTGGAACAAGACCTCGTTCTTGGCGGAAAAGGTCCTGGGCAACGTGGTGTCGTCCGGCATCAAGGTGCTGGTGCTGGCCGTCATCGTGGGTATTGGCTCCGGGGTGTTCAGCGAGTTCACGGTGGCGCCGGGCGCCGATCCCTCCATCGACCATGCGCTGGTGATCATGCTGGCGGCGTTGTCCATGCTCGGCCTGGGGATCTTCGGGCCAGGAATCGCCACCGGGCTGGTGTCCGGTGCGCCGCAGCTTGGAGCGGGTGCAGCGGCAGGGACTGCGATCGGTGCGGCAGCGCTGGGTGTTGCTGGGGGTGCTGCTGTTGCGGGTGCCGGGTCTGCCGTGGCGGCTGGCGCGCGCATGGCGCCGGGTGCGGCGCGTTCTGCCATCGGTGGCGGCGCTGCCGTAGCGCGGTCTGCATCTTCGCTGGCCAGCAGCGCCAAGGGCGCCTATCAAGCCGGTGCTTCCGCTTCGGCGGGTGGACCGGTGCGGGCTGCTGGCGCAGGGATGGCAAACGTCGCCAAGACCGGCGCGTCCGCCGTCGGCCAGCGTGTGGCTGACGGCGCCAAGGCGGTCAAAGACAGTGTGACCAGCTTCGTGAGCAAAGCGGCTAAGCCGGCCTACGGTGGGCCAGCAGAGCCTGGTTTCGGTGATGCCGGCAGCGCAGGCAGTGCACCACCATCATCCGAGCCCGCCTGGGCGCTGCGCATGCGCCGGCGCCAGCACATGGACCATGCCGCCACCACGGCAGCCCACACCCTGCGCGGTGGTGACGGAGGCGGTTCTGCCTCCAGTCCCAGCCTGCGCGATTCCGATTCCTGAGGAGATCCACCATGCGATTCAAGCGACCCGGGGTGCGCTATGCGGAGGCACCGCAGCCGGCCACCCCCTACCAATCGGCCGCGCAGGTCTGGGACGAGCGCATCGGCTCGGCCCGGGTGCAGGCCCGCAACTGGCGTCTCATGGCCTTCGGTTGCCTGGGCCTGGCCGTCCTGATGGGCGGCGGGCTAGCTTGGCGTTCCATGCAGTCCGTCGTGACGCCTTATGTGGTCGAAGTCGACCAGGCAGGGCAGGTGAGGGCAGTGGGCGAGGCGGCCACGCCGTACCGGCCCGGCGATGCCCAGGTGGCGCACCACCTGGCCCGGTTCATCGGGCTGGTGCGCTCGCTGTCCATCGATCCCATCGTGGTCCGGCAGAACTGGCTCGACGCCTACGACTACACCACCGACCGCGGCGCGGCGGTCCTCAACGAATACGCCCGGGTCAACGACCCGTTCGTGCGTGTTGGCAAGGAGTCGGTAACGGTGCAGATCAACAGCGTGGTTCGCGCCAGCGACGAGTCCTTCAGCCTGCGCTGGACCGAGCAGCGCTTCGTCAACGGCGCGCCGACCGGCACCGAGCGCTGGACTGCGGTCATCTCCACCGTCCTGCAGACCCCGCGCACCGAGCAGCGGCTGCGCAAGAACCCCCTGGGCATCTACGTCAACGGCCTGTCGTGGAGCCGGGAATTGGATGCCAATGAAGGAGCCAAACCATGAAGATCTCGTCCTCCCGGTCCCATGTCGGCGTCTCTCTGCCGATCCTGGCCGCAGTCTTGTCGGGGTGTGCATCGCAGGGCACACCGCCACCCGTGATTCCGCTGGATGAGCCTGTTCAGGTGATCGCACAGCCCTTGCCCGAGCCACCGAAGCCGGTGCAGGTGGTTGCCGTGCCGGAGGTGCTGCCGATGCCGGCGCAGATGAAGCCGCTGCCAGCTCTGCCCGATGCACCAGCCATCCCGGAGACTGCCGACGAGAAACTGCGGGTCTCGCGGGCCAACGAGGAGGCGCGCATGGCGCCTACCCGCGAGGGCTTCGTGAACGCGATCCAGGTGTGGCCGTACACGGACGGTGCGCTGTACCAGGTCTATGCGGCGCCCGGGCGCGTAACCGTCATCTCGCTGCAGGCTGGCGAGGAGCTGGTGACGGTAGCAGCGGGTGATACCGTGCGCTGGATCGTGGGCGACACGTCGAGCGGCGCTGGCGAGGCCTTGCGGGTCAACGTCCTGGTGAAGCCTGTGCGCACGGGCCTGAAGACCAACCTCGTCGTGACGACCAACCGCCGGACCTACCTGATCGAACTGACCTCCACCGAGAAGGCCTGGATGGCTTCGGTGTCCTGGGACTATCCGAAGGACCGGATGCTGGCACTGCAGAAGCAGGCCAGCCAAGCACCAGCTGCCGCGCCTGTAGATGCTGGGCTGTCGCTGGAGCGGATCCGGTTCCGGTATGCCATCAGCGGCAGCAGTCCGTCGTGGAAGCCGCTGCGGGCCTTCGACGATGGCGAAAAGGTCTACATCCAGTTCCCGGCTGGGATCGCACAGGGCGAGCTGCCGCCGCTGTTTGTGATTGGGGCGCAGGGCGATGGCCAGCTGGTGAACTACCGGTTCCGACCGCCGTATTACATCGTGGATCGGCTCTTTGGTGCTGCCGAGTTGCGTCTTGGTGCTGATAGGGGTGATTTGGTGCGCATCGAGCGTACTGATGGCGTGCGACCGGCGGCTGCCGTGTCACGGAGGGACTGAACATGGCCCAGAATGAAACTCGCGGCCAGCCAGAGCCGATGCAGGAGAAGGTGGTGCCCGAGACCGTTGCGCTGCGCGCCCAGCCGCAGCCAGTCACTCGCTTGAATCGTCGCACCCTGGGCGTGCTGGTCGGCGGTCTGGCCACAGCCGTGCTCGGCGCCACGATGTGGTCGCTGCAGCCGAAATCGAAAGGGTCGGCCAAGGAGCCGACCGAGCTCTACGACGTTGACCGGGTGTCGCGGTCCGAAGGGCTGGGGCGGTTGCCGTCCGACTATTCGAAGCTGCCACCAGCGCAGCCCGCTGTGCCGGAGCTGGGGCCTCCGTTGCCGGGAGACTTGGGATATGCGATGGCCAAGTCGCAGGGGCCTGCGGTCGCCACCTATTCGCCACCGGGCCAGGACCATGGCGCTGCGGAGCGCGATGCGCAGCGCAAGGAGGCGGAACAGGCGATGGCATCCTCGGTGTTCTTCCGGTCGGGCGGTCAGCGTGCGACCGCCGCCTCTGCCTCGTCGGCAACTGAAGGCGCCCAAGCGGCGGCCTCTAGCCTGGCTGCCTTCAATCCGATGGCGGCTGGCTTGGCGTCGATAGCGGCGCAGCCTACCGCCTCTGCGGATCAAGCCACGGCTCAGAACCGGCAGGAGCAGAAGGAGGCGTTCCAGAAGGGCGGATCCACGGAAACACGGAATTCCGGTGCGCTGACGCTGCCGGCGTCGCCGTACCAGGTCATGGCTGGAACGGTGATCGCTGGAGCACTGATGACCGGCATCCAGTCCGACCTGCCGGGCGATGTGATCGCCACGGTGACCGAGCCTGTGTATGACACGGCTACTGGCCGCCACCTGCTGATCCCGCAGGGCTCGCGCATCCTGGGCCGCTACAACAGCCAGGTCAGATACGGGCAAAGCAGGGTGCAGGTGATGTGGAACCGGATCGTGCTGCCGGACACGTCATCGCTGACGCTAGACAATCTAGTGGGCTCCGATCCGGCAGGGCGTGCAGGCCTGGAGGACGGCGTGGACTGGCACTGGGGCCGGATCTTTGCAGGAGCCGCGCTGACCACGTTGCTGGGCATTGGTGCGGAGATGGCCGCGCCCGAGAACCGACAGGATGGCAACCGGATTGTGATCGCTGGACGAGACAGCTTGCAGGACAGCGTGAACCAAGTGGGGCAGGAACTGACTCGGAGGAGCATGAACATCCAGCCGACGCTGACGGCACGGCCAGGGCTGCCGATGCGGGTGCTCGTGAACCGGGATCTGGTGCTGCGGCTATACCAGCCGCTGTTCCTCCACTTGGGGACTACGCCATGAGCAATACTAGAAAGCTTCGGCTGGGGCCGTTGCCGCAGACCGACAGCGTCAAGCTGACGTTCGCTTGTTCAGCCAGCTTGAAGGGCGATCTGGATCAGTATGCGGCGCTTCTTGCTCAAGAGTACGGAGTGCCGGTCGACATCGGCGCCTTGATCTCGCACATGCTGAGTACCTTCATCGCAAAGGATCGCGGCTTTCGGTCTCAGAAAGCGAGGCGCTGAGCAATAGCATTGCGCGTGCTGGATGATCCCTGTCTCCTTGCTTGAGCCACTGTCCGGAAGGAGGGCGGCGATGCCTGCGTCGATACCTGAGTCAGCAACTTCGCTATCGAACAGCTGTACTAGAGCGCTGAGCATCGGCGCAGTTGGCGGCTCGTTAAGGTCGCGCTCGCCGAGGTCGGTCACCCCCTGGACAGGAAGTGGACCACATTCCGTTGGTGCCTATCCGGGGCGCGGCCGGGGTTTACCCTGTAGCTTGTCGTCCTTCCAGCCACCTCTGCCGTGATCCAACCATCCATAAGGGTCTGGTCTAGCACGGACTACTCCATGCCTAGGGCAATGGCGGAAAGACTCACTGAATCAAGGCACAATTGGTCTATTGAGCTGAGCGTAAGCAGTCACCCTGCATAACGTAAGGTTGGGTTGTCAGAGTATTGGGCCAATGGAATATCACGATCTTCTGCACGGACACATTCGGTTTGATGCCCGTGATGAAACAAGTCTGTTGCTTGGGGAGTTAATTAACAGCCCCGAGATCAACCGGCTGCGAAATATGCGCCAGATGAACTTTGATGTTCCCCTCATCCAGGAGTTGGGGCGTTCGCGGCGCCTCCCTCATTCGATCGGAGTGTCGCACATTGCGTTGTTGCTGGCTAAGCGCTCTGGTTTGGATCGTGCTGATACCAACACGCTAATCGCCGCAGCGATACTTCATGATGCTGCTATACCACCGTATGGGCATCTTGTTGAGTCTGAATTTAAGAACTCGGCTGTCGGGTTTAAGCATGAAAAGCGAGTTGAAGACTTGATCAGAGGAACCATAAATTCCGAAAATCAATACATGCAGCCTGTGCCAAATAAATCTTTGCAGGTCGCTTCGATACTTGATAAGTATAATGTAAGTCATCAGAAAGTTATTGATGTGATCTGCCCCGATGTTGGGCGGAAGTCGCCAATATCGGCGCAAGTAGACCTGGATAACATTGACAATGTGCACCGGATGGCGGCGATGTTAGGGTGGTCTGACTCGTACAAGAACGTTGAGGCAGTTCTGTCCGGTATACGCTTGCGTGGCCTGGGTGAGATGATATTCTCCGCTGAGAGCGCTTTCGCTTTGCAGAAATGGATGGACTTCAGGCAGAGAATCTATACATTGATCATCGCTCATCCTGAATGCATCCCGTACAACGCGTTGCAGACGGATCTGGTACGTCTGGCAATTGCTAGCGAGATAGTTACGCCGGATCACTGGTGGCTGAGTGAGCCTGTATTCGAAGAGAAGCTGCGGGCTAGTCCGTCTGCTGGTGCACTTGCTTCGCAACTCATTTCTGGCTGCGAATATCAGACGGTCGACTATGTTTGGTTGAAGAATTTCCAATCCGCTAAGAAGCTACACAACGGGCAGATTGTTGATTTTATGGAGGGGTCTATTGACACTCCGTCAAATCATGGATATTTTGTGTGGAACGAGAAGGGGTTGATCTCAAGAAAAATAGAGGTCGCGCTGGATGATAGGAAAACAAGAAGCATTGGTGAAGACTCGACGAGTTGTATGGTTGCTCTAGTTAAGAAGACGGCTGGTAAGGGGAAGTGGAGCAAGGCGTCTTCTATGAGATGGAGGCGAGAAGTTATTGAGGGCTTTGCGAAGCTATTTGCTGTTTCTGAGTTTGAGTTGGATTTTCCAGAAACATATACAGGTGAATTTCTGAAAAATAAAAATGATGAAATCAGATTTAGCTAGTGGAAAAAATGGAGCTTTTGAGCGGCTTGAATCCATAGATTGGTCCTTTCCTAATCTCTCGAACTCTGGGATTCACTCTGTTCATTGGTACCCCGCTACCTATCTCTCGGCAATCCCTGGAACACTGATTCCTCACCTTACCAGTGCAGGCGAGACAGTATTGGATCCGTTTTGTGGGTCTGGAACTACAGGCGTGGAGGCGCTTCGTCTTTCAAGGAATTTCGTCGGGATTGATACGAACCCAATTGCTCTTCTTATGTCGGAGGCGAAATTGAAATTCGCAGATCCGAGACTGTTAAAGAAGCTTCTTGTGGAAATTTTGGGTGAGGCTCAAAGCCTCTTTTCCCAAAAATCCTCTGTTCGACATCCGAATCATGATGAGCTAGTTAAGTGGTATCACCCTCAGACATTAAATGAGCTGAACTCAATAATTCAGCCTATCCTTAGGGTGAGCAATCGACTTGCTCGACGTACTCTTTTGTCAGTTTTTTCGTCGATTCTGAAGAATTGCTCGTCCCAGGGTAAGCATTGGGGTTGGGTTTGTGATAATGTTACCCCAAAGCCCAATGAGATAGTCTATAAAGACGCCATCGCAATTTATTCCTCAGCAGTTCTGGAATTTGCTCGGGCATCCGATCTTGCATTCAAAGCTGCTCGAGACCACTCCACCGGTCTAACAAGAGACGTCATAAGGTCGCGCTCCAAATTGATGCATGGAAGTTGCGTTGATAAAATGGGCGAAATGGCTGAGGAATCAGTTGATCTTCTTGTTACTTCCCCGCCATATTATGGCGTGGCAGACTACGTAAAATCTCAGCGCCTAAGTTATCTTTGGCTAGATCATGATCAGCTCGCGCCGGAAATGCTCGGATTCCGCGATTTCGAACTACTAAGGGCTAAAGAGGCGGGCGCAAGATCTAATCGTCATCGGAAGACCAGTCATGATGAATACATGATATTCATGGAGAATTTCTTCGAAGCTGCCTTCTTGGTCTTAAAAAAGTCATCTCCGATGGTGTTAGTAGTAGGCGAGTCCCCATCAAGGAGCGGTACGTTGGAGGGGCTGATTGAGCTAGCCAATGGTGCAGGTTTTGAACTGGTTTCTAGGAGAGGTCGCGATATCAGATCCAACAGACGGAGGCTAATGGCTAAAGTCGAAGGTGAAGACGTCCTTCTCTTTCGCAAGAAAATCTAACTAAGAAGAGTCGCGCTCCGAATATGGTCAAAATAGTACACGTTTGTGATGGAATTTATCGCAATGATGGCGACGCTGGCCCAAAGGATGTGCTGTTCGAGAATCAGAAACTGATTCGTTTTATGGATAAGTTCTATCTGCGATGTGACCCTGAGCATCTCACCGCAGTAGAGGTTTCTGTGCTTTGCGCGGAGAGGGCAAAAGATCCGTCAGTGGTGCTGGGGCCGAATGGAGATGTCCGGACTATATTTAAAAAATATATTTCTTTGTTGCAGCCCAAGCGATTTTTAGAGATCGGCGCTGGAAATAATCCGATATTTTCTGGTGTGGAAGCCCAGGAGCTTGGGGTGGCTTACTCTACCTGTGATGCGGACCCGAAGTATGCAGATCTCTTTTCGGGTCAGAGTTCAGAGTTGAGCTATTCAGACGGCTTCTTTGATATGGCGTCTGCAGTTTTCGTCCTTCATTTCAGATTTTATGAAGCTCAGGTTTCTGAGTTGTTTAGGTGTCTGGCAAATTCAGGGATTTTTGTTGCGAATGTTTATTGGAGATCTCAAGAGTCCCGTAAAGGTCTTGCTAAGATGTTCCTGGATGCCGGTTTTTCCTTGTCCATAGTCCCGGATGAACAGAGGATTTGCCGGGATCATGAGTACTGGATCCTAGGGAAGAGGGATTCTGATGTCGCTGAGGCCGGCATTAAATTCAGAGAGGTTCTGGTTTCATAGACTATTCTCTTCTAGAAAATTATCTAGCGATCTCTCTAGGCCTTCGATTCCCTCATCATTAACTATGATTTTGTGAGCGCATTTCATGATCTCAGGGACGCGTTCCTCGCTGCGAGCAAGATCTAAATTCCCAAAATCATTCACCGTCAGTGCGCTGTCTTTGCCCTCTTGTGCCGCTGCAATTGCTCGCGCGTACCTAACTTCTAGCGGCGCAAACATTCCTATGAGCTTAAATGTAGGCTCTTGGGAGTAAGCTTCAATCTCCTCTGGATACCGAATTCCGTCGACCACGATAGACGACTCGCCATTTTTTATCCGGTGGCGTGCGATCGCGTCATTGCCTAAGCTGCTGAAAACCGCATCCCCGAGTCGCTTTAATGTTTCTCTGTCGTGCGGGAGTCCGATCTTGGTTGCGATTTCACGGAGGACATCTGAGTTTGAAGCGAGTTTATATCCATGCTTTTTCACAAGGTACCCACTCGCCGTTGTCTTTCCCGCGCGAATGTGCCCAACTATGCCGATTATTTTTGGAGGCATGGAATGATGATAGTGATTGACAAAATGCAGAGAGCAAAGATCAGGAGAAGTATGGCAATAAGGACATTTCCGCCAACAGTTGGTGTTCTCTTGCTGTTATCTCGTGTCCGCTCGGACGGGAAAACGGAGAATATATAGTGTTCCCAAGCCTTGGCTCGATTGAATAGAAGTAGCAACATGACCAGCGCTACGTCGCCAACTATTACCTGTGCGGCCGATTCCTGGGCTGGCATTGCGTAATAAACGCCCAGTGCGCCCAGTGAGCATGCCAGAGATATCGCACAGTAGGTAACTGTTCCAGAGATTACGCTGCCTATCTTACGAAAGAATCCTTTGATAGGTCGGGGTTTTGGACTTTTGATCACATCAACGATAAGGTCCCATACCGCGAAAATTATGAATATCCAGAACATCTGGATGGCTTCTGGTCGCGCTGATATTGATGCGAAATAGGCTGGTATAGCCTTATCCTTGGAGTATGCGGCGAAGTCGCCTTCAACGGACTTTGATAGTGAGTAATACAATGTGACGAGCAACACTTCTATCAAGAATGTGATGAACTTGATTGAGAATATTTCTTCGATATCTTTTAGGTGCCCAGCTGCCTTAGACTTTGACCACATAACCCAGCTTACCGACAGCATCATTAACGATAAGAAAGAATGAGATGCTACCGCGCCGAAATCCCATATGTATGGATGTACATGGGAATAGATTTCGCCGGGCCAAATTGCGTGTTGCCAGTTGCTTGAAATAACCGTTAAGAATTCTGCGATCTGCTGCGCCACAACGGATACCGCGAAAGCGAAAAGCATCGCAATGAACGTCTTCTGGAGCTCTCCTTGAGAGATGGGCTTTCCTGTCGAAATATTTTGTGATTGTGGCAACATGAAAATTTGTACCGTTAAATCTTAATTTTTTTGGTTGCGTTCTCTTTTGCCAAGCGAGTGGCAGCCGGTGCAGGGCCTGTGGCAATCCACTTTTAATACTCGCCTGGAGCCGATTGAGCAGAAGGGTACCGCCCCCCGTGCGATCTCGGATACCGGGCTAAGGTCAAGATATGCTCCTTAGGCTGTGCCAGCACACCGAGTTGCTGGGTATCGCAACTCTTGCTCGATCAGTGTAACAACGCGTTGTCACGAATTTGGTGGCCGAAGTCTTTCTGGTCTTCGTAGGTGCTCTTGCTTACGGCCGCGCGACTGGAGTTCGCTAGGCTTCGCCGGGGTGCGTTTTCAATGGTGGATGTCTCTTGCACTCTCTGGTGCTATTTTTAGGCTACTAGACGAGTAAGGGTGTGCTATGCGAGGAGCTGATCACGTTGGCCGGGAAATCGATTGTTCCGACGGACCTACTGATTCAAGGACGATTGAGAGAGCTGCTCAGTTGATGAGGCAGGCTTTGTCGCTGATAGAGGGAACGGCGGCACTTGCACCCTTCTCTCCTGGGATGGCGGGCGTTCTTGAAGAAGACCGACTAATCAGATTGCCCGAGGTGCTACGACTGACCGGCATGTGCCGTTCTGCGGTGTACAACCAGATGGCACGAGGCCAGTTTCCTCGTTCCGTCAAGATCGGTCCGCGTGCAGCCTCATGGTCTGTCAAAGAGGTGCATGCCTGGATTGCTCAACGAGTGGTCTGAGTCGAGGCCTGATGGGCCGGTGCGTGCGTGCCAGCGTCAGGTCACGGCCTGGACGTATTTCAGGGCGGCCTCGGGTGTGGATACGACGTTGCAGTCATAGAGCTTGTCCAGGGCCAGGTCGCTGCGCGTCAGAACGTTGGCGAGCGAGCGTTCCGTTAAGAAGGCATCGCAGTATCCGACCGCCGCTGCCGCGTGCCGCATGTCGAAGAGGTCGTTGGCTTTGAACTTCTGCCCTTTGTTCCATCGAACCGCGGCGTGTATCGATGTCTTGATGTTTAGCGTCCGCAGGGTAGCTTTGCCCTTGTCGGTATCCATAGGGCCAACCAGCAAGCCGAGGCATTGCCGTTCAATTGTCTTGTACTCGGTGCTGCCCTTGGCCGGGCGAGGAGCCAGCGAGGCGGAGGACATGCTGCACATGATGTCCGCGGCGCGGCCGGCATATAGTTCCATCGCGCCACCGAGCTCGTGTTCGTAGACTTGCTTGAAGCTCTTGATTCCCGCCGCATGTTTCGCGATGCCTTGGTTCAGGGTTTGAGCAAGGCGTTCGTGGTGTTCGGGATGATGAGCCGACAATGCGTCACCGCTGTTCTGCTCGATTTCGATCAAAGGGATGTTCCACATGTGATCGAAGAACGCCTTCTCGATGGCCCTTCCGGTGAGCGCGTCGAACATGCCAACCGGTGGTCTCAAGTAGCCCAATGTGTAGCTGAGCTTGCTCCAAACGAGATGGTCGAGCGGGTGGACCTCATCTGGCGTCAGCGCGTGCAGCAGATGCGCAATCTCTGTGCCGATGCGCAGATCCTGCGCAGTGATCGTGACCCCCAAACTCAGTGCATCGATCAGTGCTGCGGTCCTTCTGCGGGTGTTCGGGTCCGACTGCTTGAAGACTTCGATGAAGCAACTGTCCGAGATGGGGCAGAAGGCATGGCCAGCAGCCACTGCCTTTCGCAGAGCGGCCAATAGCGCGCTGCAAGGATGTGGCGCGTGGCCGGAGGCCTCTGCGTCTCGCATGCCGATCCAGAATTTGAGGTCCAAGTAGATGGCTCGCCGCCCATGCAGGCTCATGGCAAGTTCGATCTGTCTGTTCTTGGCGTGCTTTTCGGGATCGATTTCCGGGTGCGCGCGATGCGTATCGATGGATGTGCCGATTCCTGACAGGGCCGCTCGCATCGGTGCGTTACCCGCCGACAGGGCGCCGGCCATCACGGTTTGGCGATGTGAAGGCGGCCGTCGTCATGGTTACGGTTTGGGCGGATGGAGCCGTGTGTCGAGGACGAATGGCGCCTGTGAGTGCCGGCGGTACCGATCCTTGGCGACGCTTGGCTCGATGACGAGATTCCAGCTGAAGCGGGACACGGCGCTGGGGAAGAGGACGATGCCGTGCTGTGCAAGTAGCTGGCAGCCGAAGGCTTGCTGGCCGGCGCTGGGCGTGCCGGGGATCAGCCAGGCAGGGTTGGGCACGTCTTCCGGCTGTACGACATAAATCGGCTCTTTGGTGATCTCGATGCAGGTGAGGGCGTGCGGCTGAGTGTCGAGCACCGGAAAACCTGCATGCACTGCCACTTCCAGGATCGCGGTGCTTGGGTCGGTGGAGCAGTAGACGGCACGTTGCCCCTTGGCATTCCAGCGGCCGCCTAGCTTCTCGGCGCCAATGCCGCTGTCCCAGGTTGCCGCGTAGTGCTGGCGGTCCAGGCGCCAAGCGAGTACGGTGCTGCCGGTCCCCAAGTGGGGGATGGGCATCATGGGATGTTCACGCTTCAAGCGTAGACCCCGTGCTCGATGCGGTTGAGCAGTTCCTCGACCAACTGCGTTCCCACTGGGGTGGCCAGCAGGTCCACGGGCTTTTGCTGGTCCAGGCCCATGGCGGGGGAGGTTAGCCATTGCACGGCGGCCTCCCGGCTGCCGAGCACGAGTGTTGCCTTGGCGACGACCTCGGCGAACTTGAAGGTCCGGCCACCTTGCGCCACGCTGAGGGTGTCGTTGTCCGCGCCTTTCTTGCGGTGCAAGGTGCGCAGGCTGACGCCGAGGGCTTCACTCAAGGTGTGCGAGGACAGTGGCTCGATGGCATGGGCCAGGTGAGAAATCGATGCGCTGGGGATGCCGTGCGAAACCCAGTGGTGCACGTCCAGCATGTTGCGCGGCGCTTGCGTGAAGACCTTGTGGCCTCCGAGCAATTCCAACGTGATGACCAAGTGAAGGCCGTTGGCGTCGATGAGCGAGCTGTAGAGCTCCTTCAGATCGTCAGAGAGGTGAGGCTGATGATGGTCGTCTGCGAAGACCCAGGAGCCGGTTGCTCGGGGGCTTCGGATGTGGGTTTGCTTGGTCGCCATGGATGCACCTTTTCTGCCATTTGGCATTGACAGTGTGCCATAAGGCATGAATTCGTAGCGTCCAGCTACGGGTTAGGGGCGGATGACATCAGGGCTTTTCGTCAAAGTGCCAGGGTGGCGAGGGCGGTCTTCGCGTGCTCGCGGGTCAGGTGGCCGTAGTACAGCTCGATCATCCGGACGGAAGTCCCGGCGATCTGGGCCACTGTCAGGGTATCGAGGCCGGCTTGGATGAGGTCGGTGATCGTGCTATGGCGCAGGGTGTACATGGTGGTACCAGCAGGAAGACCTGCTGTAGCCACGGCTTCGCTCACAGGATGCTTCCAGGCATCCTTGTTCCATGCCTTGCCTTCGGCTCGTCGGAAGATCGGCGCTGTTCCCGGTTGGTCTTCGCAGAGGCTGGCAAAGAACTCGGCGGTGGTCTTCGGCAACGCGATCCGTCGTCCGCGCCCAGCCTTGTCGTTGCCGATGGACAGGGTCTGCAGCCGTGGGTCGTAGCGGGAAACCTGCAGTTGTGCGAGGGCGCCCGGTCGCAGCGGCACCACGGACATGCCTCGAAGGAAGTGGGCGAGGTCTGGCGCTGCGTGCGAAATGAATGTGCGGCGCTGTTCGATGTTGAGATACAGCTCGCGTCGACGGTCGACGTTCTTGAGCGGCTTGAGCTTGCTGCGCCACGCGAAATTGCTGGTGACGAAGCCATCCTCCAAGGCGAGGTTGAGCGCTGCCCGAAAGCATGTCATGTCGCGGTTGAACGAACTTTCCGACCGGGGTTTGCCGTTTTTCTTGGGCTTGTCCTGCAGGGCCTTGCGCCATGCCGCGACGTGACTTGGTGTCAGCTTGGACAGGTCGGTCGCGGCCAGTTTGGGGTCGTTCAGAACGTAGTTGTTGAAGCGTTGCTCTGCATCGTGTGCCGCCTTCTCAGAGCGTGTGCGGCGCTGGTGCGATACGTAGTGATCGCAGGCATCCTTGATCGTGATGACGGCGGTTAGGCCGCCCTTCGCGATGTGCTCGAACCACTGGGTTGCAGCGCGCGTTGCGAGGTCGTAGCGTTGATGTTCCGGGAGCAGGGAAAAGTCACCGAGGGCTTTGTAGGTCTTCTTGCGAGTTGCCTCGTCGTAGAAGCGGGCGATCCACGTTCCTGCGCCGTCTGACATCTTGCGGAAGCCCACATGGCGGCCTTTACTCAGAGGTGCCCAGTAAGGTTCACGCCGGGGCTGGAGCCGAGCGCGCTGCGTGACTTGGTGGATGTACTGCATGACCCATCTCCCGCTGCATCCGAGGTCTCCATGGGATACGGAGACCGTGCGGAAATTGTACGGAAAAGATGGGTGGAAATCACTGGATTCCCATGGTTGAAAAATTGGAATATCTCAATGAAATCAAGTCCTTAGACGTCCGTAGAAGTCCTCGGTTTTTGCTTTGACATGGTGGGGGTCGTTGGTTCGAGTCCAATCGCGCCTACCAACTAACCATTGGTACAAAGCCTTCTAGATCATCGGTCTAGAAGGCTTTTTCTTTTGGTGCGCCATTGGCGCAACGGTGATCGGGCTCGGAATCCCGCTGATAGGGCACGGTCAGCCCTGTCATTGCCGGCAGTGCCGCGAATGCGCGGAAAGTGGTCTTGGATTACATGCCGGGGAAAGGCGCGAACCTACGATGCGGGGCTACTCAACCATCGGCTGAATGCTCGTTATCCGCCATGACCATACGCTCCATTCCTTCGCTTGCTGCCTCCGTGCTCTCCCTGGCATTCGCCACGGCAGGGGCCCAGCCGACGTCGCCTTCCAACGAATGCAAGCCGCTGGAGTCGAAGGCGGCCAATGCTTCGTCGCAGCAGCCAGCCTTCGCAGGGCAGACACGCGCTTGCCCTGCTGCGAAGAGCGCAGCGTTCAAGGTGACCGTGCTGGCGACAGGGCTGGTCAAGCCATGGTCGGTCGAACCCCTGCCGGACGGGGCCTTGCTGGTCACGGAGAAGCCCGGCCGCTTGAGGGTGGTGTCCAGCGACGGGAAACTCGGTGCGCCAATCGCTGGCTTGCCGCCCGTCGATGCGCGCGGCCAGGGAGGGCTGCTGGATGTGGAGCTGAGTCCGCAGTTCGCCTCGGATCGCACGATCTACTGGAGCTTTTCGGAGCCGCGCCAGGGCGGCAACGGCACCAGTGTGGCGAAAGGCGTGCTGTCCCAGGACCGCACACGCCTGGAGCAGGTCAGCGTGATCCTGCGCACCATGCCAACGTACGACGGCGACAAGCACTACGGTTCGCGGCTGGCGTTCGGCCCCGACGGCATGCTCTATGTGACCACCGGGGAGCGTTCCGACCGCGCCACCAGGCCGCAGGCGCAGCAGTTGGACAGCCACCTGGGCAAGGTGCTCCGGATCCGCCCCGACGGGAGTGTGCCTGAAGACAATCCGTTCGTTGGCCGTGCCGGTGCGTTGCCGGAGATATGGTCTCTGGGGCAGCGCAATATCCAGGCCGCCGCGTTCGATCCGAAAGGCGGGTTGTGGGTTGTCGAGATGGGCACCCAGGGCGGCGACGAATTGAATTTCATCGAGAAGGGCAAGAACTACGGCTGGCCGCTGATTGCCTATGGCGAAGAGTATTCGGGTCGCCCCATCGGTGATGGGGCCACGGCGCGCGACGGCCTGACCCAGCCTGTCTACTACTGGGATCCCGTGATTGCTCCGTCGGGTGCGCAGTGGTACACGGGCAGCGCTTTCCCTGCCTGGAAGGGCAACCTTTTCGTGGGCGGCATGAAGAAGACGGCGCTGGTGCGCCTGGTGGTCGAAAACCAGCGTGTCGTCGGCGAAGAGTGGCTGTTGGCAGAGCGCGGCAAACGCGTGCGGGATGTGCGCCAGGGGCCGGATGGCGCGCTCTACATCGTGACCGACGAGGAAAAGGGTGAACTCTGGAAGGTCGCGCCCGGCACCTGACTGCCCCGGGTTGCGGGCCAGAACGGGGGGGCTGTTTTTCTCTCAGGCGGCAGCCTGGAGAGGCTCGAACAGGATCAATGCCCCGATCCCCATGAGCAGCACGCCCCCCAACCCTTCCGCCCAGCGGCCGACCACGGCCCCGAGAAAGCGGCCCACCATGACTCCGAGCGTCACCATGGTGAACATGGCAGACGGCTTCCTGCGCCGTCCCGTGCATCAGGCGGCGGGTTGCGTTGGCCCGGATCCACCCGGGCACGTTGCCCGCCGCGGCTGGGTGGCGTGTTGTATCACTTCCGCTGGTCGGGTGAGGAGTGAGCGCCGCCGGTGTCTCGGTCCGGCGAAGGCCCTTGGCGCGGGGGATCCGTGCCGTCCGGTGTGTCGATGCGCGTGCGGTCGTCCGTTTCCACGAAGGCCGGGCTGGGCCGGTCGGGATCCTTGCGGGGTTTGCCGTCGGGGGAGTCGAGCTGGGTGACCATGGTGAATCCTTTCTCGGTGGCTGGATTGCGTGCTGCGCAGGGCAGTGCGCGGCACAGGGAGTGAGCGCAGACAGGTGGCAGCAGTGGGGCTATCTGCCTTGTGCGCCGCGGGTTGAAGAGGGCGCTTGCTGGAGCGTCTTCAGGATCTGTTCATTGAATAGCGGAATGTCGTCGGGCTTGCGGCTACTGATCCATGGTCCTTCCACGTGGACTGGCTCATCGACCCAGGTAGCACCCGCATTGCGCAGATCGGTCGCGAGGCTTGGCCAACTGGTGAGGGTCTTGCCTTTGACGAGGCCCGCGTCGATCAGCAGCCAGGCGCCGTGGCAGATCACGGCCACGGGTTTGCCCGCCTGCTCCATCGCCTGGACGAAGGCCTGGGCTTTTTTCTCGGTACGCAGGGCATCGGCGTTCACGACGCCGCCGGGCAGGACCACGGCGTCGAACGCATCGGCCGAGGCACCGTCCAGGGTTTGATCGACATCGAACCGGTCGGCTTTGTCGACGTGGTTGAAGCCCTGCACCTGACCGGGCTTCGGCGCCACGATCTGCGCATCGAAGCCTGCGTTGCGCAACGCGTCGCGGGGACCGGTCAATTCGACTTGCTCGAAGCCATCGGTGACGAGCAGCGCCACGCGGCGCTGGGCGGAAGAAGAGGAAATGGACATGCGGGGAAACTCCGTGCAGATGACTGGAAAGCTATCAATCTAGGCACTGCACGGTGCCAGGGGTGTCGGCCAATGGCGACGATGGGCGTGGGGCGGCAATGGCCGCGCTGCCGCGTTATTTCTTGCGGCAGGCCGCACGGATGAGCTTGCCGGCCGGGTCTCCGGCGATGCCCGCAAAGGTGACGGGCGCTTCGTTTTCCTTGAAGTCGATCTGCGCCGTCATCGGCCCCTGCCAGAGCGGTTCACCGAAGTACTGCAGAGAGAGGTACCAGCCTTTGCGCTGAGCGCAGTCGAACAGGGCCACACCGCGATAGGAGCGGTACAGGCCCTTGCTGTAGCTGGTGCGCAGGGAACTGCGCGACACCCGCAGATCGACGGTGATCTGGTTCTGCCACTGCTGGGCTGTGGGATTGATCTGGACGATGTCTCCGTCCGGCACCTCGGGGAACCCGTGGATCGTGAGCCATTCCTCGGGGCGGGCCGCGGCGGCCGCCCTGTCCGGGGCCGCAACGCTTGCGGGCGCGGCCGGCTGCGGTTGTGCCGGGCTGGCCAGCAGCACGGCAGCAGACCACAGGACGGCGCGGGCGAGGGGGGACACATAACCTCCGAGAGGGGGCCGGTGGGGAGGAAAAGGCACTGCACATCTTAGGCCATTTGCCCCGGCATGCCGTCTTGCGGAATGCTTCCAAAGTGACGCCGGCGCGGCGTCAGGGTATTCCTTTGCGGCACGGCCGTAGGCCGCTCCCTAGAATCGAACGCACTGCCATAACAAAAAATCCAGGACGCCATTAACCCTGGCCCATGTGTTCAAGGAGCCCGCCGTGTCAGATGCCCCCTCCGATTCCCCTCCGCCCAGCGCGCAGCAGCGCATCGTCAAGAAGTATCCGAACCGCCGGCTCTACGACACCTCCACCTCCACCTACATCACGCTCGCTGAAGTGAAGCAGCTCGTCATCGACGGCGAGGAGGTCGTGGTGCGCGACGCGAAGACCAGCGAAGACCTCACGCGCAGCATCCTGCTGCAGATCATCCTGGAAGAGGAGGCCGGCGGCGCGCCGATGTTCACCGAGGCCGTGCTGGCCAACATCATCCGCTTCTACGGCCACGCCATGCAGGGCTTCATGGGGGCCTATCTGGAGAAGAACGTGCAGATGTTCTCCGACTTCCAGGCCCGCATGGCCGAGCAGTCCCAGGGGTTCACGCCCGAGATGTGGACCCAGTTCATGAGCCCGCAGTCGCCGCTCTACCAGGGCATGATGGGCCAGTACCGAGAACAGTCCCAGGCGATGTTCACGCAGATGCAGGAGCAGATGCAAAAGCAGACCGAGCAGATGCTGGGCGCCTTCGGCATCAAGCGCTGAAAGGCATCGGGGCACTGCCGTGCAGTGCATCCGCGGCCTGGTTCTGTGGGCAAAACCCCGGGGCGCGGGCCGGTCCCCCGGGGCCTCATGGCCGGAACTGGGACAATACGGGGATGAGCGACGTTCTCTCCCCCACGAAAACACCCAAAGTCGGATTTGTGAGCCTCGGCTGCCCCAAGGCACTCACGGATTCCGAACTGATCCTGACCCAGCTGAGCGCCGAGGGCTATCAGACCTCCAAGACGTTCGAAGGCGCTGACCTCGTCATCGTCAACACCTGCGGCTTCATCGACGATGCCGTCAAGGAAAGCCTCGACACCATCGGCGAGGCCCTGGCCGAGAACGGCAAGGTGATCGTCACGGGCTGCCTGGGCGCCCGGGCGGCCGAAGGTGGCGGCAACCTCGTGCGGCAGATGCACCCCAGCGTGCTGGCGGTGACCGGCCCCCATGCCACGCAGGATGTGATGGATGCCGTGCACCAGAACCTTCCCAAGCCGCACGACCCGTTCATCGACCTCGTGCCCGGCGGTTTCGGCGTGGCGGGCCTCAAGCTCACGCCCAAGCACTACGCATACCTGAAGATCAGCGAAGGCTGCAACCACCGCTGCACGTTCTGCATCATTCCCTCGATGCGCGGCGACCTCGTGTCGCGCCCGATCGGCGATGTGCTGAACGAGGCGAAGGCGCTGTTCGAAGGCGGCGTGAAGGAGCTGCTGGTGATCAGCCAGGACACCTCTGCCTACGGCGTCGATGTGAAGTACCGCACCGGTTTCTGGGACGGCAAGCCTGTGAAGACGCGCATGCTGGAGCTGGTGCAGACGCTGGGCGAGATCGCCGAGCCCTATGGCGCCTGGGTGCGCCTGCACTACGTGTACCCGTACCCCAGCGTGGACGAGGTGATCCCGTTCATGGCGACGGGCAGGGTCCTGCCGTACCTCGACGTACCCTTCCAGCACAGCCACCCCGATGTGCTGAAGCGCATGAAGCGCCCTGCCAGCGGCGAGCGCAATCTGGAGCGCATCCAGCGCTGGCGCGAGGCCTGCCCCGAACTGGTGATCCGCAGCACGTTCATTGCCGGTTTTCCGGGCGAGACCGAAGAAGAATTCCAGCACCTGCTCGACTTCGTGCGCGAAGCGCAGATCGACCGGGCCGGCTGCTTTGCCTACAGCGACGTGAACGGCGCGGTGGCCAACGAACTGCCGGGCATGCTGCCCATGGATGTGCGCGAAGACCGCCGTGCGCGCTTCATGGCCGTGGCGGAGGAAGTGTCCATCGCCAAGCTGCAGCGCCGCGTGGGCGCCACCATGCAGGTGCTGGTGGACCATGCACCAGCCCTCGGGCGCAAGGGCGGCACCGGCCGCAGCTATGCCGATGCGCCCGAGATCGACGGCGTGGTGCACCTGCTGCCGCCCGAGAAGATCAGCAAGCAGCTCAAGGTGGGCGAATTCACGCGTGCGCAGATCGTGGGCGTGCAGGGCCACGACCTGGTGGCGCGGCCGATCTAGTGTTACCCCCTGGGTCGCCTGCGGCGCCATCCCCCAAGGGGGGGCGACGCCCGGTGGCCCGGCATAGCCGGTTCCACGGCGTCTGCTGGCATGGCCTGCTCCGCAGCCATCCGAACGGTAAGGCCGTGTCAGGTTCATGCGCCTTGCCCCTGTGCCATTTCCCAGGCAAAGAGCGCCGAACCGCCAGCGGGGTGATTCAAATACCCCGGTGCTCGATTGCCGGGGCGGACAACCCGCTATCCAAGGGATAGCAACTTTTGCCGCACGCGTGCTTGCCCGGTTGCATAAGATCGCTTCGATGTTCTTCCCGCTCCCGCGCACCGCCACCGCTCCGTTCTGCCCTTCGGAAGTGAAGGGCTCGGTCCGGATCGATCCGGGGCTGCCGTTCCACAAGAAGCTGCTGCGCTACGCCGGCCCGGGCCTGCTGGTGTCCGTGGGCTACATGGATCCGGGCAATTGGGCGACCGACATCGAGGCGGGCTCGCGCTTCGGCTACGGGCTGCTGTTCGTGGTGCTATTGGCCAGCCTGGCGGCCATGCTGCTGCAGGCGCTGTGCGTGCGGCTGGGGCTGGTGGCGCAGCGGGACTTGGCGCAGCTGTGCCGCGAGCGCTACGGGCCGGCGGCCAACCGTTTCCTGTGGGCGGGGGCTGAGCTGGCCATCATCGCCTGCGACCTGGCCGAGGTGCTGGGCGGGGCGCTGGCGCTGCACCTGCTGTTCGGTGTCTCCATTCCGGTGGGCATTGGCATCACCGCCTTCGATACGCTGCTGGTGCTGGGCCTGCAGGGCGCCGGCTTCCGGCGGGTGGAGGCCATCGTCCTCGCGCTGGTCGGCACCATCGCGGCGTGCTTCGCGGTAGAGCTGGCGTTCTCGCAGCCGCTCTGGACCGAGGTGGCGATGGGCTTCGCCCCCAGCCTGGAGCGGCTGCAGCAACCCGGCGCGCTGTACCTGGCCATCGGCATCGTAGGTGCCACGGTGATGCCGCACAACCTGTACCTGCATTCGTCCATCGTGCAGACGCGCCTGGTGGACGACAGCGACGCCGGCCGGCGCGAGGCGATCCGCTTCTGCACGCTGGATGCGGTGGTGTCGCTGTCGCTGGCCCTGCTGGTGAACGCGGCCATCATGGTGCTCGCCGCGAGCGCCTTCCACAGCCGCGGCCACCAGGATGTGGCCGACATCGCCGATGCCTACCGCCTGATCGAACCGCTGGTGGGTAGCGCGCTGGCGGCCACGCTGTTCGGCATCGCGCTGCTCGCATCGGGGCAGAGCTCGACGTTCACGGGCACGATCGCCGGGCAGATCGTGATGGAGGGATTCCTGAACCTGAAGATCCCCTGCTGGCAGCGCCGGTTGATCACGCGGGTTCTCGCGCTCGTTCCCGCGCTGCTGGGCGTGTGGTGGCTGGGCGACGAGGGCGTGGGCAAGATGCTGGTGCTGAGCCAGGTGGTGCTGAGCTTCCAGTTGCCCTTCGCGATGTGGCCGCTCATCCGCTTCACGAGCGACCGCTCGGTGATGGGCGGTTTTGCCAACGGACGCACGGTGCGCTGGCTCGCGTGGACGCTGTTCGGGGTGATTTCCGTGGCCAATGTCTGGCTGGTGGGGGCGGTGGTGGTCGGCTGAGATGCGCCTGCCGTGCGCTTGCGCCATGCCGTGCCCGGCGGCACCGGCGGCACCAGTGGGCGCGGCGCGCATACGCAATTCCACGCACGGATTTCGCGCATGGCTGGGCTCTAATTTCAGGGTTTCCACTTCTGGACATGCTGCGCCTCTTTCACCGCGGCATCCCTGTCCCCCGATGACTTCCTCCTCACATCCCTCCAGGGCGGCTTCCGGCAGCGAAGCCGCTCCCTCCACGCCTGCGCCATCGAAGGCGGCCACCGTCCTGCGCGTGACGGGCGGCAACTTCATGGAGATGTTCGACTTCTTCCTGTTCGGCTTCTACGCCACGCAGATCTCCAAGGCGTTCTTCCCTTCGGGCAACGAGTTCGCGTCGCTGATGCTCACGTTCATGACGTTCGGCGCGGGCTTCCTGATGCGGCCGCTCGGCGCCGTCCTCCTGGGGGCCTATGTGGACCGCGTGGGCCGCCGCAAGGGCCTGATCGTCACGCTGGCGCTGATGGCGGTGGGCACGCTGCTCATCGCCTGCGTGCCGGGCTATGCCACCATCGGCCTGGCGGCGCCGCTGCTGGTGCTGACCGGGCGGCTGCTGCAGGGGTTCTCGGCCGGCGTGGAGCTGGGCGGAGTGTCGGTGTACCTGGCCGAGATGGCGACGCCGGGCCGCAAGGGCTTCTACGTGAGCTGGCAGTCGGCCAGCCAGCAGGTGGCGATCATCGTGGCGGCGGCGCTGGGCTACTGGCTCAACGTGACCTTCATGCCGCAGGAGATCGCGGATTTCTACTGGCGCGTGCCGTTCTTCGTGGGCTGCCTGATCGTGCCGGTGCTGTTCATCATCCGCCGCTCGCTGCAGGAAACCGAGGAATTCAAGGCGCGCAAGCACCGTCCTTCCACGCGCGAGATCTTCCGCTCGATCCTGTCCAACGGGGGGCTGGTGATCGCGGGGATGATGATGGTGTCGATGACGACGGTGTCGTTCTACCTCATCACCGTCTACACGCCGACCTTCGGCAAGAGCGTGCTGCACCTGAGCACCACCGATGCGCTGGCGGTGACGCTGTGCGTGGCGCTCTCCAACTTCTTCTGGCTGCCGGTGATGGGCGCGCTGTCCGACCGCGTCGGCCGCAAGCCGCTGCTGGTGGCGTTCACGGTGCTGACCATCCTCACGGCCTATCCGGCGCTGAAGTGGCTGGTGGCCTCGCCGGACTTCACCCGCATGCTGGAGGTGGAGCTGTGGCTGTCCTTCCTCTACGCGAGCTACAACGGCGCCATGGTGGTGGCCTTGACCGAGGTGATGCCGGTGGACGTGCGCACGGTGGGCTTCTCGCTCGCCTACAGCCTCGCCACGGCGGTGTTCGGCGGTTTCACGCCGGCGGTCGCGACGGGCCTGATCGAGTGGTCGGGCGACAAGGCCGCGCCGGGCTGGTGGATGACGGCGGCCGCCGGCTGCGGCCTGCTGGCCACGCTGCGGCTGTACCGCCGCGGCGCGGCGCGGTAGCCCGCGCTCAGTTGGTCGGGTAGGCCGTGAGCAGGATCCACTGGCCACCGACCACCTTGAAGTCGAGCTGGATGTTCGAATACTGCGAGCTCGTCTTCGCGGTGCAGACGCCCTGGGCGTTTGCGGCGGTGCAGTTGAAGCCGCCGATCTTGTCCTTCTTGAGCACGCTGTAGACGGTCACTTTCTGCCGGGCGTCGCTGCCCGAGCAGTTGACCGCATCGCCCTTGTATTTGTCCGGATTCAGGTAGTTGTTCCAGAAGCCCGTGTATTCCTCGACGCTGGAGAACAGGGTCTTGGTGGCCTGGCTCAGGCCTGCGGGCGGCGTGGCGCCGAAGATGTGCTGGTTGAGGTGCCCGCCGGCCGCATTGTTGTTGGCCGAGATGCCGCTCTGCTGGACGGATGCCATGGCGCGGCACGGCTCGGCGTGTGCGCCCGCCGAGTACAGGCCGGTGGCAAGGATGGCCGCGAGCAGCTGCGGCGTGGCAGCGGTGCGTCGGATGGATGGCTTCTGTGGTGTTTTCATGGTGTGTCCTCCCTGGAGAAAAGCTCCACGGCCATTGTGTTGGCGCACCCGGCACGCAGCGCTGAAGCCCGGCTGAAGCGTCCTGAAAAGCGCTGAAGGTCCTCGCGCAGGCATGAAAAAAGGGCACCGTCCATGTGGAACGGTGCCCTGTTCGGGTTGGGCGCTCGCCGCCCGAAGGCCGGGCGGAGGCCTGACCTCAGACGCGCTTGCGGTATTCGCCCGTGCGCGTGTCGATTTCGATCTTGTCGCCTTGCGCCACGAACAGCGGCACGGAGACTTCGAAGCCCGTGGCGATCTTGGCGGGCTTGAGCACCTTGCCGGACGTGTCGCCCTTGACGGCGGGCTCGGTCCAGGTGATTTCGCGTTCCACGCTGGTGGGCAGCTCGACCGAGATGGCCTTGCCGTCGTAGAACACCACTTCGAGGCCCATGCCGTCTTCGAGGTAGTTCAGCGCGTCGCCCATGTTCTCGGCTTCGACTTCGTACTGGTTGTATTCGGTGTCCATGCAGACGTACATCGGGTCGGCGAAGTACGAGTACGTGCATTCCTTCTTGTCGAGGATGACGTTGTCGATCTTGTCGTCGGCCTTGAACACGTTTTCGGTGCCGAAGTTGCCGATCAGGCTCTTGAGCTTCATGCGGACCGTGGCGGCGCCGCGGCCGCCGCGGGCGTATTCGGTCTTCAGGACGACCATCGGGTCCTTGCCGTGCATGATGACGTTGCCGGCGCGGATTTCTTGAGCGATTTTCATAGCAGGTTTGCCTGGGTTGGGGCCGCTCAACGCACCGGAGCGCCCGAAAAGCCGCACGGCACGCGGCGGATGGAGGGCGCCGGGGCATGTTCCGCGGCGGGGGGATGCGCCGGCCGGCACGCGAGGGTGTGCCGCCCCGTTTGGCGCAAAGCCGCAGATTTTAGCTTTTTTCGCGGACGAACCCGAGCAATTGCGTGGCGAGGTCGTCCTGCGCCAGCAGGCGGGTGCGTGCCGCGAGCGTGCAGCCGCGCCATTCGGCGAGCATGCCCGCCTCCAGCCGGGGCAGCGGCGCGGCGCCGCCGATGCCGTTCCAGGCGTGGTGGAAGCGCCGCAGCGAGGCGGGCGCCTGCAGCCAGTCAAGGAAGGCATCAAGCTTGGCGTGGTGGGCGCCGTCGTCCTGCGGATAGATATGCCAGACGAACGGCTGGCCGGCCCAGAGCGCCCGCACCAGCGAGTCTTCGCCGCGCACGGCGTTCAGGTCGCAGGCCCAGAGCCCCTCGTCGAATGCCGGCTGGGGGCACGGCGGCAGGTATGAAATCGATAGCAAACTATTCAATGGATCCGGCGGCATGGAGCCATTTTTGCCTGGAATGTAGGGGGGGGTGCCGTCCAGCGCCGCGCGCACCGCCGTGGCCGCGCGGCCCGGTGCGGCCAGCAGGTGGGCGCCCGGCAGCGCGGAAAGCTGCGCCAGCAGGTCCGGCAGGCCGGCCGGCTCGTAGCAGAAGAGCGAGACGGCCAGGTCCGCCGGGCCCACGCCGTGGCGCGCGCGCCAGCCCGCGCGGTCGAAGGCGGCCTGCCGGGCGGGCAGGTCGGGCTCGCGCAGCAGGCCGCCGGTGCGCGCCGTGAAGCCCGGGTAGAAAAACCAGCGCGTGCAGCCTGCGCCCGGCCCCGAGAAGATCGGCGAGGGCAGGCGGTGGCTGCGCTCGACATACGCCTCGGCGGACAGGTATTCCAGGTTGATCCACAAGGGTTTTGTGCCGGATGCCGCCGGATCCATTGAAAAGTTTGCTATGAATTCAGGAGCAATTCCGCAGCCGAAGCCTTCGACGAGCACATCGCCCGGGCGGCCGGGGAGCGGGGCGGTGGGCCAGGGGCGCACGTCCACGCCGGGCGCGCCCGCAGGGGCCATCCACGCGAGGGCCGAGGCGTCGTCGGTCCAGAGCCGCACGCGGTGGCCGAGCGCGCCCAGCTGCGCCGCCAGCCGCCAGCACACGCCGATGTCGCCGAAGTTGTCGATCACCTGGCAGAAGATGTCCCAGGCCAGCGGCGAGCTGGGCTCGGCGGGCGTGGGGGTGGGCGCGGAGGGGGGAATGGGAAGCATGGGTGGCATGGAGAGCGGGGCGGTCATGGCGCGACCTCCGGCGGCGGGGCCGCGCGCAGGTGGTCCACCAGCAGCCGCGGCACGCTGGAGAGCGCATCGACCGAGCGCACGCACAGCGCCAGCTGCCGCTGCGCCCATGGCTCGGCCAGCGCCACGGTGCGCAGCGGCAGCGCGCCCACGTAGAGCCGGGCGCTGCCGCGCGGCAACACGCCCACGCCGAGCCCGGCCGACACCATGAGGCACAGCGCGTCGAAACTGGTCACCTGGATGCGCAGGCGCAGCGGCTTCTCGGCCTCGGCCGCGGCGCGGATGAGCAGGTTGTTGATGGCGCTGCCAGGGTGCACGCCCACGAAGTCGCAGTCCAGCGCCTCGGCCAGCCGCACGCTGCGCCGCCGCGCCAGCGCATGGCCGCGCGGCGCGACCAGCACCAGCTCGTCCTGCCGGTAGGGCAGCAGGGTGACGCGGTCGCCGTAGTTGCCGTGGTTGAGGATGCCGACATCGGCCGCGTTTTCCGCCACCGACTGCGCGATGGCGCTGCTGATCTGCTCTTCGAGCCGCACCTGCACCTGCGGGTGCGCGGCCATGAAGCGCTGCAGGTCCCACGGCAGGAACTGCGTGATGGCCGAGATGTTGGCCACCACGCGCACCTGGCCGCGCACGCCGGCGCGGTAGTCGCGCATCTGCACGGCGATGCCGTCGAGGTCGTTCAGCACGCCGCGCGCGACGTCGAGCAGCGCGTAGGCGGCGTCGGTGGGCTCGCTGCCGCGGTTGCTGCGCGCGAAGAGCACCACGCCCAGCGCGTCCTCCAGCTCCGCCAGGCGCCGGCTGGCGGCCGATGCGGCGATGTGCTCGCGCGCGGCGGCCCGCGCGATGGCGTTCTCCTCCATCACGGCGACGAACAGGCGCAGGGACACCGGGTCGAGTTTCATGGGCGCCGATGGTAGCGGCCCCGGCGGGGCGCCGGGCGCTGCCATGCCGGTTTGCGATGGCACCTTCGTGGATGGGCGTTTTGCGGCCCGGCGCGCACTGGGCATGATCCGCCCACCCCCAGGAGACGACACGGATGACATCCACGCCCGCGGCTTCGGCCGCCGCCACACCCACCCCGCCCGCCGCCGGCCCCGCGGCCCCGGCGCCCGCAGCGCTCGCCGGCGTGCGGGTGATCGAGATGGGGCAACTGATCGCCGGCCCGTTCTGCGGCAAGACGCTGGGCGAGTTCGGTGCCGACGTGGTCAAGATCGAGGCGACCGGCACGGGCGACCCGCTGCGCAACTGGCGCATGCTGAAGGACGGCACCTCGGTGTGGTGGCAGGTGCAGTCGCGCAACAAGCGGTCGGTGGCGCTGGACCTGCGCCAGCCCGAGGCCCAGGACATCGCGCGCACGCTGATCGCCGAGGCCGACGTGCTGATCGAGAACTTCCGCCCCGGCACGCTGGAAGGCTGGGGCATGTCGCCCGAGGAATTGCATGCGCTCAACCCGGGCCTCGTGATCCTGCGCATCTCGGGCTACGGCCAGACGGGGCCGTACCGCGACCTGCCGGGCTTCGGCATGATCGGCGAGGCCATGGGCGGGCTGCGCCACCTGACGGGCGAGCCGGGCCGCGTGCCGGTGCGCGTGGGCGTATCCATCGGCGACACGCTGGCCGCGCTGCACGGCGCGATCGGCGTGCTCACCGCGCTCTACCACCGCAAGGTGAACGGCGGGCAGGGCCAGGTGATCGACGTGGCGCTGCACGAGGCGGTGTTCAACGTGATGGAGAGCCTGGTGCCCGAATACAGCGCCTTCGGTGCGGTGCGCGACGCCGCGGGCAGCGCGCTGCCGGGCATCGCACCGTCCAACGCCTACCCGTGCACCGACGGCTGGGTGCTGGTGGCGGGCAACGGCGACAGCATCTTCCGGCGGCTGATGGACGCCATCGGCCGGCCGGACCTGGCCGCCGCGCCCGATCTGGCGAGCAACGCCGGCCGCGTGGCGCGCGTGCAGGAGATCGACGGCGCCATCGGCGGCTGGACGGCCACGCGCACGGTGCGCGAGGTGATGGATGCGCTGGGCGCCGCGCGGGTGCCGGCCGGCAAGGTCTACACCGCCCGCGACATCGCGCAAGACCCGCATTACCGGGCGCGCGACATGCTGCTGGCCCAGACCACGCGCGACGGCTACACGGTGGAGGTGCCGGGCATCGTGCCCAAGCTCTCGGCCACGCCGGGCTCCATCCGCTCCAGCGCGCCGCGCCTGGGCGATGACACCGACGCGGTGCTGCGCGAGGCGGGCCTGACCGATGCGCAGATCGCGCTGCTGCGCGCGAAGGGGGTGGTGCAATGACGGCCGGTGCGGTGGACACGGTGAACACGGCGAGCACGGCGGTGTGGCACGGCGCGGGGCGCCGCATCCACCTGCAGGAAGTGGGCACGCGCGACGGCCTGCAGATGGAGCGGGCCTTCGTGCCCACCGAGGACAAGATCGCGCTGGTGGATGCGCTGTCGGCCACGGGGCTGTCCAAGATCGAGGTTACGGCCTTCGTGTCGCCCACGGCCATCCCGGCGCTGCGCGACGCCGAGGTCGTGATGCGCGAGATCGCGCGCCGGCCCGGCGTGGTCTACACCGCGCTGGTGCCCAATGTGCGCGGCGCCGAGCGGGCCATCGAGGCGCGCACCGACGAGCTGAACCTCGTCATGTCGGCGAGCGAGACGCACAACCTCGTCAACCTGCGCATGGCGCGGGAGCAGTCGTTCGCATCGCTCGCGCAGGTGGTGGCCACGGCGCAGGGCGCGGGCGTGGCGGTGAACGTGTCGCTGTCGTGCGTGTTCGGCTGCCCGATGGAGGGCGACGTGGCCGAGGCCGGGGTGTTCGGCCTCGTGCAGCGCTTCGCGGACCTGGGCGTGGGCGGCATCACGCTGTGCGACACCACGGGCATGGCGCATCCGGCGCAGGTCGCGGCACTCGTGGCCGCTGCCCGCGCGCGCTGGCCGGGCATGGGGTTCACGCTGCACTTCCACAACACGCGCGGCATGGGCCTCGCGAACGTGCTGGCGGCCATCGGCGCGGGCGCGGACCGGTTCGACGCCTCGCTGGGCGGCCTGGGCGGCTGCCCGTATGCGCCCGGAGCGTCGGGCAATGTGTGCAGCGAGGACGTGGTGCATGCGCTCGAACTCATGGGCTACGACACGGGCGTGGACCTCGCTGCGCTGCTGGAGGCCGCGCGGCGCCTGCCGGCGCTGATCGGCCACGACACCCCCAGCCAGATCGCCAAGGCGGGCCGCCGGCTCGACCTGCACCCGCCGCCGGCGGAGCTGGAGGCCCTGCGGGCGCGCGCCCTGGCGCGCTGAGCGGGCAGAGAAGAAAAAACAGCGACACCACACGACTACAGGAGACAAGCACCATGCACCCGCCGATCCCCCCACCGCAGGCCCTGCAACGCCGCCGTGCGCTGCAGGCCCTGGCCGCCTGCCTGTGTGCGCCCGCCGGGGCCGCTTGGGCCGAGGACCGCTACCCGTCCAGGCCGGTCACGCTGGTGGTGCCGCAGGCGGCCGGTGGCGCCAACGATGCCATTGCGCGCGTGTTGGCGCAGCGCCTGTCGGAGCAGATGGGCCAGAGCGTGGTGGTGGACAACCGGCCCGGTGCGGGCGGCATGCTCGCCACGGCCGCCACCGCACGCGCCAGGCCCGATGGCTACACGCTGCTGCTCACGGCCGACAGCGCGCACGTGATCGGCCCGGCGCTCTACCGCAGCCCGGGGTTCGATCCGGTGAAGGACTTCGAGCCCGTGGCGCCCGTGGCCACGGCGGGCTATGTGCTGGTCGCGCACCCGTCGTTCCCCGCGAACGACGTGGCCGGGCTCATCGCGCTGGCCAAGGCCCGGCCCGGGCATTACGCCATCGCCTCGGCCGGCAACGGCACGCTGAACCACCTGATCGGCGAGATGCTGCAGAAGGCGGCGGGCATCCGGCTGCAGCACGTGCCGTACAAAGGCTCGGCCGCAGCGGCGACGGACGTGGCGGGCGGGCAGGTGCCGCTGTCGGTGCAGAGCCTGCCGTCGTCGATCGCGTTCATCAAGGCAGGCAAGCTCAAGGTGCTCGGCGTGGTCAACCGCCGGCCGGTGGCCGCGCTGCCCGGCGTGCCGACGATCGGCGAGACGCTGCCGGGCTTCGGCCAGTCGCCCTGGTATGCGCTGTTCGCGCCCGCCGGCACGCCCGCAGCCATCGTGCAGCGCCTGCAGGCCGAGGTGGCCCGCGCGCTGGAACAGAAAGACGTGGTGGACAAGCTCGCCGGCGTGGGCTGCGAGCCGTTCAAGGGCAGCTCCGCGCAACTGGGCGCGCAGGTGCAGGCCGAACTGCCGCAGTGGGCGCGCGTGGTCAAGGAGACCGGCGCCACCGTGGACTGACGGACGGCGGTGCCGCCGCTCCGGCCGCGCGCGCAACGTGCTCAGGCAGACAAGAAGACACCCGACGAATCACTACAACGACCCCGGAGACAACCGATGCAACGATTCCTTCCACGCCGGCTCGCGCTGGCCACCCTGGCAGCCTGTGCCGCAGCCCTGCCGCTCGGCACGTTGGCGCAGCAGGCCGCGTACCCGGCAAAGCCCGTCACCCTCGTCGTGCCCACTGCGGCCGGCGGCACCACCGACCTGTCGGCGCGCATGCTCGCGCAGGCCCTCGGCCCCGTGCTGGGCCAGTCGGTGGTGGTGGACAACAAGGGCGGTGGCAACGGCAACATCGCCGCCGCGACCGTGAAACGCGCCGAACCCGACGGCTATACGCTGCTCATGCAGTACTCGGGCTACCACGTGATCTCGCCGCTGCTCACCGCGCAGAAGGCCTGGGACGCGGGCGACTTCCAGCCCATCGCGAACGTGCTGTCGGCGCCGCAGATCATCGTGGTGCGCGACGGCCTGCCTGTGAAGACGCTGGGCGAGCTGGTCGCCTACGCCAAGGCGAACCCCGGCAAGCTGAACTACGCATCGTCGGGCAACGGCTCGCTGCAGCACGTCACGGGTGCCATACTGGAGCAGCAGGGCGGCGTGAAGATGGTGCACGTGCCCTACAAGGGCACCGGCCCCGCGCTGCAGGACCTGCTGGGCGGGCAGGTGGACCTGACCTTCGGCACCGCGCCGCCCTT
Organism: Acidovorax sp. NCPPB 4044; assembly: GCF_028069655.1. Lineage (NCBI taxonomy): Bacteria > Pseudomonadati > Pseudomonadota > Betaproteobacteria > Burkholderiales > Comamonadaceae > Acidovorax > Acidovorax sp. NCPPB 4044. The sequence continues at coordinate 1,255,870 of NZ_JAMCOS010000001.1, forward strand.
CATGCCGCACATCCAGGCGGGCAAGCTGCGTGTGCTGGCGGTCACCGGCAAGGAGCGTTTGCCGAGCCTGCCCAACGTGCCCACCACGGCCGAGGCGGGGTATCCCAAGGTGGATGCCACGTCGTGGTTCGCGCTGTTCGCTCCGGCCAATACACCCCGGGCCGCGGTGGACAAGCTGGTGGCCGACGTGCGCACGGTGGTGCAGAACCCGGCGTTCCAGCAGAAGGCGCAGGAGCAGGGCGCCACCGCCGATTACCAGAACCCGCAGCAGCTCGGCGCGCGCGTGAAGTCCGACCTGGCCACCTGGGCGCAGGTGGTGAAGGCCGCGAACATCCAGGCCGAATAGCGCCCCAGGAGTTGCTCACAAACTCTTTTCGCGTCGTTGCCGCCTCTTGTCGTACTACCCGTACTGCCTGCGACGCGGCGCCTGGCCAGAACCGCTTCGCTGAGTTGTGTGGGCCGCCCTAAGTGTTTTCCCCGATGCGGCAGGCGTGCCGCTTTTGCAGGCCCCCATGCACCGCATGGGGCCTTTTTTCATGCTGCGCCGCACCAAACGCGTGCGTCCGGAAAACGCTTTGAATGATTGATTTTTTTCTTTAATATGACGATGTTGTAAATTTTTTATCAATCGCATTCCGCCGCTCCGTGCGCCGGGCTCCGTTGCTTCCCTTGCCCATGTCCGACCTTCCCGACGCCGCTGGCGATGCCGTCTCGATCGCGATCCGCATCGGCCGTGCACGGCCCCTGCTGACGCGTTCGCACCAGCAGATGGCGGACTACGTGCTCGCGCATCCGCTGCAGGCGGCCACCATGCCGATCGACGAACTGGCATCGGCCGTGGGCGTGTCCATCGCCACGGCCAACCGCTTCGCGCGGGCCATCGGCCTGGAGGGCTACCCGATGCTGCGGGCGGAGTTGGTCAAGGGCTTCGAGGCGATGCTCGCGCCCATCGAGAAGATGCGTATCAAGCTGGAGAAGCCCACCTCCATCCGCGATGTGTTCGCCGCCGCCCTCGAGGAGAGCCAGCGCAACATCGCCGCCACGCGCGATGCGCTGGACCCGGCCGCCTGCGAGGCCGCGGTGCAGGCCATCGTGGGCGCACGGCGCGTCTACCTGGCGGGCTTTGGCGCGAGCGGATGGCTGGCCGGACTGCTGCAGCGCGGCCTGGACGCGCATTGCGACAACGTGCACCTGCTTGCCGGCGTGGGGGGCGCGTCGTACGGCGCCCGCATGCTGACGCGCATGGGCGCCGATGACCTGCTCATCGCCATCAGCTACCCGCGCTACCTCACCGACACCGTGGTGCTGGCGCAGGGCGCCTTCGAGCGCGGCGTGCGAGTGCTCGCGCTCACCGACGGTGCGCAGTCGCCGCTCGTGCCCTTCGCGCACGGCTGCCTGTTCGCGCAGACCGAGAACCAGTACGCGGCCAACTCCGAATCCTCGGCCCTCGCCTTGATCGAGGCGCTCACCAGCGCCGTCGCGCACCAGGCCCGGGATTCGGTGAAGACCGCCGCCCGCATGACCGAAGCCGTGCTGCCCTGGCTGCACGACAGCTCCCGCAGCCGGCTCGCCCCGCGGGCGGCCGACACGGCGGGCCGCAAGACCGAGGTGCGCGCGGGCCGGCCCGCGCGCACCCGCGGCGCGGGGCGTTGAGCCGGGCCCCGGCCCTTTCGTTTTTTTTATTTCCTGCTTGCCCGACCGTTTCCTTCGCCGGGCCCTTTGCCTTCACCGACTGCTGCATGACCGCTTCGCATCCTTCCGCCTCGCCTGCCACCCCGGTGATCGCCATCCACGGGGGCGCGGGCACGCTCAGCCGCGCCACCATCAGCGCAGACCAGGAGCGGGCCTACCACGCTGCCCTGCAGGAGGTGCTGCGCGCGGGGCAGGCCGTGCTGGAGCAGGGCGGCAGCGCGGTGGATGCCGTGTGCGAGGCCGTGCGCCTGCTGGAGGAATGCCCGCTGTTCAATGCCGGCCACGGTGCGGTGTTCACGGCCGATGCCACGCATGAACTCGATGCCGCGCTCATGGACGGCGCGACGCTCGCGGCCGGCGCCGTGGCCGGCGTGGCGCACGTGCGCAATCCCGTGCTGGCGGCGCGCGCCGTGATGCGCCACGGCCAGCATGTGCTCATGGCCGGCGCGGGCGCCGAGCGCCTGGCGGGCGAAGCCGGCCTGGAGATGGTCGCTCCGTCGCACTTCTCCACGGCCGCGCGCCGCGAGCAGCTGGACGCCGCGCTCGCCCGGCAGGCCGGCGCCGTGCTGGACCACGATGGCGCCGCGGCACTCGCGGGCCGTGCCATCGACGAAGACCGCAAGATGGGCACGGTGGGTGCCGTGGCGCTGGACGCCCAGGGCCACCTGGCCGCCGCCACGTCCACGGGCGGCATGACCAACAAGCGCCCGGGCCGCGTGGGCGACAGCCCGCTGATCGGCGCAGGCACCTACGCGGACGACCGCACGGCGGCCGTCTCCTGCACGGGGCACGGCGAGAGCTTCATCCGCGTGGCGGCCGCGCACGACCTGTGCGCGCGCATGGCCTATGCCGGCCTGTCCCTGGCCGAGGCCTGCGACGCGGTGGTGCATGGCGCGCTGCCGGCCATCGGCGGAACGGGCGGGCTCGTCGCCGTGGACCGCCACGGCAACGTCTGCCTGCCGTTCAACACCGAGGGCATGTACCGCGGCCTGGCCCGCGCGGGCCAGGCGCCCGAAACCTTCATCTACCGCTGAACGCGCGCTCTCTCGCTTTCGCCAGTTGTCCCCCTGCCCGCCTGCTTTTGCCGACCTGCGACCGAACCCTCTCCCCGGCCCTGCCATGAAACCCACCGCTTCGACTTCTTCTCCGCTTCCTGCCCTGCCCGAGCAGCGCGTGCTGGCCGTGGACGACCTCACCATCCGCTTCGCGAATTCCGAGCGCACGGTGGATGCCGTGCGCAACCTGAGCTTCCATGTGGACCGGGGCGAGACACTGGCCATCGTGGGCGAATCGGGTTCGGGCAAGTCGGTCACCTCGCTCGCGCTGATGCGGCTGGTGGAGCACGGCGGCGGCCGGATCATCGGCGGATCGGTGGCATTGCGCCGCCGCAGCGGCCAGGTGCTGGACGTGGTGCGCGCCAGCAACTCCACGCTGCGCGCCGTGCGCGGTGCCGACGTGGCGATGATCTTCCAGGAGCCGATGACCTCGCTCAACCCGGTGTTCACCGCGGGCGAGCAGATCGCAGAATCCATCCGCGTGCACCAGGGCAAGGACCGCGCGGCCGCGCGCGCCGAGGCGCTGCGCATGCTGGAGCTGGTGCGCATCCCCGAGGCGCGCAACGTGCTGGACCGTTTTCCGCACCAGCTCTCGGGCGGCATGCGCCAGCGCGTGATGATCGCCATGGCGCTGTCGTGCAAGCCGCAGCTGCTGATCGCCGACGAGCCCACCACCGCGCTCGATGTGACCATCCAGGCCCAGATCCTGCAGCTCATCCGGCAGCTGCAGGACGAGATGCACATGGGCGTGATCTTCATCACGCACGACATGGGCGTGGTGGCCGAGGTGGCCGACCGCGTGCTGGTCATGTACCGCGGCGACAAGGTGGAAGAGGGCGCGTCGGAGCGCGTCTTCGCCGCGCCGCAGCATGCCTACACGCGTGCGCTGCTGTCGGCCGTGCCCAAGCTGGGCGCCATGCAGGGCACCGACCTGCCGCGCCCGTTCGAGCTGCTGCGCGCCGATGGGCATGCCGCCCCCGTGCTGGAGTCCACCCCGCCCGACACGCGGTCCGAGGCGGCGCAGCCGATCCTGCGCGTGAAGGACCTGGTCACGCGGTTCGACCTGCGCTCGGGCCTGTTCAACCGCGTCAAGCGCCGCGTGCATGCGGTGGAGCGGGTGAGCTTCGACCTCTACCCGGGCGAGACGCTCGCGCTGGTGGGCGAATCGGGCTGCGGCAAATCCACCACCGGCCGGTCGCTGCTGCGCCTGGTGGACAGCCAGAGCGGCGCCATCGAATTCGGCGGCCGCAACATCCTGGACCTGCCCACCTCCGAGGTGCAGGCCCTGCGGCGCGACATCCAGTTCATCTTCCAGGACCCGTTCGCATCGCTCGACCCGCGCCTCACGGTGGGTTTCTCGATCATGGAGCCGCTGCTCGTGCACAAGACCTGCACGCGCGAGGAGGCACAGGCCCGCGTGGAATGGCTGATGGAGAAGGTCGGGCTGCCGCACGAGCACGCACAGCGCTACCCGCACGAATTCTCGGGCGGCCAGCGCCAGCGCATCGCGATTGCGCGCGCCCTGGCGCTCAACCCCAAGGTGGTGGTGGCGGATGAATCGGTCTCCGCGCTGGACGTGTCGATCCAGGCGCAGATCGTGAACCTGATGCTGGACCTGCAGCGCGAGCTGGGCGTGGCCTTCCTCTTCATCTCGCACGACATGGCGGTGGTGGAGCGCATCAGCCACCGCGTGGCGGTGATGTTCCTGGGGCAGATCGTGGAGATCGGGCCGCGCCGCGCAATCTTCGAGAGCCCCCAGCACCCCTATACGAAGAAGCTCATGGCCGCGGTGCCCATCGCCGATCCGGCGCGCCGCCACCTCAAGCGCTCGCTGCAGGAAGGCGACATTCCCAGCCCCATCCGCGCCGTGGGCGACGAGCCGGCGGTGCAGCCGCTGGTGCAGGTGGGCGCGGGCCACTTCGTGGCGCGCCACGCCATTGCCAACCTGTACTGAGCGGCAGACCGCCAGCGGCACCCGTCCTCTCCTTTCCCCGTGCGTTCCTTCCTGCCTTCGTCCCTTTTTCAACCGGAGTCCACCATGAAGAAAACCTTTGCATCCCGCCGCATCGCAGCCAGCCTGCTGGCCCTTGCGGCCCTGTCCGCATCCGGCTCCGTGCTGGCCGCGGGCAATGCCGTGCTGGCCATCTACCAGCAGCCCGAGACGCTGGACCCCTACAACACCAACACGACCATCACCACGGCTGTTACCAAGACCTTCTACGAGGGCCTGTTCTCGTTCGACAAGGACATGAAGGTCAAGAACGTGCTGGCCGAAGGTTATGAGGTCTCCAAGGACGGACTGGTCTACACCTTCAAGCTACGCGCGGGCGTGAAGTTCCACGACGGAACCGAATTCAACGCTGCGGCGGCCAAGGCCAACCTGGACCGCGTGATGGATCCGGCCAACCGCCTGCTGCGCGCCAACCAGTTCAACCGCGTGGCCAAGGTCGAGGCGGTGAATCCCCAGACCCTGCGCATCACGCTGAAGGAGCCCTTCGGCCCGTTCATCAACGCGCTGGCGCATGCGTCCGCCGCGATGATTTCCCCCGCCGCCCTCACGAAGTGGGGAAGCAAGGACATCGCCTTCCACCCCGTGGGCACGGGCCCGTTCGAGTTCGTCGAATGGAAGCAGACCGAAGCCATCGTCGGCAAGAAGTTTGCAGGCTATTGGAAGAAGGGCTACCCCAAGGTGGACCAGGTCACCTGGAAGCCCGTGACCGAGAACAACACCCGCGCCGCCATGCTGCAGACGGGTGAGGCCGACTTCGCTTTCACGCTGCCCTACGAGCAGATCGCCACGCTCAAGAAGAGCGACAAGGTGGAGGTCGTGACCGCGCCCTCGATCATCCAGCGCTTCCTGACGTTCAACATGCTGCAGAAGCCTTTCGACAACCCCAAGGTGCGCGAAGCCATCGGCTACGCCATCAACAAGGATGCGCTGGCCAAGGTGGCTTTCAACGGCTACGCCTTCGCGGCCCAGGGCTTCGT